>CAYQAJ010000378.1:2518-4269 GCA_964415245.1 uncultured Pirellulaceae bacterium | reverse complement strand
GCTCACGCGGCCGATTCCCGAGACGTGCCCACACTGCGGCGCGCGGATCGTGTCGGTCAAGCGCCGCCTGTGGCCCCGCGTCCTGCCGCTGGCGATCGTGGCCCTGATGTTCGCCGTCCTGGTGGTCTTCGTCTGCTGGTTGGCGTCAAACCTGTAGCAGGCACGCTCCGCCGTGCCGTCCGCCTGCCGAGGGGAAACGCGCTCTCTTGTCACTCCGGTCGCGGCACGACGGAGCGTGCTTACTACTTGCTCCGCCTGCCGAGGGAAACTCGTTTTTTTCACCAGCCCGGTCGCTGCACGAGGGAGAGTGCCTACCTCGGGCGATCCCACCCGTCCGGCTGAAAACTGAAAACCGAAAACTGAAAACTCGCCGTGAAGCGGCGCTAAAGCAGTTCCGCGATCGGCTTCCCTTGCGACAGCGGCATGGGGCGGCCGTCGGGCGTGTGGTAGTGAATCGCCGCCGGGTCGTAGCCCAGGGCCGCGAATACGGTGGCGTGGATGTCGGCCGGCGTGACGGCCCGCGAGATGGGGTGGGCGCCAATCTTGTCCGACTCGCCCACCACCTGTCCGCCGCGGATTCCGCCGCCGGCCAGCACCATCGAGAAGCATGCCGGCCAGTGGTCGCGCCCCGCCTTGGCGTTGATCTTGGGCGTGCGGCCGAAATCGCCCATCCAGATCACCAGCGTGGAATCCAAGAGGCCCCGTTCTTCCAGGTCGTCGAGCAGCGCGGCAAACGCCTGCTCCATCGGGGGCACGAGCTTGTTCTTCATTCGATTGAAGTTGTCCTCGTGCGTGTCCCACACGATGCTCGGCCCGTTGACGGTCGTCACGAACCGCGCACCCGCCTCGACCAGCCGCCGCGCCAACAGATGCGATTGCCCCCACGAGTGTCGCCCGTACCGCTCGCGCACTTCGTCGGGCTCCCGCTTCAGGTCGAACGCGCGGCTCGACTCGCTTGAAGTGACGAGCGCCAGAGCTTTCGACTGGGTGACCTCCATTTCCCGCACGGCGTCGGCGGCGATCGAAAAGCCATGTTCGTCAAGCTGGCCGAGCAAACTTCGCCGCATGGCGAACCGCTCCTGGCTCACCCCCTCGACCAGCCCCATGTTGGGCACCTGGAAGTTGTCGTCGTTCGGATCGGCATTCAGCACCAGCGGGTCGTATCGTGCCCCCAGAAAGCCGCCGTACTGCCCGGGCGTGAGGTACTTGAAGCTGTCGCAGTGCGGCTTGGGCGTGATCACGTACGGCGGCAGCGGCTTCGAGTAGCCGTCGCGCTGGGCCAGCCAGCCCACCAGTGTGCCGAAGCTGGGAAAATCCTCGCGGCTGGGGTTGATGAGCGTGCTGTCGATGCGGTACGGCCGGCCGACGATCGACCAGTACATGCCCGGGTTGTGCTGTGAGTGCTCATGGTGCACGGTACGAACGACAGCCAGCTTGTCGGCCCGCTCGGCCATGCGGGGAATCAGCTCGGTGAACTGTATCCCAGGCACCTTGGTAGCCACGGGTTGAAAGAGCCCGCGCACTTCGTCCGACGCCTCGGGCTTGGGGTCCCACAAATCGAGATGACTGGGCGCTCCGGCGTTGAAAATGAGAATAACCGACTTGGCCTTGCCACGATCATTGGCCGGCGCGACGGTCTCGGCCCGCAGCCAGTTCGACCAGAAAGCGCCCAGCGCCCCGAGTCCGCCGAGTTTGAGAATCGAGCGGCGAGAGAGAGCCCGATCGCCGGCGGAGAGCGCGCGATCGCCGGC
>CAYQAJ010000378.1:0-2418 GCA_964415245.1 uncultured Pirellulaceae bacterium | reverse complement strand
GAATCGAGCGGCGAGAGAGAGCCCGATCGCCGGCGGAGAGCGCGCGATCGCCGGCAGAATGTGCGATGTCGCGTGTCGCCGATTGCGATGGACGTTTCGGCACGATCGTCTCCCTGTTCATCGCTTCGGGAGCCATGCACGGAAGCGAGGCCCTGCGTGCGCAGTTTACCCGTTCTACGCCGGAACATCAATCGTCGTTTATGCGTTGGCGTTCCGGCCCTCTCGGAATATCCCTTGCAGCGATCCGTCGCCGCTGGTTGGAACGGGTTGGAATGTAACGGGCTGCCAAGCAGTGACCGGAAAGATTCTTCGCGTCGCAAGCGTCCGAAGGTAGCATCGCGAAGCCAAATTGCGTCTTAGGGGCGAATTGCAGCGCGGGGGGCTCGTCGCCCTGGTGTAAGCTCGTCCCGAGAGCCGGCCACACGATTGGGCAACGATCACTCTGTCTCGATCCTAACGAAGTACATGTGGATCAGCGTATTCTTGAAAGGGTCCATCCCGCCGCATTTACCTTTGATCTTGATGTTGTCACCCGCCTCAAGATTCGCCAATTGCGCCACGAGAGCCTTATTGATCTGCCCGTAACGGAATTGTAGCCGCATCGCATCGTCATTGCTTTGCTCGTCGCCTCGGATGTCGACTTTCTGCTCGTCGGAATCCATGTTGGCGACGACTCCTGAGACGACAAGCACTTTGTCCTTATACTTTCCGTCGGCGGCTTCTTCGTCCTCCTGGTATTCGCGAAACAGTTCGCCAGCCGCAATCTCGATCACAGGGATCGGTTCTCCGATTTCTTCAATGCGGGACTCCATCAGAGTGGGCCCGACGATCGGCGCCCCAATGCACTTGCCGACGATCGTCACTTCCTGCCCCCTCCAGAGTTTCTCCGCTTTGGCAACTTCGGCGGGTGCGAGGTAGAAGGTGCCGATCTCATTCAAGTCGCCGTCTTCGTCCGCGGCGCCGAAAGTCAGATAGATACCGTCGGCCGAATCGGTCAGCGGAAGACCTTCCACGATACCGGTTACTTTGAGCACTTTGCCGTTGTACTTCGCGTCGGCGTCGGCAGCGTCTGCCTCGAACGCGGCCGCGAGATCGGCGGCGGTCACCGTCAGATCGGGCTCCTGGCCCGAGGCGGTGGGCGGATTCGTTCCCGAGTCCGGTTTGCCGTTGTCAGATTTTCCGCCGGTCGGTTTGCCGCTGGCAGATTTTCCGTTGGCCGGTTTTGCACTGGTGCCCGAGCCGACGTCATTCGACGAGGAGCATCCGGTGGCAAACACCAGCAGAGCGGCGACAAGGAGCGGCGCAAGGAGACGTCGAGCGTGGTTTGGTAACATCGCGAACTCCCCCATCAAAAACTTAGGATTGAAGTGAATTCCGAGATCAAGGGCGCCCGAAGAAGGCTCGCACTCTTCAAGATACCCAGGGCGCGATTGTAGCGGAATCGGTGGATGGGTTCACCGTCCTGACCGCTCCCTCCTCTTGTCTCGGAGGGATCAGACGGCCGTTTGGGGTTGGACGATTACGTCAGACTTGGCGCGATATGTGCCATCGATGTAATTGGCTGTGAGTCGAAAGTGCAAGTCCAACTCGGCTCTTTGATTGTTGCTGGCGACAACGACTGTCAGGTCCATCGGTATGCATATGGTCTCACAATTGACGATCGAACTATTCGGTATTTGCATTCCTCCTCCAGAAATACCTTGAGCGCCGCGAAAAGTGATCGACTCAATGATCGCGTCGCGATGCTGTTGGCGAAAGACGCCCGTCAGATGATCTGCCAAGAATGTTTCGAGATCCGACTCGATTCCAAATCGCGGCAACAGTTCATTGATCGCAGCTACGTCTTCGTCAAAGCCCATTGGTTGATTCTCGCGCGGTTCCAATTAGGGCCACCCCGTTGGGGTTTGTGTGAAAATGGTGTGGCCCATTACCCTGGGGTTGCGCTGCGCTCCACCCCGGGCTGTCTTAGGGCCGTCCCGTTGGTACTGCATTCGCGCCCATTCGTTTACTTCCGCGCCCGTTTGTGCTTCAGCGGCAGCCAAGCGCCGTTTTCTTTGCTGCTGGATACGCACTGTTGGATGAAGTACATCCCCTCCACTCCGTCGTTCACGTTCGGGTAGATCGTGTCGGTCTTCTCGAACGGTTTGTCCGCGCCGCGGAGGGCCATGGCGTCGAACGCCGAGCGGTACACGTTGGCGAACCCTTCCAGATAGCCCTCCGGGTGGCCGCTGGGAATGCGGCAGGCGGCTTTGGCCGAGGCGCCGATGAAGGGGGCGTTGGGGTCGCGGGTGTACAGGCTGTGGGGTTTGCCGTTTTGGCGGAAGGTCATGACGTTGGGCTCTTCCTGCCGCCACTGCAGGGCCCCCTTCGTGCCGTCGATCTCGATGAACAGGTCGTTCTCGCGGCCGTGCGAGATCT
>CAYQAJ010000377.1:0-4271 GCA_964415245.1 uncultured Pirellulaceae bacterium | reverse complement strand
GGCAGGCCATCCTCGACGCCGACGGCACGATGGTCGAAACCTGCGGCCAGTGCAAACAGGGGACCGAGTTCAACTACCAGAAACAATGGGGCTATCATCCCCTGGTGATCTCGCTGGCCAACACGGGCGAACCGATGTACCTCGTCAACCGCGGCGGCAACCGGCCCAGCCACGAGGATGCCCATCTGTATCTGGACCTGGCCATCGGGCACTGTAGGGCCGCCGGCTTTCGCCGCATCCTGCTGCGGGGCGACACCGACTTCTCGCAAACCGAGCACCTGGATCATTGGGATGAACAGGGCGTAAAGTTCGTATTCGGCATCGACGCCATGCCGAACCTGTACGAAATCGCGGAAAAACTGCCGCCCGAGGCCTGGCAGCCGCTCGCGCCCAGTCCGCGGCCGCAACCCAAAAGCAGGCCCCGCGCGCGACCCCCCAACGTCAAGCAGCAGGTCGTCGAGCAACGTGAGCCAGCGCGACATCCGCCTGGCGGGCAGTGGGTGGCCCAGATCGACTATCGGCCCACGGCGTGCGAGCACACCTATCGCGTCGTCGTGGTGTGGAAAGACCTGGAAGAGTACCAGGGACAGAAAAAGCTGTTCGACGCTGGCACGGTGCTTCTTCTATCTCACCAATGTGCGTCGGCTGTCGCCCGCGGCCATGGCGCAAGCGGCCCACCAGCGAGCCAATCAGGAGAATCACATTCAGCAACTCAAGCACGGCGTGCCGGCCCTGATGGCGCCGTTGGACAACCTGGTCAGCAACGGGGCATACATGGTGATGGCGGCGCTGGCGTGGAGCCTGAAGGCCTGGGCGGCGCTGCTGCTCGGCGAGCATCCCCGTTGCCGCCAGCAGCATCGGCAACAGAAACAGGCGCTGCTGCGGATGGACTTCGCCACGTTCCGCGGGTGCTGGATCAACATGCCGGCCCAGATCATCCGCACCGGCAGGCGGACGATCTTTCGACTGCTGAGTTGGAATCCCTGGCAGGAAGCGTTCTTCCGGCTGTTGGATCAACTCTCGCTGCCGCTGCGGTGTTAGTACGAATCGCTGAAGCCGGAGTCCGGACGCTCCGGTACCGCCGCCACGCCAAGCCCCGGAAAGAAAAACCTATGAGACCACGAAATACCGAACCTTCAACCGCGGCCCCCCGCCGCCCCGCTCCCCGTGCGCACCCCCCGCTACCACGCCCAAGCGGCAAAACTCCCAACGGGGCTCGCTTGATTTGGGGCTAGCAGGCCACGCCAGCACTGGTTTCCTACAGAGCCGCTGCGTCCCCTTTTCTCCCCGATGGATCGTACTTATTGTATGGTGGCCTTCAATTCTCCCCGTGGTACATAATCACACCGGTGACATTCGGCGACGGCTGCGTGTTGTTCGTTGTATGTTCAATCACACTGGCCGCTACCTCAGCCGTGATTCGATTGATTGCCGACCGGTGGTCGCTTCAAATGGAACGTACCGCCGCATAACACGACGATTGACCGGCGCGGGCTACGTTTTCGGTATTGTCAACGTCACCAGCTTCGTTTGAGGCTATCGGTTTTTCAACGATCACTCGCGTTGGTCCGCCCGCTCGGCGATCTTGGTCGCTCAGGGCAACCGGCCTCTCGGTAAGCACGGGAATGATGGGCATGCCATGCGGCGGACGCAGAGACTGGTCGACGGCGCTGGCCCGGCCGCTATCGATAGCCGTCGCCTTGGAAGATGGGCGAGCCTTGAGACGGCGGCGGCGGGTCCCAACTGCTTTGGGGCATGTATTTCATGCCGGTGGGGCGGCGGTCGAGCGCGCCTTTGACGCCGAGTTGGCGGGGGTCGGTGGCGATCTTGTCGCTGAATACGCGCAAATCGTCGATGATGGGGCGCAGGCGGCGGCTCACGTCCTCGACGTTCGAGGCGGCGCGGTCCAGTTTGTTGTACACGTCGGGCTCGTACACCAGCTTGCCGAGAGTCCCCTCGCGGTTGTTGAGCGCCTCGCTGAAGCGGACCATCTGCTCGAGTAGGGCGTCGAGGTTGCGCATACTCTGATCGATGTTCTCGACAAGCTGCGGTCCGCGCTCGCCCAGCGGCTTGGTGAAGCCTTCCAGGTTTGCGAGATTCGTCTCCGCCCGCTGGCCGACGCGCTCGAAGTTGTCCAGCGTGTCGCGGGCTTGCTGCATGGTCTGGCGGGCGTCGGCGATCAGCTCGGGCAGATCGTTGAGGGATTGTCGGAGCCGCTGCCGCATCTCGGGGTCGCCCATGATCTCGTCGATGCTCTCCATGGCGTTTTGGAACTCGTCGAGGGCCAGCTCCGACTTTTGGACGATGCGCTGGATTTGATTCTCGTTGTTGCCCACCACGGCGTTGATGTTGCGTGCGGCCTGGGTCACTTCGTCGCCCGCGGTGCGGAACGAGGTCATGGAGCCGCGAAGGTCGCCTTCGAGGCTGACGAAGATTTCGAGGGCCTTGAGCGGGTCGCCGACCACGACGCCGTTTTCGAGCACGTCGCCGTCGGCGATGAATTCGGTGGGCGCCCCTTTCTCGCCGCTGGGCACGAACTCGATGATGGCGTCGCCCAACAGCGAGGCAGTGCGGATGCGGGCGATTTCGTCGCGGCGCAGACGGAACTTGTCCTCGATCTCGACCGTGACGACGACGCCCCCTTCGTCCAACAGCTCAACTTCCGATACGCGGCCGATCAGGATGCCGTTTTTGCGAACCGGGGTATCGAGCGTGACGCCGGGAGCTTCCGGAAATACGAGATGCACGGTGTACTGCCGGCGGAACACGTTCGGAAACTCGCCGAAGTGCACTACGAGCGTGGCAGTGACCAGCGCGGCCGCCAGCACCACAACACCGACTCGAATTCGTAAGACGCGTTCGTCCATGATGGTTCGCTACACGATCTTGTGAACAGTCGCGGATGGCTTGGTCAGGTTCGTTCCAGAGCCCCGCCCGTTCACCAATGACCAATGACCAAGCCCAAATGACCAACTTTGAGCTGCACGCTGGGTGGTAAGTTCATTGGTCATTGGTGCTTGGTGATTGGTCATTCGTCGGTTGCCCATACATCGGCGGAGCGTGGGCCATCGGGTTCACGATACTCGCCCGTCGATTTCCTCTCGCAGCTCCATCAGTCGATCGCCTGCCTCGCCGCGCACAAACTGCGCGACGCGGCGGTCTTCGCAATGATCCAGCCCTTCCGGAGGGCCGTCGTAAATTACCTGGGGTTCGTCGTCGCGGAGCCGGCTCAGCGGATAGATCATTACCACGCGGTCGGCGACCTTGTGGGCCGTGAGCATGTCGTGCGTCACGATCACGCTGGTCACCGGGTGCGACCGCCGCGTGCGGAGGATCAGCTCGTTGATGATGTCGCCCATGATCGGGTCCAGCCCCGTCGTAGGCTCGTCGTACAGCATCACCTCGGGGCTCATGACCAGCGCCCGCGCCAGGCCCACGCGCTTGCGCATGCCGCCGGATAGCTCGGCTGGCTTTTTGTTCAACACCGAGTCGGGCAAACCGACTTCGGCCAGCCGGGCCAGCACGGACTGTTGTCTCTCGTCGGGGGTGGCCTCGGAGTGCTGAAGCAGGGGAAAGGCCACGTTTTGTCCCACCGTCAGGCTGTCGAACAAGGCGGCGGTCTGAAACACGAAGCCGAAGCGTGCCCGCTGGGCCGTGAGCTCCTGTTCGTCGAGCGCCTGCAGGTTGCGTTCATCGAACCACACCTCGCCCTGCGTGGGGCGCACCAGCCCGATGAGCGTCTTCAACAACACCGTCTTGCCGCAGCCGCTTTCGCCGATGACGGCCACCGTCTGCCCGCGGGGAATGGCGAGGTTGATATCGCGCAGCACCGCCTGTCGATCGAAGCTCACGTGCAGGCCGCGCACTTCGACTAGCGGCGAATCGGACTCGGGTACCGGCGCAGCGCTTTGCATGACGGCCACCGGGAACTGCAGGTACGAGGCGAGCGAAACCAGCCCGCCGGAAGCGACCCCGGTCATAGCAGCTTCGCTCCTTCGGGCCACAGGACATAATAGACCGAGTTGATGCCGATTCCCAGGAACAGGTCGAGGATCAGGATCATCACGAACGAAATCACGAACGACTCGGTGGCGGCGCGGCCCACTCCCTCGGCGCCCGGGTCGCAATGGAACCCCCGGTAGCAGCTTACCAGGGCGATGGTGGCGCCGAAGAACAGGCTTTTGAACAAGCCGCTCAAAAAGTCGTAGCTGCCGACGTACTGCTGCGAGTTGATCCAGTAGTGGTGCTTGTCGATGCCCAGCACGGCCACG
>CAYQAJ010000376.1:0-4382 GCA_964415245.1 uncultured Pirellulaceae bacterium | reverse complement strand
TATTCTTTGTGATTGGGGCCTTGTGAATTGAGATTCCCATCGCAGAGCGCCACATGAATGTGGCGGCCGGCGATCACTCAAGGCGCAGCATCTTGGGCACGAATCGCCGGATGCGATCAAGCGTGGTCGGTTCGGCGGGCTCGGCAGGCGGCGTAGCTGGCGGCGTTTCGCCTGCCACTGCGGGCAGGTCGCGAATCGCGGTGCGCGGCTCCGATACCTCGACGTACTCCATCAAAAACCGCGGCCAGTACGTTTGCAGAAATCGCTGGCAGTCGACCAACCGCCCTTCGCTCAGGTGCAAATCGGCCAGTGCGATCATTTTGCGCAGCTCGTCGCGCTCGTTGTCCTGAAACCACAGGTCGAATACCAGCACGTCGTCGATCCACACTTGTCCTTCGCCCATCATGTCGAACCCCACGCGCAGCTCGTTCAGGCCGGTAGGCGGCAGGTTATCGATGGGGAACAGGTACGGCTTCCACTCGGTGGTGAGCGGCTGTGCGTTGCGCCCCTCGCCGAGCGCGGCAAACTTGTAGTACTCCTGGCCGTTCACGCGACCCTCAATCGCCAGCCGCAGCGGCGGTTGTTTGTCCGCGTTGTCGATGCGCATCCAGGCCCACACTGCTACTCGTCCGCCGCGGGGCGGATCGAACGGAGCGCTGCGGACCCACGCCACCGAGCCCGCCGACGTGAGTCGCAACGACCTTTCGCCGCTATGGCTCTCCGCGGCGTCGGCGACGACCGTTATGTCGGGGGCCCGGGCGTGAACCCAACCGGGCATGCCGCGACCGGCATCGGGCAACTCAAAGCCGGGATTGGCCAGGGCTTCGACGGGGCTGGGGTTTCTCAGCGCCGCCGCACGGCTGCGCACGTCGCCGAGCCGGCGGTGCAGCGATTCGATCACGCTCTCGCTGTCGACGACGCGCACCGACCATCGCACAACCTCGACGCCGGGAACCGTCGCCACAGCGGCTTGCAAATCGAACGGCTCTAGCTCAAACGTCGAAACGACGCTGTCCCCCAGTCGTCGCACCGCGAGCGCTTTGCCCGTGGCGAGCCTCGCCAGGCCGGTATCGGCCTTACCCCGCACCTCGAAGTCGACCACCACCGGCCAGGGCGACGAATTCACGGCGTAAAGATACGTGCGGTCGCCGTGCGTGAGCTTGCGAAGGACTACGCCCTGCGACGCGCCCGATTGCGGCTCGGGGACCGTCTCGAACGGTTCATCGGGCAAGGCGGCGAGCACTTCGAGCACGGGGCGCATGGCGTCTTCCTGCCCGAGCGTGAGCATCCAACCGCCGTCCATCACCGTGCGCACGTCGGCCGCTGCCAGCGATTGCGCCAGCCGCCGCCGACCGCGAAACTCCGCCGGCGCGACGTGCGCCACCAGCCACATGCTGGTCTTGTCCGGTCCGAAAGGGCTCACTTCGTCGAACGACGGAACGCGGCGCTCGATCGACTCGCGATACAACAACAGGGCCGAGCCGTCCGGCGTAAAGCAGCGATCGGATTCGGGCGAACCGGCCAGCTCGAGGTTCGCAGCCTGGGATGTGAGCGAAAGCAGCGGACCGCTGCGCCGCGGACGCAAGAAGACGATGCCCGGCTTGTTGCGGTAGTTCGCGCTATCCAGACCCATCAACAAGAGCGCCTCGGCAACGCCGCCGCGAGCCGGCAGCGTGGGACGCAGCGCTTTCTGCATGTCGGCGGCTGCCGTCAGATCGGCTCCCGCAAGGTAGAGCCGGGCGTTGCTGCGCTCGGCCGCCACCGCCTGCTGCATCTTCACGTGCAAGGCCGCGAGTGACTGCGACCGCCACTTGAGCCACGCGACGCGATGATCGCCCTCAAGCACTTCGGCCCGACGCGCCGCCGCGCCCTCACCGCCGGGAACGACGGTGCCGGTCTCGCGGGCGAAGCGCCGCACCGTGGCGTCGTCGCAAGCCCACGTTTCGCCGGGCAACTGGCCGTAGGTGTCGGGCCCGAGTTGCAAGGCCACGCCGCCGAACGCCTCATGACCCGCGTAACGCGACGCAATCTCCTCGACCACGGCGACCATCGCCTGCTGCACGCGCTCGTCGAGCGGATTGTAGTACGGGGCCATGCCACGCCGCGCGCCGAAGCGGTCGATCCACGTTCGGCCCGAGGAATCGGTCAGGTCGATGCCTGCACGGTTGTCGCCGCCGCCATCGGCTGCTGCTTCGCGCCGCATTGCTTCGAGCGCCGGCAGCGGCCCGGAGAACTGTACCGCCGGAACGAGCGTAAGCCCCTCGCGGTCGAACAGCCGCATGAGCATTTCGAGCGCGTCCTTGCGAATCGGGTCCTGGCCCGTGGTGAAGAACACGCCGGTGTCGTACTTGGGCGTGGGCTCGAGCAGGCGGCTGGGATAGATCGTGCTTCCTTCGCACGCGACCGAGATCACGGCCCCGTTGTAGCCGGCGTGCTTCAGATACTCCACCAGCCGTTTGCCCCCCTGATAGAACGTGCCCCAATCGTCGACCGTGCGCGGGCTGGGACTGTCGAGGGCTTCGTCGGCGCCAAAGTTTTCGGGGAAGAGCGGCTTGTCGTAGTAGGCGGCCAAGAGCCGGCGATGCGCGTTGCCGGCGGTCGTCCCACGTTCGGTGATAGCGGCGGCCCTCGCGGCGGGCGGCAGCACATCGGGACCTGAGAGCACGCGCAACTTGCCGTGGGCGCTCGGCACATCGTCGCGCAGGTTGGTCAAGAGCACCAGCGGCGACTTGGTCCGCGGCCAGAAAACGAGCCGATGCCGCGCCAACCGGGGCGGCGCGTTTTCGTCGGCCTCTTCCACGTCGACCCCCGAGTCGAGCCCAATCGGTATTACCTCGCCGGCGGCATTGGGCTCGACGATGCTGATGCCCAGCGTTTGCCGCTGCGTGGCCGGGTACTCGACTTCGAGCACGTGCGGCGTACCGACGCGATCGACGGGGAGCGGGTACGCCCGCCACGCGCCCGGCGCCAGTTCGACGATGTTCGACGATCCGTACGCAACCACGCGATGCGTACCGCCCGCCCGCGGTGCCGATCCCATGCCCGGTAGCGCCGTGAGGTGCGAGACGCGCATCAGCCGGTCCCACCAACCGGGGTTGGCGGGGTCGATGGCAACTTGCTCGGCCCAGGCGGTCGCGGCAGTCTCCGGCGGACGCGGGTCGATCACCACAAGCTGCAGCTTTCGCTGCGCCAGCGGCCGTGCACGCACCAGCGGTGCCCGAATCCGCCAAGGAGTGATCGTGACCACCACGTCGTACACGCCCTCGGCGCGGGGCAGCGGCACGTGCACCGGGCCGACGGGCTCGAGCGAGCCGTCGTCGCCGGCGCGGAGGTCGTGCGTTTCGCTCCAAAGCTCTTCGTCGCTGCGTGCCCGCACAATCTGCATCTTCATCTGCACCCAGGCAGCGGCTGCCGTGCCGCAGTGGTGCGGCGCGACGGTCAGCTCCAGCACTTCGCCCGGCGAGAAGACGAGCGAGTCGCGGGCGAACTCCAGCCGCAAGCTGTCGCCGGGAGCACGCTGGGCGATGACGCGGTTGTCTTGCCCGTCGAGCTGGGTGACGTGTGTGCCGGCCACGAGATCGCCGAGCGCGAACTCGACCGGCTTGGGAGCCGGTGCGTCGCCATCGGATTCGAGCTCGACGGTAATGCGAGCGGCCAGCGGTGCGCGGACCGTTACATCCATGCCGTCGTAAGCGCGGGGGCTGGGCTGCGCGATGCGGATGCGGCGGCCATCGATAACCATCGAGCCGGGTTCGTCGGCTTCGAGGCCCAGCGGCACGACGTTCGACAGTTCGCCCTCGCTGACCGAAATGGAGCCGCGCCACATGCGCGCCGCGCCGCCACCCCAGGCGATACGCAGACGCAGATCGGTTTCCTGGGCATGCGATTGTGGCGCGGCGGTGAAGAGGGCGCAGACCGTCGCCAGGACGGCGCAGACCTTGAGCGCCCCAGCGCATGCTTTCGCCAGGACGGCGCAGATTGCCGCCATGCGCGCAAGGGAGCCGCTGCCGGCTTGTCCGGCAGAATTGCCGCCGCGCGCAGATTCCCAATTCGGACGTCCCTGTCCGTTCATTTGCGTTCCGGCAAATAGCGAAACGGCGACCGCCGCGATCCCTGCGGCGACGCGGAAAAAGGGAGGCGGATTATAAGCGTCACCGGCCCGCCGCGGCCACCCCGGCTGACGCTGCCTGCGCCAGCAGCGACGGCGTCGATGGTGCTAGCGCCCGCGCTGCCAGCACCGCGGCGAAATCCCAAATCCCAAATCACTACTGTCCGGCTATAAGTCGAAAAGGGTTTGTTGGTTAGCGGAAGGCAGTTGGAAAATTGGTTCAACGGGCCGGTTGAGGGCCTGAAAAATAGGCGTTTTCTCGAACAGGGTGATG
>CAYQAJ010000375.1:0-4400 GCA_964415245.1 uncultured Pirellulaceae bacterium | reverse complement strand
GCGACGTGGTCGCTGAACACCTGCGGCGCGGCGCCGGTGCCCCCTTCGCCGCCGTCGATGGTGATGAAGTCGACGCCGCGGTCCGTCGTCTCCATTTGGCGGACCAGCTCTCGCCAGAACTCCGTTTCGCCCACGGCCGACTTGATGCCCACCGGCAAGCCGCTCGCCTCGGCCAGCCGCTCAACAAAGTCGAGCATGCTGTCGACGTCGCGAAACTCGCGGTGCGCCGCCGGGCTCGCGCAGTCGCGCCCTACGGGAATGCCGCGGATGGCGGCGATTTCGGGCGTCACCTTCGCGCCGGGAAGCAGGCCGCCCAGACCCGGCTTCGCCCCCTGGCTGAGCTTGATCTCGATAGCGCGAATGGGGTTGTCCGCAACGACGTCGAGAAAGCGGCTCATGTCGAAGTGGCCACGCTCGTCGCGGCAGCCGAAGTAGCCGGTGCCAATCTGCCAGACCAGTTCGCCACCGTGCTGGTGATAGGGCGCGACGCCCCCTTCACCGGTGTTCTGCAAACAGTCGGCCATGCGGGCACCGCGATTGAGCGCTTCGACGGCCGGACCGCTGAGCGATCCGAAGCTCATGCCCGAGACGTTGACAATCGACTGCGGGCGGAACGCTTGCGAGCGCCCGCGCCACGCGCCCAGCACCTTGGCACAGGGAACCGAGTGTAGCGGGTCGTATGTTTTCTGACCCGAGTGCGGATCGGGCAGAGGAAACGCGGCGTGCTTGATGATGACGTAGTTCGACGCGTGTTCGGTGTCCTGGTCGGTGCCGAAGCCGAAGTAGTTGTTCTCGTTCTTCGACGACGCGTACACCCAGCTACGCTGATCGCGGCTGAAAGGGCGTTCTTCGTTGTTGCTGGTGACGATGTACTGCCGCAACTCGGGACCCACGCTTTCGAGCCAGTAGCGAAAGTGCCCGACGACGGGAAAGTTGTGCAAAATGGCGTGTTTGCGCTGCCGCACGTCGAGCCAGGCCCACAGTCCCAGTGCAGCCACGATTGCGATGCCCAGTACGACCAGCAGCCAGATCATGTCCCGCGCCCTCAAGGAAGTCCAATGCTGTCGTAACCCGAAGCGTCAGCGAGGGCGATGTGCGAATGGCTCCCAACGAGCGAATCCGCCCTCGCTGACGCTTCGGGTTTTGATGTGGATGCGCCAGCGCATTGCCACACGCAAGGCTAGGTCAGAAGAATCGGGCGGTACGACGTTTGCCGCTCGAACCGGCGGCGGCTATGTGCGAGCGGCGATCGGCACGACCGGCGCGATTGCGATAAACGGTACATGGGGGAGGCCGCGGCGATACGCGGCGCGGCACGACAGAAGCCCACGGATTGCAAGCCCACGGATTGCTATCCGTGGGTTGGGGATGCGTTGGCTTGCCTCGCGCCGCCGATAGCGACATGAGCGGCGCGGCAACAAAAAAACCCACGGATGGCAATCCGTGGGCTTGGAGTGGTGTTAAAATGGGCGCGAACGCAGCACGCCGCTGAACACTCGCGCGTTTCAGCTTCTACACAGCCGCGTCAATCACACTTCGCGATCAATCCTCGATCTGCACCTTGAACTCGTCCGAATTGCCCTTGAGCTCCGGCGCGTACATCGCGGATGCCTTGGTCGGCAGCGCGCTGAACTTGCCCGGAATCTCGGCCCGCATGCGGTACGCGATGCTGTGCTTGCCGCGGGCCAGGGCGCGGACGAAGAAGCTCACGCGCTCGTCCCGCAGCTCCATGTACGCCCCCAGTCCGTTGTTGCTATAGCCGCTGCGGACCTCCATCGGCTCGAAGCCGGCGGCCTTCATGTCCTCGAACATGATGTACTCGTAATCGTTCTTGCTTTCGATCACGAGCTCGATCTCGACCAGGTCGCCGCTCTTGAGCGTGGCCAGGTCTTCCAGCGGTTGGCGTTCGTACTTCTCCACCTTCTGGTCAACCGCCTGGCCGCGGGTTCCCTCGACCTTAATGGTCTTGTCGACCGGCACGAGCTTGAAGAAGTTGCGCTCGACCTTGATCTCGAGCCCCGCCTTGGTAATCGGGTCCTCGAGCGTGAAGTTGGTCAGATAGGCGTTGAAGTACACCGGGCCCTTGCCCTGGCGGCGGATTTCCAGCACGTGATCGCCGTCGGTCACGTCGGCCCCGGTCAGCACGAACTTGTTGTCGAAACTGAACAGGTTCTCGCCGTCGATCGACACTTCTTTCCGCTTCTGGCCGTCGAGCCAGATTTCGACAATCATGTCGGGCTGCTGCTCGCCGCTGGCGCGGATGAAATCGGCGAACGACTCGACGCACAGCGCCGTGTCGCGGGTCGAATTCCAGTAGGTCGAGTGCTTGCGGTTGTTGAGCAAGTACTTGACCAGCCGCGGGGCCCGCTCGCCCTCGGCGTCGGTGCGAGAGAGCAGCTTGAGGTAATAGGCGTTGGCCTCGACCTCGCTGCCGTACCAGTACCACCAGTAATTGTCGTCGGGCAGTCGCAGGTACGCGGTTTCGTTCTCCGTGTCCTGCACCAGGTACTGATCCATGTTCTTCATGATCATGGCCAGCTTTTCCTCGTCGCCCACCTTCACGAGCCCTAGCCCGAACAGGGCCTTGGCGTACACGGCCAGGTGGTTGCGATCGCGATAGAGGAAATCGCGCATCTCGACATTGTCGGCGCCCGAGTCGTTGAGCACCATGTACACGTAGGCGTCGAGATTATCGGCCGAGGCCTTCGCCGGAATCGCGTTGGCCAGGTGGTTCTTCAACAGTTGCACCTGCTCGGCTTGGTAGCGCTTGAGCCACTCGACGCCTCGTTCCAGCACGCCGGGCGTGAGAGCCACGTCGTTCTGTTGGGCGATTTGTAGCCCGTGCACCACCACGGCCGTGGTGTGCGGATAGCTCCGCTCGCCCCAGCCGCTGAACCAACCCCAACCGCCGTCGCTGACCTGCATGTTGGTCAGCTTCGTGACGCCTTCGTTCACGATCGTTTTGAGCTCCGCTTCGTCGAACACCGGGTTGCGGTCGAACCGCTTCCACTGGGCGGCCCGCTCCTGGTCGTCGCCAATTTCCTGAGCGTTCAGGTTGGTCCGCTTCTCCTGAATGGCGGCCAGGTCGAGGTTCATCTCCCGCAGCACTTTCTGCGTGATGACCGCGGGCAGGAACCGGTTGAGCGTTTGCTCGGTGCAGCCGTACGGGTAATCGATCAGGTACGGCAGCGAATCGACCATGGCCCCAGCCAGCGTCGGCGAGTACCGCACTTCGAGCACCGATTGCTCGACGCGGCGCTCCGAGGGAACCCGCAGCGTGACGCTGGA
This sequence comes from uncultured Pirellulaceae bacterium, assembly GCA_964415245.1. Classification (GTDB taxonomy): domain Bacteria; phylum Planctomycetota; class Planctomycetia; order Pirellulales; family Pirellulaceae; genus CAYQAJ01. The sequence continues at coordinate 1,112 of CAYQAJ010000375.1, read as the reverse complement.
CAGGTCCTTTTCGGGTCGCACCGTGCCAGCCCACGACTCGGTCTTGAGCATACCGTGCACAAAGCAGGGGAACTTCATCTCCATGGCGTCCGACTCTTCGTCGGTGAGCGCCTTCATCCGCACCGTGGCCGTGCCCTCTTCGAGCACCTGCACCCGCCAGTCGACGCGCTTTTCGCCGTCGGCCGGCACCGTGACGGTGACCGTTTCGGGCCCCATCGGCTTAAGCTGCCCGCCCGGCACTTCGAGCGATACGGTGACTTCCTTGTCGGTCGACAGGTAGTTGTGCACGTTGGCCGAGAGCACCACTTCGTCTTTTTGGACGAAGAACCGCGGAGCCTGCAGCCGCAGAATCAGGTCCTTGCGCGTTACCACTTCGGTCTCGCCGGCGCCGACGCGGGTGCCCTTGCCCATCGCCCACACCTTGATCTTCCAGCCCGTCAGGTTCTCGGGCATGGTGAGCTCGACCTCGGCCATTCCGGTTTTGTCGGTGGTCAACGAGCCATTCCAAAGGGCGCTGTCGGCGAAGTTCGAGCGCACGGTCGGCTCGACAAGCGGGGTGCCCGCCCCGCCGGCGCCGCTGGCATCCGACGGAGCTTCCGAGTTTGCATAACCGCCATTTCGATCGTTCATCGGCCCACCCGGCGCTGCGGCTGACTGCGCCGCCACGCCGTTGGCGGCAAACGAGCGCATGGCGCTTTTGGCGACGGCACCGCCACGCCGGCCGTCGCCCAATCCGCCGCCACCGAATCCCTGACCGCCTCCCTCGAACATCGCAACCTGGTCGTCGCCCGCCATGGCGTCCATCTCGTCTGCCACGGTCGCGCCGAAGATGCCCAGGAAGTTCATCCCCATTTCGTTCGGGCGCGTCATGTTGCCCGAATACATGTCGAGCGTCGTCTCCTGGTTCACGTTGTGCTGACGACGCCACTTCCAGAAGAACTCCTTGATGTCGGGCACGTTGCTGCCGCCCGAGATGTACTCGACCGCTTTGTCGTAGATCGACACGACGGTGGAACCGACGTAGTTCTCGCCGGTGAAGTCCGTCAGGTGCACCTTCACCGTCGCCTTCTCGCCGGGCTTGTACTCTGGTTCGTTGGGAAGCACTTCGACGT
>CAYQAJ010000374.1:0-4406 GCA_964415245.1 uncultured Pirellulaceae bacterium | reverse complement strand
GCAGCATACTCGGAAAGGGCATAGGTATTTTCGATCAGCTTCACCTCGGGATAGTTGGTGGAGATGCCGTGGCTGATGTGCTGCAGAAGGAACGTCTTGCCCGTGCGGGGCGGGGCCACGATCAGGGCCCGCTGTCCCATGCCCAGGGGCGTGAGCAGGTCCATGACGCGGGTGGTCAGAGGCTCCGGCCCGGTCTCCAGGCGGAACCAGCGATTCGGATTGATGGCGGTCAGCGAGTCGAACGTTTTGACGTTGACGTATTCCTCGGGCTTCATGCCGTCGACGTCGGTGATTTCCCGCAGGCGGGGACCCTGCTGCTTGCGGGCCTGCTGGACCATGCCGCGAATCATGACCCCCTGCCGCAGACGGAATCGCTCGATCATCGTGCCGGGCACGAAAGGATCGGTGCGTTCCCGAGAATAGTTGTTTTCAGGGCTGCGGAGAAACCCGTAGCCGTTGGGATGCATCTCCAACAGGCCGTAGCCGGGTTCCAGGGGGGCGTCGCCGTTTTCGAGCGGCTCGACGTCGGACATGGGCGGGCGGCGTTGCATGGTGTCGCCCGGTCGGCGGCGCCTCTTGTTGCGAGGGATGGAATTCCCGCCGTGTCCCGGCCCACGATCGGATACGGAACGCGAACGATGGTATTTTTTCTTCCCCATATCTCACCCAGAAACGGTGTTACGAAGACGGTCCCTAGAGCCGTCGGCGCGTACGCAGCGCGTACGCGTGTCAATTAGGATGAGCGGCCTCCTGTAGCCACAGGGGAGTGCCGACGACTGGGGGGAGTTCCCCCCGGCCGGCACAACCCAGCCTGCTGCCTCGCGGCAAGGCAGGCCGGCTGCACGAGACGCTCGTACAAACCCGCTATCGTTGGGGCGGATGTTCGGGCTGCGGACGAACAGAGTGTCCGCAGGCCACCAGTCCGCTGCCAGAAGTTCATTTCCGCTGCAAAGGGACAGCGCACGACGGCGCCACGCACGTGAAGGTCATTCACGGCGCGCCGCTCCCGACCGCCGGGCCACACGCACCAGACACCATGACCGCACAAGCGGCGTGCCAGCGTTGGCTCCGATAGCGGATTAGCCACATGCTTGGCGCGGCCAATCCACTCATGCAAGGTCGAGAAGCGTTGCAGAACCCCCCGAATTCCAATCGGTTTCTACGCAGAATTCACTTCGTTCGGGGAGAGGCCCAAAAGAAATCGTCTGGGCCGTAGCGCCTATATGCCGGTTAGAAGCTTAACCATAGGGATCATACTAATCTATTCGTCTGTGTCAAGCTATCACTGAACCCTCAGCACGGGAATTTGGCGAGTTTTTTCCGAATATCGGACCCACGGAAACCTTGGCGACGGCAGAAGCCCGCCGCCCCCCCTCGATCCCCGCATTGGTTCGGAGGGGGGCGCCCGCAAAACTGCTACAACCCCGGTTTTTGGTAGCGTCGGTGCCCCGATTTGTCCGATATCCCGTCAAAGCAGGAAAAGTTTGCCGGGCACCGCCGTGCGCCCGCGACAGGAGGCACGCACGCCGCATTGGGGAGCGGTTCGCGACCGCAGCCTGTTTCCGGTTCGTCCCCCCGTTGGCGTGATTCTATACGAGGCGACAGCCCATGCGAAGCATACGGGACATGGCCCAGTGCGGCCTGGTTGTGTTGTTGTTGGCGCTCCCCGCAGCGGCTCGAACGGCGACGGCCCAGGAAGGGCCCGTCTGGACGGAGAACCTGGCTGAGGCCATGCGTCAGGCGCGCGAGCAGCAGAAGCTCGTGTTGGTACACTTCTGGACCGAATCCTGCGAGCCCTGCCGTCGCCTCGAGCGGTACGTCTTTCCGCATCCGCAAGTCGCCGCGGCCATGGCCGCCAACTACGTGCCCGTAAAAATTAACGCTCGGGAGAATCGCGATCTGGTCGAGCGGTTTGGCGTCCGCGGCTGGCCGACCGATATCGTGATAACGCCCGACGGAGAGGAAGTCTTCCGCCGGGTCAGCCCGGGCGATTCCGGCAGCTACGTGGCGATGCTCGACGGCATCGCAAAGGAAAACCGGCCTCGCTCTGATCAGCAGAATGGGTCGCTGCGTAACGACTACGCTACTCGCCCCGGCCCGTCGCCATCGAACGTCGCGGGCGGCCGATGGGCTGGAACCGCGGAGCGGTGGGAGCGGGCCGACTCCGGAGCCCCGTCTCAACACCCGTTTGAGAATCAGCAGGCGTCTTCCGGCCGACCAGCAAGCCGATGGTACCGGGACGATGCCGACCCAGGCTCCGGGTACCGTGGCAGCGAAGCACAGCCAGCGCAATACACCACCGACAGCGTCACCGACAGTGCAGATTGGCGCCGCGGTGAGGTGACGGGCAGCAGCCCGAACAATCGTTCCGACGCTTCAGGCGATCAGCGGATGGCGTCGCAAGGCCAGGGGTATTCTGCCGCGCAAGGCCCGGGATACATCGAGAACCCGTACAACGTTGACCCTCGTACGGTGCCTCCACGCAACGCTGTGATGCCGCCGCGAAACGACGTGGCCCAGGCGCCGGACCCTCGCTACGGTGGGGCCGTATCGAACCAATACCTCGAACGTGAGCCTGCCGACGCACGAGACCCGCGCTCGGCGAGTCGCACGAATCAACCCATCGAAAACGAGTGGTACACAAATCGGTCTGGTGCCGCACCTCCCACCGGTGCATCACGTCCGTCTGGCGACGCACGCACGGCGCAGGGCTACGATGGGCGCTCGTGGCAGGGCGATGCTGCACCTCGCAACGAGGTGCAACGAGGCACCAATAACGAACTCGCCGAACGAAGCGACCAAGCGCCCACGGACTGGAATCGATCGCCGTCGCACACCTCGCCGCAAACGCCTCCGGACTGGCGAGCGGGCCTTGCGCGCGACGAACGTGCGACGCAGCCGCGCGGCGACGCTCCCGAGCAGCCCGCCGGTGCGCCGCCTCTGGGACTGGACGGCTTTTGCCCGGTGACCCTTGCCGAGCAATCAAGCTGGACAAGCGGCGACGCGCGATACGGCGCGATCCACCGGGGCCGACTGTACCTGTTCGTCGGCCCCGAGGAGCAGAAGCGATTCCTGGCGAATCCCGACTACTTCAGCCCGGTGCTCTCGGGCTTCGACGCCGTGCGATTTGCCGAAGGGGGCGAGCTGGTATCGGGCAATCGCGCGCACGGCCTGTTCTTCAAGAACCAGGTGTTTCTCTTCGCCGACGAGGAAGCCCTCGAACGATTCTGCAAATCGCCCGAATCGTTCGCCGCAACAGCCTACGAGGCGATGCGGCAAAGCGGCCCGAACCGCCAGTTGCGGTGAGCGAGGGAAGCGGTGGCAAACCGCTGGGAAGCTGCACTGACGCGGTGACTCGAAGACGCGGCGACGCGGTGACGTAGGAAGCCCGCGGCGATAGCGCATCCCAGCACGATCAGGGCGATGCCCAACAGGGCCAACATCAGCCGCACTCCGAGTCGTCCGCAGCACGCCTCGATCCAGCGGATTTTGGTCAGCCGGTAGCACCATTCCCAATTCAGCGCGGCGGCGGCCAGCGTCGCCATACCCAGCACGACCGCCACGGCGCCCACGAAGTGTTCTTCGTTGATCATCGGCAAACTTGGCGCTAGTAAGAACTCCCGTGCGGTTCCCAGTCGCGCGAGCGGTCTACCGCCCGACGCCACTGGCCACAGCGTTCCGCGCGTGCCGCCTCGTCCATGGTGGGCTTGAACTCGCGCTCCAGGGCCCAGTTGCGCTGCACGTCGCGGGTGTCGTGCCAGAATCCGACAGCCAGACCGGCCAGATAGGCCGCCCCCAGGGCAGTAGTTTCCGACACTACGGGGCGTCGGACCGTGGCCCCCAGCAGGTCGGCCTGAAACTGCATCAGGGCGTCGTTGCGCGAGGCGCCGCCGTCGACCTTCAGCACCGATACGTCGACCCCCGAGTCGCTCCGCATCGCGTCGATCAGGTCGCACGTCTGGAACGCCATCGACTCGACCGCTGCCCGCGCCAGATGGCCGGCCTTCGTGCCGCGTGTGATACCCAGTATCGTGCCTCGGGCATAGGGGTCCCAGTGCGGAGCCCCCAGACCGACAAAGGCGGGCACAAAGTAGACACCGCCTGAATCGGGCACGCTTGCTGCCAGACGCTCGATGTCGCCCGATTCCGCAATCAGCCCTAGGCCATCGCGCAGCCACTGCACCACCGCCCCGGCAACGAACACCGATCCTTCGAGGCAGTAGGTTACCTCGCCGCGGAGTCCCCAGCCGATGGTGGTCAACAGGTTGTTGTTCGACGGCACCGGCTCGTTGCCGGTGTTCATCAGCATGAAGCAACCGGTGCCGTAGGTGTTTTTCGCCGTGCCTGGCCCGAAGCACCCCTGGCCGAAGGTGGCGGCCTGCTGGTCGCCGGCGATGCCGCTCACC
>CAYQAJ010000373.1:0-4410 GCA_964415245.1 uncultured Pirellulaceae bacterium | reverse complement strand
CATGGTGAGGTATTCGGATTGCTCGGACGTGAGCCGGGAGTTCAGGACGAGCTCGGTCAGGCCGATGATGGCGTTCATCGGCGTGCGCACCTCGTGGCTCATGTTGGCCAGGAACTGGCTCTTGGCCTGATTGGCGGCGTCGGCGGCTTCCTTCGCGGCGCGGAGCTGGATTTCCGCCTGCTTGCGCTGCGTCATGTCGAGCACGAAGCAGATACATTCGTCGTCGGAAGCGTCGACCATCGTCACGCCTAACAGCACCGACACGCGGCTGCCGTCCTTGCAGACGAAGTCCTTCTCGTACGATTTGCACGTGCCCGAGTTTTGGAGCTGCTCGATAGCCCATTCGTCGAGCGGGCGGTGTTCGGCGGGCGTGATCTTGTCCCACCGCAACTGGCCCGAATCCAGATCGTCGCGAGCGTAGCCGACCAATCGGAGAAAGGCGTCGTTGGCGTCGAGGATGCGACCGTCGAAGTTGGCAAAGACGACGCCGATCACGTTCGACTCGACGAGCCGCCGGAATCGGGCGTCGCTGCGTCGGCGTTCCTCTTCGGCCTGAATCCGCTCCGTCACGTCCCAGAACATGCCCTGCACGCCGACAATCTCTCCCTGGGCATTACGCACGGGCGCTTTGAGCACGTGCACGTGGATTTTGCGGCCGTCCTGAAGGCGGTGCTCCTCGATGTCTTCCAAGGGCTCGCCGGTGTGGACGACCTGTTCGTCGTCGCGGCGGTATTTGGTTGCCAGCTCGGGACGGAACATGTCGAAGTCGGTCTTGCCGACGACTTGGTCGCGGGGGCGTTCGAGTGTTTCGCAGAATCGCTGGTTGCAGAAAAGGATGTGCCCCTCCAGGTCCTTGCGGAACACGTTCAAGGGAAGCGTGTCGATGAGCGAGCGGTAATCGGCCTCCGACTCCTTGAGCGCCGTTTGTGCCCGCTGGCGCTCCACGATTTCCGCCTGCAAGGCGGCGTTGATGCGCTCCAGTTCGGCGCCGCGATGCTGCGAGTCGGCGGTACGTTCGGCGACGCGCTGTTCGAGCGTCTTATTGAGCTGGGCCAACTGCTCCTCGACGCTCTTGCGCCGCAGGACGACGAGGGTCGTTACCCCGATGGCAAAAACAGAGAGGAAGCGGTTGAACAAAATGAGGCCGATGCCGTCTTCCTCGGGCAGCGTGCTCGTCATCCTGATCATGCCGATTGCCAGCGACACGATCGTCAGCAACACCGACCCGATTGCTACCGCGGCCAGGTCGCCGCGTTTGGGCGACCACATGGCGATCAGCACCGCGGCCACGTACAGTACGCCGGCGGCCAGCCGCGGCGAAGCAAACGCTTCGATAGCGCACACGGCCAGCATCACCGCGCCGCATGCCGTTAAGACTCGCACTCGGTTCGACATGTCACATGGCCCCGCCCTCGCCCCCGGTGCATGAAGATGGGATCGGGGCGAAACGGCCGTATCGCAGGTTCTCGGTCCGGTCCGCAACCTCCTGCGTGCTGCCAGCACCAGTCGCCTTGTGGCACACTGGCACCAGGCGGCAACACGCGCCGGACACACCGCGCGACGAGAGTCCCACCGAATGGGTGAAAACCGACCGAATCCCCGTCGCGCCAGCTATCCAACGTACACCCGGTCTCGGGCGGTTGGCAAGCAATCGGAGGTCGCGGAGGCGTGCGAAATGCCGTTTCCGGCCGGCAGGGGCGCGCACCAGATCGGCGGCGCAAACTTTGGCGAACAAAGCGTCACGCCGCGTTGGAGGCGTTGGAGAAGCGAGGTGGAGTCCGCGGCGTAGCGGGGATACGTCAAGCGTCCGCGATCGCTTCGGAAAGCGTGTTGTAGATGGGGAATACGCTTCCGTCGAGCCGCAAAAGCCGATACGCCTCGCGAATCGCTTCCGACATGTTGCACAGCCGCATCTCGCCGCCGTGCTGCGACACGACCTTCTTCGTCGACAACAGTCCGCTGACGACCGCCGTCGAGCAGCGACGAACGTTGTTAAAGCTAACGACTAACTTCCGCGGCTTAGTGGCATGGGCCAATTGCACTAGCTCGTCGCGGACCTCGTTAATCACCAGGTGGTCCAACAGGTCGAAGTCGACGAACGTGACGACCGTGGCGTCCGCTTGCTCCTCGACCCGGATGTGTCGGTTGCTCTTGGTCACGGGAGAACTCCGTCTACGCTGCGAACCAGCCGTCGATCGTGTCTTCGCCACCGAGCGCTTGAGAGACGGAGCAAGGTTGCCCGACGACCATCCCGATTCGGAAGCCTTCGAGGTGGCCGGTGCACCGCCATTGCTATCCGCCAAGTGTAACCGAGCCCGGCCGGGGGTCAATCGGCTACCTCGTCCGGGTGGGCAGACTCTTCGCCATCAGGCCGGGGGGGAATCAGCGCGATCACCGTCTGCCCGGCACGTGGCTGCTGCTTCCTATCGGCCGTGCAAACGGTAAGGGTTTTCGACTCGCCGATCAGGAACAGGGGCACCGCCTCACTGCCATGTTCGGCCACGAAGTCGTCGTACTCGAATTCCTCGGTCAGGCGGGTCCGCTTGATCTGGGCACCTTGACGCATGCGGCGCGCCAATTCGTGGTAGTTCAGCTTGCCGTCGAAGAGCTGCCGGCCCCGCATGTGTAGCGACATCGACTGGCGTCGCCCCTCGCCGCTCTCCCAGGGTACCAATTGGTAGACGTTCGCCCGGCCAAATTGATGGACGAACTCCCGGGCAGCCAGCGCGTTGACTTCGTCGTTGGGCGTCATGGCCAGCAGCCGGCCGATGCCGCCCAAGTCGGTCTCCTCGCGCACGTGTTCCGACAGAATACTGGCGCAATCGGCCGGGAGCCCCGCCATTCGGGCATTGGCCACGTTGCTGAAGTTGGTGTCGACCAGCATCACGGCGATTCCCTCTTGTTTCAGCGCGGCGGCAAGAGAGCGGATCCACGAATCGGCGCCGGCAATGAGCACACCCTGCGGGTTAGGCTCGGCTAGGCCCAGCCATCGGGCCAGCGGCGCGGCCAACAGGCCGTAGAACGCTACCGTGCCGACGATGACCAGGAACGTGATCGGCACGAGTCGAACGGCCTGCGCGGCCAGTTCCACCATTTCCGGCCGCGTTTCGTCTCCGCTGGCCATCGTGGCCACTTTGAGCGCAAAAACCGACATTACGGCCGCCGCCACGATTCCGCGCGGTGCCAGGAATGCCAGAAAGCAGCGCTCTCGAAATCGAATCTCGCTCCCTATCGTCGAGAGAAAGACCGACGCCGGGCGCACCACGAAGATCAGCACCAGCAGGAATGCGGCTTCCCAAAAGGCTTCCCATAAAGTCACGTCGGCCACCTCTCGCAGGTCGATCCGCGACCCCAGCAGGATGAACAGGCACGACACCAGAAGCACCCCCAAGTGCTCCTTGAACTCGGCGATGTGCCGAATCGTCACGCTCCGTTGGTTGGCCAGCGTCACGCCCAACACCGTCACGGTGACGAGACCCGATTCGGCCCGCACCACGTTCGACAGCACGAACACGCCAACCGCCGTCGCCAGCACAACCACGCCGTGGAGAAAGTCGGGCACCCAAAACCGCTTCAGCACCTGGGCCAGCACCACGCCGGCACCCCAGCCCAACACGACTCCGACGGCGACCGTTTGCAGGATCACCCACGCGACGCCCATGGGCGAGCCTTCTCGCGACAGAACCTGCTCGAACACCAGCACGGCCAGCACGGCGCCGACCGGATCGATGACGATCCCCTCCCACTTGACGATAGCCCCGACCCGCCGCACGGGGCGAATGTGCCGTAGCAGCGGCATTACCACCGTTGGGCCGGTCACCACGAGCACCGCCCCCAACAACGCCGCCAACTGCCATGGCAAACCCAAGAGCAAGTGTGCCGCCAACGTGGTGAGCAGCCCGCTCACCAGGGCGCCGATCGAAACCAGCCGCAGTACGATGCCGCCCGCCTCCTTCAGCTCAGCGAGGCGAAGCGTCAGCCCCCCTTCCAGCAGGATCACACCTACCGCGAGCGAGACGATCGGCAGCAGAATGCGCGGCGCGGCCGACGGATCTGCTGCGGACAGCAACTTGTCGGGGTTGAAGAACTGCCCCAGCGCGACGCCGAACGCCAGCAAGAGCAGAATCGACGGCAGCCGAAACCGCCATGCCAGCCACTGCGCGGCAATGCCCAGAACGGCTACCGCGGCCAGGTAGATGAGAAGGCCGTGTTCTTCCAAGGCTGATCTCGCGCCGAGGGGGCTGATGCCGTCGAAGAGAACCAATGCGAGAGCGGACGCAATCTCACGCGATCGACGCAACAAGCGTAGCAGAGAAGCCGCCGCGCACGCCATGCCAGCGCCGTGCCGAGGGCGAAACCCCGGCCTTCCGGCCTTGTTCTTACCCACATTTTTTGGCGCCGGACATCAGT
>CAYQAJ010000372.1:0-4416 GCA_964415245.1 uncultured Pirellulaceae bacterium | reverse complement strand
ACCGAGAAGCAGGTGATCATCGAAGAGATCTGCATGTATGAGGATCAGCCTCCCTACGGCGCTAACGAAAAGTGCATGGCGGCCTTTTTCGGCCCGCATCCGCTCGGGCACAGTATTCTGGGAACCGTCGAGAGTATCAAAATGCTTTCGCCCGAGGCCATGCGGCGGTACTTCCAACAGCGCTACAGTCCCGGCAACATGGTGCTCGTGGCGGCAGGGCGGGTCGACTTCGACGCGCTCACTGCGCAGGCGCAGCAGTCGTGCGGCCATTGGGAGCCATGGTCGGCGCCGCGGGACACTTCGCCCGCTCGCGCGCGCCCTGCGTTCCAGGTTCTTCGCAAGGAGTCGTCGGTGCAGGAGTACACGGTGCAGGCCTCACCCGGTGCGGCCGCCGAGAGCGACGACCGATTTGCCGCTCGCATTCTGGCCACCGTGCTGGGGGACGACAGCGGCAGCCGGCTGTACTGGGACCTGGTCGACTCGGGTCGCGCCGACTACGCGGTCATGGGCGCGTATGAGTTCCAGGGGGCCGGCGTCCTGATGACGTTTCACTGCTCGACGCCCGAGCTGGCGCAAGAGAATCTCGGCCGGATTCACCAAATCCAGCTCCAGGCCCAGCGGGACGGCATCGCCGACGATGAGCTCGACCGCGCCAAGAGCAAGATCACCTCGCACGTGGTGCTGCAAAGCGAACGGCCGGGGAACCGCCTGTTTGCGGTGGGCACCAACTGGCTGCAGCGTCGCCAGTACCTTACCACGCGCGACATTGTTGCCGCGTACCAGGACGTTTCGCGGAGCGACGTGGCGCGGGTGCTGGCGAGGTACCCGCTCACGGACGGCGCCACCGTGGCGATCGGCCCGCTGGAAAATCTTGCGGCGCCGGCATAGGCCTAGGCGATCGATTGCCGCGTGATCGTGTCCCCGCTCGTTACCAGCGGCATTTTCCGCCTCACGTGACCGCAAAGGGCGCGTTTTCCCAGCGTCACGTCGTAGGGATTGGGCGGGCGGCTCGCGGCCTGTCGATACACACAAGCACACTTCAGTGCCGCGCCCTTGGGATTACGGCTGGGAGGCCCACCATGAAGCGATTGCTCATTCTCGCCGCGGCAGTTCTATTGCTCACCGCTTTGTCGGCTCATCCAACGCAGGCCGGACCCTTGAACGGATTGGGGCGGCATTTGGGATGGGGTTGGAGCGATGGCTACCACGCCCGGCCATACAACGGTCACGGTTACTACGTACATCCCGGCTCCTGGCGGATGCAGATGATCGAACCTGCTCCCGGCGACTACATCGAGCCGATTCCTCAAGGCGCCGAAGGGCCATACCTGCCGCCCGCTCCCGTCACGCCGCCCGCTGACGACGACGTTGCACCAGGCAAAGACACGTGGCTGCCCGGCACATTGCGGCGGGACACGGAGCGGCTATTGCCAGAAGCTTGGCGTCCGAGTCGGCCCTATTCGCGGTAGCGGCGCGAGCGGGCGATTCTTGTCGCATACGGTGATCGGACGCGCAATCGCCACATGAATGTGGCGGCTAACGACCCTCGCCACATGAATGTGGCGGCTTTCCCGCGCTCCCTCTGTCGTTGTGCTCCCGTTGAGGCACGGCCGACAACTCCGTACAATTCTCCGCGTTGACTTCAGCGTTACCGCGCCGCGACGGGAGAAACGTTCATGGAGCGCACGCTCGTCCTGCTCAAGCCCGACTGTCTGCAACGGCGGCTCATGGGGCGCGTCGTGAGCCGGCTGGAAGAGAAGGGCTACAACATCGTGGCCATGAAGATGCTGCAAGTCAGCAGCGACCTGGCGAAGCAGCACTACGCCGAGCACGTCAACAAGCCGTTCTACCCGGGGCTGGAGGCGTTCATCACGGCATCGCCGGTGGTGGCCATGGTGGTCGAAGGGCTCGAGGCGATTCGCGTCGTGCGCGAGATGCTGGGAGCCACGAGCGGCCTGAAGGCGGCCGCCGGCACGATTCGCGGCAATTACAGCAGCAGCCGCCAGATGAACCTGGTGCACGCTTCCGACGGGCCCGATGCCGCCAAACGCGAAATCGCCCTGTACTTCCGCGACGACGAAATCTTCCCCTACGACGACACTCTCACTCCGTGGCTACGCGCCGCTGACGAGTAATGTCCTCCCCGTAACCGAAGCGTTTCTCCTCTCCGCACGTCGCTATTCACCCCTCCACACCACTCGACGTATCCCCACTTTCGCCGTCATCCACACCGCTTGCGGTTTCGCGCTCCGCCACACTACCACCCTTCTCCAAAACCTCCGCCCCGCCCCGCGCCCATCGCACCCCATACCGCACCACGAGTGGAAACACCCCCAGCGCCACGAACGCCGCAATGAGCTGCGGCTTGAAAACGCTGCCGACGCCCTTCTCTGCCATTTCGTTGAGAGTGGGAATCGACGAGCCGGCCCACACGAACACGACCGTTCCCGGCAGCATGCCCAACTGGCTGACCCACCAAAACGTACGCGTACGAATTGGCGTCAGGCCCATGACCAGATTCACCACCCAGAATGGCGCCACGACGATCAACCGCAGCGTGAACAGGTACCAGGCCCCCTCGCGCTCCAGCGCCGCGTTGAACGCCGCCAGCCGACTGCCGAATCGAGCCGCGACCGCGTTGCGAAACAAGTAGCGGCTCAACAGGAAAGCAAGCGTCGCGCCGGTCGTCGACGCAAAACTCACGAGAACCAGCGCGGGCCAAAAGCCGAACAGCCACGCGCACGACAGCGACAGGACGGCTGCTCCCGGCAGCGACAGGCCGGTTACGACCACGTAGATCAGAAATGCCGCGCCAAACGCCAGCACAGGATGTTGCTGCGTCGTCTCTCGCAACTGCAATTCGCGCTCGCTCAGGGTTTGGAGAATCCCCTCATTCGACAGGCTGACCAGGCCCGTCGCAATCACCAACACAAACATCACGAATACCAGCGGTTTGACGAATCGCCGTCTGCGCGAGGACAAATGCTGCGGTGTGTCGGGCGAATCGCTGGCCAAGGTTGAGCCCCATTGCGCCGTGCGTCAAATCGAGATCGGGCTTTGGGCAGGTACCGAAGGAAAAAGGTGAGCAAACGACTCGTTCCGCTCGATGGAATTACTCAACGGCCAGTTTCCCGGCCGGCGTTTCGGCCCGCAGCGCGTCGATCATGTCGCGCGTGGCGGCGGCCACAGCTTCCTGCCAGCGTGCCTCGCCGTACTTTTCGCGATACTCAGGTCGGCGATGTGCGAAGATGATTCCCCGCGAGCTGTTCACAATCGCTCCCAGTCCGCGATCGTCGAAAGCCCCGGCCACGTCGCGCGCCGTCGCCCCTTGCGCACCATAGCCGGGAACCAGGAACCAAGCGTGCGGCATGACGGCCCGCAGCTCACCAAGCTGCCGAGGATGCGTGGCTCCCACGACCGCCCCCACGGCGCCGTAGCCGCACTGGCCGGCCGAATCGGCGGCAAGACTCTCGACGCACTCGGCCACGTACTCGTAGAGAGGCTTGCCCTCGCTCTCGCGATCCTGAAACATTCCGCTCCCCGGGTTCGACGTCTTCACCAGCACGAACACCCCGGCGCCGCGCTGGCGGGCGACTTTGGCAAAAGGTTCGAGGCTGTCCTCTCCGAGGTAGGGATTCACCGTCAGCGCGTCGGCACCCCATGGGCTCAGGGGCAGCGCTCCCAAGTAAGCCTCCGCGTAGGCGATGGCCGTGCTGCCGATGTCGTTTCGTTTGCCGTCGAGAATGACCAGCAGATTCTTTTGCCGCGCGTAGCCGATCACTTCGGCCAAAGCCGACGCACCCGCCGGGCCGAGCGCCTCGAAGAACGCCGATTGCGGCTTGACCGCCGCGACGAGCGACGCCACCACGTCGATCACTTCGCGGCAGAAGCTCGCATAGGCTGACGCGCGCGCCGCCGGTTCGCTGCTTTCCGGGCGAAGCGGCCGAGGCAGATCGTCGAGCCGAGGATCAAGTCCCACGAGAACAGCGCTTCCGCGGCTGCGCACCCGACTCGCCAGTCGATCGGCGAAGTGTTCCAAGCTGTGGACTCCGAGGAGCGAACCGGGTGGCGATTCCCGTTGTCAAGGTAAATGGGGCTATCACAGCGACGAGATTGGTCGGCGCTCCACGCGGTTTGGTCTGCCCCGTTGCCCTGAAGCTTCCGACTATCGTTTTCATAGCGTTTGTCGGCGCAGATTACGAGGGGCCCAATGAACCCACCGTCGTGCCGTCGCGGGTCACCGGCGTGGCGTTGAAAGAGTGCGGAGAATGTGCCATATTCAGCACGGCGCAAAGGGAGCGTTGAGGTATCCGTTGCGCCGGCAGCGTTCGGCACAAGGTATCGTTTGTGCCGCAACCGTATCGGGGCGTGGCGCAGCCTGGCTAGCGCGTTTGACTGGGGGTCAAAAGGTCGCAG
>CAYQAJ010000371.1:0-4426 GCA_964415245.1 uncultured Pirellulaceae bacterium | reverse complement strand
ACGGCTGTTCGGCACCGCGTTCTTCAGCGAGGAGGACCTCAAGGCCCACCTGGAGCGCATCGAAGAAGCCAAGAAGCGCGACCACCGCGTGCTGGGCAAGCAGCTTGATCTGTTCACCATCAGCCCCACCGTCGGCTCTGGGCTCATCCTGTGGCAGCCCAAGGGCGCCATCGTGCGCAGCCTGCTGGAAGGCTTCGTCCGCCAGCAATTGCAGCAGCGCGGCTACCTGCCCGTCTACACTCCGCACATTGGCCGGGTGGAGCTATACCAGACGTCGGGCCATTTTCCGTATTACTCCGAGAGCATGTTCGCGCCGATCGAGATGCCCGACGGCGAGCAGTTCCTGCTCAAGCCGATGAACTGCCCGCACCACGTGATGATCTACAAGGCGCGGCCGCGGAGCTATCGCGAGCTGCCGCTGCGGCTGGCCGAGTTCGGCACGGTGTACCGCTACGAACAGTCGGGCGAGCTTTCGGGCATGACCCGCGTGCGGGGGTTCACCCAAGACGACGCGCACATTTTCTGCACCCCCGACCAGGTGGCCGACGAATTTCGCGGCTGTGTGGAGATGACGCAGTACGTGCTGGCGTGCCTGGGGTTGAACGACTACCGCGTGCGGCTGGGGCTGCGCGATCCGGCCAGCGAGAAGTACGTGGGGAGCGCCGAGAACTGGGCCAAGGCCGAGGCGGCGCTGATCGACGTGTGCGCCAGCCTGGGCATTGAAGCGGCCCGCGAACCGGGCGAAGCAGCATTCTACGGCCCGAAGGCCGACTTCGTGGTGACCGACTGCATCGGCCGCGAGTGGCAGCTTGGCACGGTGCAGCTCGATTACAACCTTCCCAGCGACGAGCGGTTCGCCCTGGAGTATGTGGGCTCGGACAACAGTCCGCACCGGCCGGTAATGATTCACCGCGCCCCGCTGGGCTCGATGGAGCGGTTCATCGCCGTGCTGATCGAGCACTTCGCCGGGGCGTTTCCCCTGTGGCTTGCGCCGGAGCAAGTCCGCGTGTTGCCGGTGAGCGACAAGTCGGCCGAATACGCACGGCAGATCGAACGGCAGGCGTTCGAGTCGGGACTTAGGATCGGCGGCGATTACCGCGCCGAAAAGCTGGGGGCCAAAATCCGCGATGCCCAGTTGGAGCTGATTCCCTACATGTTTGTGGTCGGCCCGCGCGACGCCCAGCAGGGAACTGTCTCGGTGCGCGACCGGCTGGAAGGGGACCTGGGGGCGATTCCGATTGCCCAGGCACTGGAAAAGCTGCACGAAGAGGTGCGCGAGCGCCGCGTACGCAAGACCTACGCCGGCCACGCAGGTTTGGGCGACCGCGGCTCGGAGCACGCATATTGATGCAACGTGCGACTCGGGCGCGGGCCCCGCTGCGGTTCCGCTATGGTTCCCAAAAAACCGCGGGCGGCGCGTTGACCTCGGCTCGGGGCATGGCCCATACTGCCACAGGTGAAATGGGCCGCGGGGCAAGGTAGAATTCAGCAGTTGATTGCCGCGAAGGCAAACGCCACGCCGCGGTGATTTCCGTTCCGTTCCATCCTTCAGCAGGAAAGGGAAATAGTCATAGACCACATTCAGACCAGGATCAACGAACAGATTCGCATTTCTCCCGTTCGCGTCATTGCTGCAGACGGCCAGCAGCTCGGCATTCTTCCGACCGACGAAGCGCTGGCCAAAGCGCGCGACGCCGATCTCGATCTGGTGGAAGTGGCTCCCAACGACCGGCCACCCGTCTGCCGGATCATGGACTTCGGCAAGTACAAGTACGAAAAGAAAAAGAAGCAGGGGGGTGGGGCCCACCACACCCGCACCAAGGAAATCCGCCTGCGGCCCAAGACCGGCGAGCACGACATCGAGTTCAAGGTCAAAAGGGCCAAGGGATTTCTCGAGCACAAGAACAAAGTACAGGTAACGGTCATCTTTCGCGGTCGCGAGCTGGCCCACATCGACGAGGGGCGCAAGGTGATGGAGGGCGTGGTGCAGGAGCTGCTGGAACACGGCAAGCTCGAAATGCCCCCCATGCAGCAGCAGCGGCGAATCATCTGCACGATCGCGCCGAAGTAGGATGACTCCAGCATCGCTGAGCAATCCGTCGTGGAAGTTAAGTGCTCTATGTGCATCTCTTTCCATCGTGTCTCTTTTGCGCTGGCGTTGACGATTATCCTCGCGTTCTCGTTCTCCGCACCGCTTGCGGTTTCGCGCTCCGCCGACGAACCGCAACCCCCCCTCACCCTCGCCTGGTCCGACAACTACCTCACCATCACCGGCGCGCACCTCCCCGGCGGGTCGATGCGCATCTTGTACCTCGAAGCGTATTGCCGGTCCGGTTCCACCGATCGCGAATGGGGCGAAACGGTGATCGGCCACACGACCCGCCTCGTATCGGCCAGTGACGACGGCTCGATGCTGGAACTGGAAGACACGCTGCGCGACGGCGTCGTCGTGCGGCACAAGATCACTGCGACGCACGACGAAGTCGACTTCCGCCTCACGGCCCACAACCCCACCGACCACGCCTCCGAGGCACACTGGGCCCAGCCGTGCATTCGCGTCGACAAGTTTACCGGCTGCCCCACCGACGACGCCCGCGAGCTGGTCCCGGAGTACGCCCGCAAGTGCTTCGTGTTCGTCGACGGCAAGCTGTCGCGGCTCCCCACCGAACCCTGGGCCACCGAAGCGCGGTACACACCGGGCCAGGTGTATTGTCCGCGCAATGTCGATCGCAACGATGTGAACCCGCGTCCGCTGAGCAAGCTGGTGCCGTCGAACGGGCTGACCGGGTGTTTCTCGGCCGACGAGAAGAAGCTGATGGCGGTGGCCTGGGAGCCGTACCAGGAACTGTTCCTGGGAGTCATCACCTGCATTCATAGCGATTTCCGCGTGGGGGGCCTCGCGCCAGGCGAGACAAAAGAGATTCGCGGCAAGATCTATTTCGTCGACGCCGACGTCGACGCGCTGTTGGCGCGCTACCGCCGCGACTTTCCCGAGCACTTTGCCGAGAAGTAGTCGTGGCGCTTGGGGCAAGCTTTCCAGCCTGCCATATAGGCACGCCAACTCACTTTCGACCCGCTTTCCGTCCAAAGTGCGCGTCTCATGATCGCCGCGCACTTTGACGGCAGGCTGGAAAGCCTGCCCCACGCGCGATGTTGCTTCGTCGCAACATGTGTTGAGCGGCTCCAACACGGCGCCCTGTCGACGCGATGGGCCACCGCGTCGTAACTCTTTGTGGCCACAGACTCTAGGCTGCGGCGATGCCGTCTCCCACCGATTGGCACTTCAGGTGCGACTGGATGCGAGCGGCCTGACCACACCGCCAATGTGGCGTCCGGGCAGGCCCCGCCCACGCACGCACCTGGAGCATCACCTTGACCCGCACGAGCCGCAAGCACCTCGCCCGACTGCAATTCGACGCGAAGTCCGCCAAGAGCAAGGCGCATCCGCCCGGCCTCAACGGCCACCGACACGGTGTCTTGGAGACAGGCGACGCTTCGCATGACGCCGATCACACGAACGAGAAGCCGGTCGCTTCGCTCGACCATACGGACGACGCCGACCGCGTGGAAAGCGATGACTCGGGCGACGCCGAACGGGAAGAGCGAATTCACGATGCCGAGGGCGCTGCGGCCATTGACGATCCCGTGCGCATTTACCTGATGCAAATGGGGCGGATCGCGCTACTCTCCCGGGCCGACGAAATCAAGGCCGCCAAGGACATCGACCGCACGCGGCTCCGATACCGCCATAGCATGCTGGCCACCGACTACATGCTGCAGGGCGCCATCGGCATTCTGGAAAAAGTGCGCGACGGAAAGCTGCGCCTCGACCGCACGATCGAGGTGTCGGTCACCAACACGGCCCAGAAGCGGCGGATCATGCAGCGCATCGTGCCCAACCTGGTTACGC
This sequence comes from uncultured Pirellulaceae bacterium, assembly GCA_964415245.1. Taxonomy (GTDB): domain Bacteria; phylum Planctomycetota; class Planctomycetia; order Pirellulales; family Pirellulaceae; genus CAYQAJ01. Next base: position 516 of record CAYQAJ010000371.1, on the reverse strand, counting down.
TCGAGAACATGCTGAAGGCCAACTATCGCGATTTCCGCCTGGCTCTCAGCAAGCGCCGACCCCTGGAGGTCCGCCGCGCCGCGTGGAGCCGGCTGAAAAGGCGTCGCGCAAGGGGCGTGCGGCTCATCGAGGAGCTGAACCTGCGGGTCAATCGCGTGCAGCCGTTGTTCGACAACCTGTGCCGCATCTCCGAGCGGATGGATCAGCTCAAAGTGCAAATCCGTGAATTCCGCGCCGGCCAGGGCCATCCCGGCCTCGACCGCGAGTCGCTCGAAAAGGAGCTCCGCTACCTGATGCGGATCACCTTCGAGACCCCCGGCACCCTACGGCGACGCGCCAGCCGCACCCGCAAGTATCAACAGCAGCACGACGCCGCCAAGCGCATCATGTCGGCCGGCAACCTGCGGCTGGTCGTGTCGATCGCCAAGAAGTACCGCAACCGCGGCCTGAGCTTTCTCGACCTCATCCTGGAAGGCAACACCGGACTGATGCGAGCCGTCGACAAGTTCGAGCTCG
>CAYQAJ010000370.1:0-4454 GCA_964415245.1 uncultured Pirellulaceae bacterium | reverse complement strand
GCACGCCGCGCTCGACCAGCCGCCGCGCGATGAGGCAGTTGCGGCCGAACTCGGCGGTCGGCTCCTTTTCGACGCCGTACTTCTCTATCGTGGCCGCGTCCTCTTGCGAAAGATCGACCGCCTCAGGCGCCTCGGCCTGCATGCGATAGGCCAGCTCGTAGCTGGCGATGCGGGCGGCCAGCTCGTCGCCGCCGGGGCGCTGGTCGAGATGCCGCTGGTTCAGCTCCGCCAACAAGTCGAGTTGGTTGCGCTGCGCCTGTTGATCGAGATGTTTGGGGCCACGCAGGTCGAGAATGGGGTCGCCAGCCGGGCGAAACAGCGTTCCCTGATACGCGGCCGGCATGAAGCCGCTCGACCAGTTGGGTTGCCCGCTGATCGGCCCGCCGCGTTTGTCGAGGATCACCACGTAGCCGGGCAAGTTCTGGTTTTCGCTTCCCAGGCCGTAGACCGACCAGCTTCCCAGCGAGGGACGGCCGATGAACGTGCTGCCGGTGTTCATTTGCACGAGTGCCGAACCGTGGGCGTGGCTGTCGGCGTGGCACGAGCGGACCAGCGCGAGCTTGTCGGCATGGCGGCGGACGTTTTCGAAGAAGTCGGAGATCAACAGGCCGCTTTCGCCGCCGGGGCGGAAGGGGCGCTGGGCGGCGGTCAGGTAGCCGATCTTGCGACCGCCGGAGTTGATGAACTTCTTACCTTCGGGCAGAGGTTGGCCGGCGTATTTTTCGAGTTCGGGCTTGTAGTCGAACGTGTCGACATGGCTGGGGCCGCCGTTCATCATGAGGAAGATGCAGCTCTTGGCGCCCGCGAAATGGGGCGGCTTGGGTGCCAGCGGATTCTCGGCGGCCAGCGCTTCGGCGGCTTTGGCGCGCGAAGGAGAGAAGCCGTCGGATGCCAGCAAACCGGCCAGGGCCAGCCCGGCGAATCCGCCCCCCATTTCCCACACGAACTCGCGCCGCGTCACGCCGCAGGGAAAGACGCGACCGCCGCGGTTACGTTGCGAAGCATTTTGCTCGCGAGAGTTATCGCGCAGATGATTCATGATGAAGTCTCAAATAATGGATGACCTGCGAGCAGCGCTCCCTCGCTAACGCGTCGGGTTACGATTCCGCTTTCGGCTTTCCGCTCTCCGCTTTGTTCCGGCTCTCGACCGCTTGTCTCTCGGCTCTCCACTCTCAATCGACGTAGATAAATTCGTTGGTATTCAGCAGCACGTGGCACAGCGAGGCGAGCGCCAGTAACTCCGGGCTCATTGGGATCGCCTCTTCTTCGGCAGTTGCGGGCGAAGCGAGATCGATGCCGTATCGCTCGGCGAGATAGTGCACCACCTGGCGGCGCTCCAGCTCGTAGAGCGCGCGGTCGAAGACGATCAGCTCGGCGATGTCGCCGTTCCAGAACTCGCCGTTGATATTGCCTTGCGTCCCCACCACGTATGCCGTTTCGAGGTTGCGGGGAGCCAGTGGAGTCTCGCGCCGGGCGAGCAGCCCAGCATTCTGATACACGGCCGCTTCGCCTTCGTCGGAAATGGCAGACAGCACGAATGGCTTCGCCGGTTCCGTCACTTCGCCCGCGGGCGCAAAGTTGTCGCTGAATCGCACGGTCGCCTGACCGGTAAGGCCCAGGAACATGCTGGTGACCGAGTTGCCCGCTCCGCCGTTCCAGTTGGAAAAGATCTCACGGTGCCCGGGACCTCCGTTGTCGCTGGCCACGGCAAAAATCGTATGCTGCTGCGATGCGAGCACCTGCCCCTGGACGTGCAGGAAGCGGCTCTGCCCGTCGAACCGCAGCGCGGGGCGGCCGGATACCGCATCCCGCACGAGCAGGGGACGCGCCGACTCGCGCTCTTGCGCCGCGTGATGCCCGGCGGGCGATTGATCCTGCCATTTTTGCACCCGCCCCGCGTCGTCAGCTTCGACGCCTTGATCGGCCCGCAGCCACAGCGCCAGCTTGTCGCTCTGCGGCAGCGTGTCGGGCGTCGAGGGCTGAGGCGATTGGCCGTCGTCGGGCTCATCCGGTATATCTTGTTCAGGATCGTCGACTGGCACGCCGAGTCGCTCGGCAAAGCGCCGTCGCTGCGCGTCGAGATGGGCCAAAGCAGCGCGCGCTTCGGCATCGGTGGGCGCTCGCCCCAGCGCAAGCTGCCACGCCTCGCGCACCTGCTGGGCCGGATCATCGGACATCGCGGCAACGCGTCCGGCCAATGCCTGACTCTGCTGGTGGACGAATCCGTTGTTCAAGAGTGCCAGTGCCTGCGGCGCCACGACCGAAACATCGCGCTGTCCGCAGGGGAGCGTGGTGTCGGCGAAGTCGAACGTGGTCATCAGCGGCACGAGCAGCGACCGCTGCGTGAAGATGTACAGGCTGCGGCGGCGCTGCTCGGCCGGTGGCGACTCGGTCCAGGCGCCCCCTTTGCGCGACAGGCCTTCCAGTGCATTGCTGTCGATGTGCGGGAAAAAGCTCGGGCCGCCCATGCGCAGGTCGAGCCGCCCGGCCGCTGCCAGCATCGAGTCGCGCATTGCTTCGGCGTCGAGCCGCTGCCGGTTCTGACGCCACAGAAAGTGGTTGCCGAAGTCGCGCTCGGCGTATTCCTCCTCATACGGGTGAATCGAGTCCTGGCGATACGCCTCGGAGAGCATGATCTTGCGGTGGATCGGTTTGATCTGCCAGCCGCCCGAGACAAACTCGTCGGCCAGCCAGTCGAGCAGTTCGGGATGCGTAGGCAGATCGCCCTTGAATCCAAAATTGTCGGGCGTGCGCACCAAGCCCTGTCCGAAATGATGCTGCCAGATGCGGTTGACCAGCACGCGGGGCGTGAGCGGGTTGGCCGGGTCGGCAATCCACTGGGCAAGCTGCAACCGGCGGTGCGAAGTGGCGGCCTCCTCGGGCGGCGCTTCCATCGGGCGATACAACGCCGGCACGAGCGAAGGCACGCCGGGGGGCGCTTCCTGCTGCGGGCGATGGGGATCCCCCTTCTTGAGCAAGTGCAGCGGCGGCGGCTCGCGAGCGCGATCGGTCCAGCCGAGCACTTCGTAGCCTAGTTCTTCTTTGCTCGGGCCGCCCATCAATTCGCGACCGCGCGGTTCGATGTAGCCGGCCCAGAAGACCGACGCCATCGCATAGTAGTCGGTCTGTGGAATGGGGTCGAACTTGTGGTCGTGGCACCGCGCGCACTTGACCGTGATGCCCAGAAACGCCGTGCTGGTGACATGCACCAGGTCTTCCAGCCGCTCGTACTTGTATTCGAGCGCGTCGTTCGGCTCGTCGTCCCACGTGCCGAGCCGCAACAGGCCGGTGCCGATCACGGTTTCTTCCGACCGATCGGCAAGCTCGTCGCCGGCAAGCTGTTCGATCACGAAACGATCGTAAGGCTTGTCGTCGTTGAGCGAATCGACGACCCAGTCGCGGTACCGCCACGCGAACGGTTTCACCGCGTCGCGCTCGTAGCCGTTGGTTTCGGCGAAACGCACGAGATCGAGCCAGTAACGAGCCCAGCGCTCGCCGTAGTGGGGCGAGGCAAGCAACCGGTCGATTAAGCGCTCGTACGCGTCGGGTGAATCGTCGGCGATAAACGCTTCGATCTCCTCGGGCGTGGGAGGCAGGCCCAGCAGATCGTACGTGGCGCGGCGAATGAGTGCGCGCTTTTCGGCGGGCGGCGCCATCGACATCTCTTCGGCTTCGAGGCGCGCCGTGATGAAAGCATCGACGCTGCCGGCCACGCGATCGGGCGACTTTACCGTCGGCGGCAGCACTCGTTTCACCGGCTGGAACGCCCACCAGTCGAGACCGCCCCGCTTGTCGGTCGTTCGCTCGTAGGGACTGACGACGCGACCTTCGGGCCAGGGAGCGCCGGCGGCAATCCACTTGCGCAGAAGGGCTATTTCGGCATCGGGAAGCTTTTGTGATTTGTCGTCCTTCTCCGGCGGCATTTCGCCGTCGGTCACGCGCTGCAAGAGATAGCTTTCGGCCGGATCGCCCGTGTCGATCGCCGGACCGCTGTCGCCCCCTTTCAGCAATGTCTCGTGCGAAACGAGCACCAGCCCACCGCTGGAGCCGCTTTCGCTGTGGCATTCCAGGCAGCGACGTACCAACAGCGGGACAATCTCGGACTCGAAATCCGGTCCCTCGGCCGCGGATGCAGGCCGTAATGCCACCAGCCACAACAACAGCCCGCCGCCGCAGAGTAGGATGGATGTCAGGCGCGGCGCGGAATGGCGCAGAGGTCGAAATCTGATGCGGGTTATCGCCACCGAAAACCCCTCGCGGCGGGAGTTAATCGCTTCGCTAGCAAGCCTTTACAGTAAGGTGTGCGGCGCGGCTTGTCAAACCGAGCAGTGCCGCGGGATGGGAATCGTCGCCGCGCCGCAAACAATCTTCGTATACGGCGCGGGATAAGCGCCGAGCCCGAGCGACATTATGGGTAGAGTCAATCGTGCCAGCGATCAACGCGAACCGGCACC
>CAYQAJ010000369.1:0-4454 GCA_964415245.1 uncultured Pirellulaceae bacterium | reverse complement strand
CCCTTCTTGTCCGAGGCGCCCACGATATGACCGCGCTTGATGCCCGCGCCGGCCATGAGCGACGTGTACACGCTCGACCAATGATCGCGCCCGCCGCCGGCGGCGCTGTTGAGCTTGGGGGTGCGGCCGTGCTCGCTGGTGCAGACCACCAGCACGTCGTCCAAAAGTCCGCGGCGGTCCAGGTCGGTGATCAGCCCGTACCACGCCTTGTCGAAGCCGGGGCAGAGCTCTTGCTTCATGCGGGGGTAGTGGTCCCAGTGCGTGTCCCAGCCGCTGCCGGCCAGGCCGAACTCGTCCCAAAAAACGGTGACGACGCGGCCGCCCGCTTCGACCGCCCGCCGCGCCGCCAGGCAGGACTGACCGAACAGCGTGTGGCCGTACAGATCTCGCGTCTCTTCTTGCTCGCGGCGCACGTCGAGCGCTTCGCCCAGCGCGCCGGAGGCCAACAGCGCCAGCGCCGCCTCCTGCTGCTTCGACAGGTTCGTTGCCGCGGCGGCGGAGGCCAGCGACGGGCGCACGAGGTTAAACTGCTCGACCAGCGAACGGCGACGGTCGAGGCGATCGAGGGTCACGTCGTCGGGCAGCACGGCCGAAGTGCTCAGGCGGAAACGGCAGTCGTCCGACACGCCCACGTAGGGGTCGTTCTCGTCGTACACCATGTCCTGCAGCGTCTTCTTGTGCCCCTTGGTGGCCTCGCCCTCGAAGTCGGTCCACACCGGGTCATACTGCCGGCCGAGGAACGCCGCGTACGGTCCGGCCCGCGGCACTTCGCCCTTGCGGCGGCTGCTAAACGGGAAGGGGAGCGCGAGATTGGGCGGAATCGCCCGCCGGCCGTCGCCCTTTTTGCTTTCGACGTACTGCACGACGCTGCCCACGAATGGCCAGTGTGCGGCGTCGTGCGGACGCAGCTCCATCGCCACGTCGATCTGCGGCACGCCGGTCAGAGCGTACGCCACGCCGTGAATGGGGTACGGGTGCGTCATCGACCGCAGCACGGTCGTGCGATCCATCACCTGGGCGAAGTGGGGCAACAACTCGCACACGCCGCAGCCCGGCAGGCTCGACGGGATCGACCCCAACTCGCCGCGCACTTCGACCGGCGCCTCGGGCTTGGGGTCGGCCCATTCGAGCTGGCTGGGCGAGCCGTACAAGTGCATCAGAATCAGCGACTTCGCCTTGCCGAACGAGGCGGGCCGCGTGGTGCCGTCGTCGGCCGCCGCCTGTTGGAATCGAAGTATGTCGGGCAGCGCCATCCCCGCGAGCCCCAGCCCACCAATGCGCAACAAATCGCGGCGGGTGAACCCGTGGCAGAGCTTGCGAGTGGAGCCGAGGACGCGGAGCATGGGGGTGATTTCGAGTACGCGGGATCGGTTTTGAGTGCGGTGGTTGTTTGGCGGAGCGCGAAACCGCAAGCGGGGTGGCACCCGCACTGGTCGTCGAGACACAAACGGACAGCAGTTGGTCGTTGGGAACGCGCGGTTTCGCTGCCGCTGATTATCAGTGTTGGCGCTTGAAAAATCCAGCGCGGAATGGAAATACGCGGGGGCGAGTCAGAATCCCCGGGCGGCGCGGACGTCGTCGAAATCGCGGAGGTGGTAGCCGATTCCCACGTAATCGAGCACTCTGAGCAGGCCCCGCAGGGCGACCGCCATTCCATCGGGGCCGCTGAAGCCGCCGAATTGCCCGCCCCCTTTCAGGTGGGGTTCCAGGTCGAGAAACACGCCGGGTATGCCGCGGCGCTTCAGCTTGCGTTCGAGTCGCGGGATCAGCTCCTTAAAGTCGCGCAGAATCATCTCGTGCCCGCTGTCCCCCACGTCGGCCGGCACGAAGTGCTTGAGCGCCTCTTCGTCGACGCGCTGGGTGGGGCGGATGGCGTCGGGGTGGTGGTAATCCTTGATGTGCATCCAGCCCAGCCCCGGCTTCATCGCCTGATAGTGGGCGAACACTTCGTCGGCCGTGCACCCTTGCGTGGCGATGTTGGCCCCGTCGAACACCAACATCAGCGCGGGATGGTTCACCTGGCGATGAATCTCGGCCAACAGCGGGCCCGTGCAGCCGACCAGGTTCGCTTCCACCTCCAGCCCGAACGTTAGATCGCTGCGGTGGCACGTTTCGGCTATTTTGCCGAGCTGGTCGATGGCCCGCGGCAAGTGCTCGCGCGGGTCGCTGCCGGCGGGGGGGTAGAACGAGAAGCCGCGAATCAGCTTGGTCTCGAAGGCGTGGGCCAGCTCGCACGCGCGGCGGACCTCGCGCCCCAGGTACTTGCGAAACGGGATGTAGGCGTTCTTGGTGCGGTCGTTCACGTCGAGCAGTTTCACCTTGCCGATGGGCGAACCGATCGACGACACGCTGATCTCGTATTCATCTTCCAGGTGCCGCAGCCGGGCGATCTCCGACTTGGTGAGCTTCATCACGTTCTTGACTCCGCCGCCCGCGTCGATGAAGCGGATGGTGTAGTACTCCAGCCCCAGCGCGGCGAAGGCGGTGAACTGCTGCTCGGCCGTTTTCTGGTTGGCCGCTTCGTCGGCGAAACCGCTGAGGATGACGCTGGGCGTGTCGTTCATTGGTTCGATTTCATAGGGGGCATTATCGCCGGATCGCAATTCGCGACTCACGCGGTTTATCGAACGATCAATACTCTCGTCGCGGCAAAAGGAGCGCAGCCGAATCCCGATCGAGGTAAATCGTGGCCTCGCTGTGCTGTTGAAGAATCGACGCCGGCACGTTGGGCGTCACCGGCCCATCCACGGCCGCCTTCACGGCGCGGGCCTTGCGCTCGTCGGGCACGGTACACACGATCGAACGCGATCGCATGATCTGCCGCACCGACATGGAGATGGCCTGTCGCGGCACGTCGTCGAGTGTGGGGAACCACCCTTCGCCCAATTGTTGGCGTCGGCAAGCCTCATCGAGCTCGACGACCAGATACGGATCGTCGGTATCGAAGTCGGCCGGCGGATCGTTGAACGCCAGGTGGCCGTTCTCGCCGATGCCGATGAACGCCACGTCGATCTCGCGCATGCGAATCAGGTCGCGCAGCCGGCGGCACTCGGCCCGGCAATCCCCCTCGGCGGCGATGTAGTGAAACGCGCGGGGAGGCTTGGGCAACTGGTCGACGAACCGCTCCTGGAGATACTTGCGAAACGACGCCGGATGCGTGGCCGGCATGCCAGCGTATTCGTCGAGGTGGAAGCACGTGACGCGCCCCCAGTCGATTCCGCGGGCCTGCACAAGCTCGGCCAGCATCTCGAACTGCGATGCTCCGGTGGCCAGGATGATCGTCGCAGCACTCGAATGGTCCAGCGCCGCAACAATGAGCTTCGCCCCGTCGGCAGCCGCCTTGCGTCCCGCTTCCTGCTTCGTGTCGCTGATATCAATGTGCATTCAATGACCGCCTTGGAGCTACGCGTGATTCCCGCCAACGCTGTCCATGCCGTCCATTTCATCCATATCGTCTATCCCCGTCCCTCGCTCAGCCCTCCGCCTCCGTCGTCGTCACCGTCGTCGTGATTCCGCCGCGGGGCGTATACTTCGCCACGATCCGCATTCGCCGCGGGCTGAGCACCGCCACCAAGTCGTCGAGTATGCGGTTGGTCACGTGCTCGTAGAACGTACCCTCGTTGCGGAATCTTTGTAAGTAGAGCTTCAGGCTCTTCAGCTCGACGCACCGGTCGGCCGGCGTATACGTGATCGTGAGCGTGCCGAAGTCGGGCTGGCCGGTTTTGGGACACAGCGACGTGAACTCCGGGCACACGATTTCGATCTCGTAGTCGCGGCCCGGGTACTGGTTGTCGAACGTTTCCAGCACGTCGCGAAACTCTTGGCCCATGCGCGGCACCCCTTCGGCACGCGGCTCTCATTCGTCGCTCGGTTCTCTTTCGGTTTGGACGCCATTGTGGCATGATGAGCCGGGAGAGGGTAGGGGCGTCACGACGCGCGACCAGCGAACGCGTGGCCGACTATTTCGCTCGCCCCGCAATGGAATACCGGATCGAACGGTTGGCTCGCCGATGCGCATCGCCGAAATCTACCAGTCGCTGCAAGGCGAGGGATTGCTTACGGGAACGGACAGCGTTTTCGTGCGCACGTCGGGATGCAACCTGCGGTGCGGCTTTTGCGACACGCCGTACACCTCGTGGCAGCCGGAAGGGGATGACCTGTCGGTCGACGAGATCGCCCAACAGGCGCTTTCGTGGCCGTGCGATCACGTGGTTGTCACCGGGGGCGAGCCGATGTTGCACGCCGAGCTGATTCCGCTGTGCGCGCAGCTTCGCGCGGCCGGGCGACACGTGACGATCGAAACCGCTGGCACGCTCTACCTGCCGGTCGAGTGCGATCTGATGTCGATCAGCCCGAAACTGTCGAATTCGACGCCGGATTCGAAAACCACTAAGAAACGGTTTCAAAACCGTCTGCGGAGAAGGGGACAGGCACAATTTGCTCCGCGGACTGCG
>CAYQAJ010000368.1:0-4457 GCA_964415245.1 uncultured Pirellulaceae bacterium | reverse complement strand
GTGCCACAACGACCGCCGACGTCGATGCAACTCGTTCGTGGGAAGAATCTGCAAGCATTCTAAGCGGAGAGGACAGGATTCGAACCTGCGGACCAGTTTCCCGGTCACGGATTTAGCAAACCCGCGCTTTCGACCACTCAGCCACCTCTCCGATTGTGTGGCGCCAGGTCTATGGCAGCGCCCACATCTTGGGAATCTGGCATCGTCGACGCCCGGTTCCAGGCCCCCGAATTATAGCCGGGGCCGCCGATTACTCCATGTCGCCATTGCCCATCCGCCTCGAATTGTGCAGTGGCGAGGCGGTTCCGGCAAGCGGACTTCCGCCGCGATTGGCAGCGCGGCCGCGAATCAGGGAGTATACTTGACGGGCGCGCACCACTGCGGCCAAACCGCGCAAGTTGCGCCGGTTGCGCCGTGCGATTCGGAAAGCGAAGCCCTGCGATTCCTTGGTTGCCAGGCATCATTCGCGCAGGAACCCCCATGACAACGTCACGCGCCAGTCAGCATATGCGTTCTTCCAAGCTTCGGTCACTTGTGGCTGCGGTGGCATTGGCCCTCGTGGCGCAGTTTGTCGCGGTATCGTCGCTGGCGGCCGCCGAAGCCGCCGCCCTCCGCGCTGCTGCCGCCACGATTGTCGCCGACGACCTGAAACACCACGTCGAAGTGCTGGCCGACGACTCATTTGAAGGGCGAGAGGCGGGCAGCCGCGGTGGACGCGCCGCCGGCGGTTACCTGCTCACGTATTTCGAGAAATTCGGCCTACGGGGCGCCGGCGAAGACGGCGGATACGTGCAGCCGTTCGGCTCCGGCTATCGCAACGTGCTGGGCCTGCTGGAAGGGAGCGACGAGCAGCTCCGGCATGAGGTCGTCATCATCTCAGCCCACTACGATCACGTCGGCTACGGCAACGGCTCTAATAGTTTCGGCCCCACCGGCTACATTCACAACGGCGCCGACGACAACGCCAGCGGCACTTCGGCTTTGCTCGAATGTATGGAGGCCTTCGCCACGCTCTCCGAACCGCCGCGTCGGTCCATCCTGTTTGCAAGTTGGGACGCCGAGGAGAAGGGACTGCTCGGTTCGATCTACTGGATCAAGCATCCCACCGTGCCGTTGGATCACGTGGCATTCGTAATCAATGTCGACATGCTCGGCCGGCTCCGCAACGACCGGTTGGAAGTGTACGGCAGCCGCACGAGCTACTCCGTCCGGCGGATGCTGAGCACGCTCAACGATCAGTACGCAGGCCTCGACCTCGACTTCAATTGGGACATGCGATCCGATAGCGACCATTACCCATTTTACAGCGAAGGCGTGCCGGTGGTGATGCTGCACACCGGCCTGCACGACGACTACCATCGTCCCAGCGACGACGCCGATAAGATCAACGCCGAGGGGATGCAGCGTGCCACGCGGCTCTTGTTCTGCGCGGCCGACGATCTGGCTGACGAGCCCGTTTTGCCGCGCTTTCGAAACACTTCGCGTCGCGAATCGTCAGATGACCGGCGGCAACTTGAGCGCGAGCTTGCTCCCGTGTCGCCGCGGTTGGGAGTGGCCTGGGAGGAACCGGAAGGCGGATCCTCGAACGGCGATTCACAAGCGGGCGGCCTGGTTCTAACGCGAGTCGAAAGCGGCTCGGCAGCGGAGCGGGCAGGATTGTCGGTGGGGGACCAACTGCTCGAATTCGCAGGTCGGCCCGTGTCCGATCCTTCGCAGCTTGTTCTCGACGTTCTCGATGCGCCGTCGCGCGTCGACGTGGTAGTCGAACGCCCTGGCGAGACGGAGCCGCGAACTTTGACGGTCCATCTTTCCGGAAGCCCGATGCGAGTGGGCATCTCTTGGCGCGACGACGACGCGGAGCCGGGTGCTTCGATCGTTACGCGCGTCGTTCCCGGCTCACGCGCCGCCCGAGCAGGAGTGCGGCCCGGCGACCGCATCTACGAAGTCTCGGGCCACCAGTACAAAAGCGGCGATGAGCTGCGCGACCTGCTCACCACTCTCGACGGCCCGATTGAAATGGTGCTCGAACGCCGCGGCCGGCTTTCGCGCGTTTCGATCAACGTACCGCCGGCCGCGTCCGGTCAAGCTGTGAGTGAACCGCCCGAAGCTGCCCCTTAAACGCGGTCGATGGGCGTCCGGCCGAAGTCGATCGGTCGGGCTCACCGATCGTTCCTCTGATCGAACATTTAACGCTGTTCAGGTCTCACGATCCTTCGACTCGATCATTTCGCGAAGTCTCGCGGAAAGCTCGGGCGGAAACCGGTCGCACCAACTCGCATCGATCAGACCTACTTCCAGCAAGTCGAGCAGATGAACCTTGTCTTGCAGTCGAAAGGAAGTGAGCTTCATTTGCACCAGGGCATCCAGTGCGGCGATGGTGAATTCGGGGCCCGGCTCGGATTCGGTCACGTCCGGGGCAGGCAGCAAGTGGCCGGGCCGGACTTTCTCGCGCGCGAAGACGACGTGAATCGCGCTGCGGACCGACCCCGTCGGCCCGTCCAGAAAAAGATCGACGCCAGCGACTTTCTGGTGGACGAATCCGACCGACTCGGCGACTTCGATTACGCGGTCAAAGTCTTCGCGGCGGACCAGCAGATCCACGCCCTTCGTGTTTCGCACTGCCTCCACGTCGACGCGTGCGACCCATGCCGCGATCGCATTTCCGCCCACCACCGCATGAGGTATGCCCCCCCGATCCAGCGCGGCAGCGATCCGGCAAGCACGCTCCCGCACGGCATCCACGGCGGCAATCATCCTTTCCCAGGAGAAGTCCTCGAGCCTAACGGTCGTCAATTCGGTTTCTCCCGCGGCGAGCTATCGGCTGAAGAGCGAAATACCCTTGATTCCCGCGACGATCAAGGCGATTCCGACAACGATCGGCACGATCGTGTAGCCGAATATGCGCATCGCGTTGCCCGTGGCACTGCCCCATTGCTTCTTCATTGCTTCGAGTTTCCCAAACCACGATGGATGGGCGAAGCGAACATAGAGCGTGAAAAGGCCAAACCCAACCGCGAGAATGCCCAAAACAAAACTGGTCGTGTTCATTTGCCTTGCTCATCGCGTCGGTATCAGCATTCAGCGCCGCGCTCCGGCTCCGCTTGCAATCTGCGCCGCATGTCCTCGCTAGAAATGCCGCCTTCTTCGCGCACTCGCATGCGTGACCGTTCGATGAATTCGAGAAGCCGCGGATTCGTGCTGAGTGGAACCGTTTCCAAGTCCGCGTTGGCGATGGGGACGAGAGCCGCCATGGGCGCCCCATGATCCGTCACGATCACCGGACCGCTGCCAATGTTGGCCGCGTATTCGGCCAGCGTGAGCGTCGCATCCGTCCTTTCAACCAGCTTCATAATTGCAACTCCTCGCCGCCAGTGATCACCCGCCGGGGAGTTTTACTTCGCCAATGAAGGAAAAAACCGGTCGCGTGTTTGCAGCAGGGCGACGGACATACTTATGACTTTTCGCGCAGCCGTTTCTTGACCTCATCCCAAGGAATGCCCGAGTCGGGATCGGCGTCGGCGGTGGCCAGGCGTAGCTCCAATTCTTCCTTGTGCCACTGCGGAACCGGCATGGCTTCCGCCGTGTCAGGAATGCTGTCCCACAGTAGCCCAATCAATTCCAGCCGCTGGGGAACGCTCAATTGCTGAATGTCGAGTTCAGGTAGAGCTTGCGACATTGCTTTCTCCCATGCGGATCATGTCGTCGGAAATGCGGGCCATCGGACGGTGGTTAAGCGCGTTCGGCATCCGAATTCTCATTCGAGGCGTTCCCTGAGACGTTGCTTCGCATCCTCCCAACTCACGAAGTTGATTCGCACTTGCCGTACCGCCGCGATTCGCTCCGCGAGCACATCGCCGTGCCATGCCGGAGACGGTACGTTTTCCGGACGGCGCGAAAGATCATCCCATAGTCTCTCCATCAGCGTGAGCTTCTCGGCAACGCTCATGCTTTCGAGCGGCAATTCGATGCTCATCTCAGTCGATCCTTGCTTTGGGAAGACTCAACATTCCATGCTAATGGAGTTTTCTTCCCAATTTTGGCCTGCCCAATACGGTCACGCCAATATACTCCGCACCACTTCGCCCGCTACGTCGGTCAGGCGGAAGTCGCGGCCGTTGAGGCGGAACGTGAGCCGCTTGTGGTCGATGCCCAACAGGTGCAGCACCGTGGCGTGCAGGTCGTTCACGCTTACGCGGTCCTCGACCGCTTTGTGGCCGATGTCGTCGGTGCGGCCGTGATGGGCGCCGGGGCGGACTCCGCCGCCGGCCATCCAATAGGTGAAGGCGTGGGGATTGTGGTCGCGGCCCGTGCCCCCTTTTTGCACGATGGGCAGCCGGCCGAACTCGCCGCCCCAGATGACGAGCGTGGAGTCCAACAGGCCCCGCTGCTTGAGATCGGCCAGCAGCGCGGCGATGGGCTGGTCGGTTTCCTTGGCGAAGCCGCCGTGGTTGGCCACG
>CAYQAJ010000367.1:0-4477 GCA_964415245.1 uncultured Pirellulaceae bacterium | reverse complement strand
CAACAGCAACACCATAACCATGACCCCGCCCAACCACGTCGAGCTGAAAGTCGAAAACACCGAACCGGGCGTGCGCGGCGACACGGCCACTAACGTGACCAAGGTTGTCAAGATGGAAACGGGGGCCGAGTTTGGCGCCCCGTCGTTCATCAACATGGGCGATATTCTTAGAATCGACACCCGCACGGGCCAATACATCGAACGCGTCCGGTCGTAGGCGTGTTGTGCCGTGGATCGACCGCCAGATTTTCCATCGCGCGGTTGCCGACAGCCGCTTTGCCTCGTGGACCAACCGCTCGTTTCACCGCCGCGCGATTTCGCTCCCGCTGCCTCGTGGCCGATGCTCGAGCTGCGCGCGGCGCTGCTGGAGCGACTGCGCGCATTCTTTCGCCAGCGCGGGTTTCTGGAGGTCGAAACACCGCTGTTGGGATCGGAGACCGTGGTCGACCGGCACATCGACCCGCTGGCTGTCACATTGTTCGACGATGCCCGCTCGCCCGAGTCGGGCGCCACGTGCTGGCTACAGACTTCGCCGGAGCTGCACATGAAGCGGCTGTTGGCCGCCGGCGGCAAGGCGCTGTTCCAGGTGACGCGGGCCTTTCGCGGCGGTGAACGCGGCCGGCTGCACAACGTCGAGTTCACGATTGTCGAATGGTACCGAGTCGGCGACCGGATGCGCGATGGAATGCAATTGCTTTCCGAGCTGGCCGAGCAGCTTCTAGGGCTTGGTGCGGCGGAGTGCGTGACGTATGCCGAGGCGTTCCGGCGCCACGTGGGGCTAGATCCACACGCATCGTCGATTGAGGAGTTGGCAAGCGCGGCAGCGCGATTGGGCGTAGCGGCTCCAACTTGGGAACCGCGGGCAGCGAATACGTTGGCAAACAATCCCGGCGATCGCGACGAGTGGCTCAATCTGTTGGTGGCCGAATGCGTAGAGCCGCACTTGGGCCAGTCGCGGCCCACGATTCTCTATCATTACCCGGCATCTCAGGCGGCCCTGGCCCGGATTGTGCCGGGCGATCCGTCGCTGGCCGAGCGATTCGAGCTGTACGTGCGCGGCATCGAGCTGGCCAACGGCTACCATGAGTTGCTCGACGCCAACGAGCTGCGCCGCCGCGGAACCTCGCACAACGAGCGTCGCACCGCCGACGGCAAGAATGCTCTGCCACAACCCGAGCGTCTTTTGGCTGCCATGGAACACGGCCTCCCCTCGTGCACGGGGGTGGCGCTGGGCTTCGATCGCGTGGCGATGGTAGCCGCAGGCGCGTCGAGCCTGGCCGAAGTGATGCCGTTCCCGATCGATCGGGCGTGAGCCGCCGTGCCACTGGCACCGCGCAGTAAAGCCTGATGCGCAAGCGAAGGATCCGTCATGCGTTTCTTCGCTTCCGCGTCAGGCTTGAAAAATTTCGGGCCTAGTCCGTCGCGTCGTTCGCGCCCCGCGACGGACGTGAGTCAGGGTGCCTCACGGCTGCGGCGGCGGGTAAAATCGAGCCTTCGTTCGCCCTGAATCGAGCGAATGCGCAGCTAGAATAGGGTAGCTGTAAACCCCTGTTTTTTCGCATGAGGAATCCCACGTGCCCAGTCTTGAAGGTAAAGTCGCACTGATCACCGGCGCCGCCAGCGGAATTGGCGCCGCCACCGCGCGGATGTTTGTGAGCGAGGGGGCGCGGGTCGTCATCAGCGACATTCTCGACGACCGCGGCCAGGCGCTGGCCGACGAACTGGGCGAGTCGGCGGTTTTCGCGCATACCGACGTGACTCAGGAGGACGAAATCGCCGCCGCTCTGCAGGTGGCCGTCGAACGATTTGGGCGGCTCGACTGCCTGTTCAACAACGCCGGGTTCGCCGAATTCACTCGTCCCATTGAACAGGTGTCGACCGAGGAGCTCGATCGTCTGCTCGCCGTGCTGTTTCGCGGCGCCGTGCTGGGCATGAAGCACGCCGCGCCGATCATGAAGCGTCAGAAGTCGGGCAATATCGTCAACATGGCCAGCGTGGGGGGAATGATGACCGGCGTGGCCGGGCACATTTACAGCGGCGTCAAGGCGGGCGTCATTCATCTCACCCGCTGCGTGGCGATGGAGCTGGCCTTGGACGGAATTCGCGTCAACAGCGTGTGTCCCGGCGGAATTGCCACGCCCATCTTTGCCCGCAGCTTTGGTCTGTCGCAGGACGAGTCCGAGGCGAAGCTCCCGCTGATCGAAGAGGCGATGGCCCGATCGCTTCCGTTGGGCCGCGCCGGCACGCCCGACGACGTGGCCCGCGCGGTCGTGTGGTTGGCGAGCGACGCTTCGAGCTTCGTGACCGGTCACGCGCTGGTGATCGACAGCGGCGTCAGTTGCGGCGTGGGCTGGACCGAGCAACAGGCGATGTGGGAGGATTTTCGCATCGCTCTGGGGGCATGGCGGTAGCGCCGGTCGATGCTGCGTCGAATCCGACGCTATGTGCGACGTACCACCGTCCGCTTCGTGTCACTGCTCCCGTTGGTACACCTGGAACGTCATGGCGCTCACGTTGCGCTCGTCGGCCGGGCGGTGTTTCTCGTCGACGAGCGACCATTTGTCGCCCTCGAAAGGCGGGAAGTGCGTGTCGCCTTCAACGTCGGCGTGCACGCGCGTTACGTAGAGCCGGTTGGCTCGCGGCTGGGCGAGTTCGTACAGCTCCGCGCCGCCAATGACGAAGGGCTCATCGTCCCCCTCGGCCAGACGCAGCGCTTCGTCGAGATCGTGCGCTACTGCCGCGCCCGACGCGTTGTAGTTCCTCTGTCGCGTGACGACGATCAGTTTGCGGCCCGGCAGCGGTCGAGTGAGCGATTCGAACGTCCGTCGCCCCATGATGACGTGATGCCCCATGGTGAGCCGCTTGAAGCGAGCCAAGTCGGCCGGCAAATGCCAGGGGAGCGTGCCGCCGCGGCCGATGACGCGCTTCGGAGACATGGCCACGATCAGCGAAAGATTCATGTGCCCCTCAAACGGTAGCCGGAAACCGTCGGGGACTGGCTCGTTTTGCGCACTTGCGCGGAGCAAAATGTGCCTGTCCCCTTCTCCGAGACGGTTTCGAAATTCGTTCGATTCCCTCACACCGCGATCGGCGCGGGAATGTGCGGGTGCGGCTGGTAGTCGACCAACTGGAAGTCGCCGAATTGAAACTCGAAGATCGAAGTCACCTGCGGATTGAGCCGCATCTGCGGCAGCGGCCGCGGTTCGCGGGTAAGCTGCAAGCGAGCCTGTTCCAGATGGTTCTGGTACAGGTGCACGTCGCCGAACGTGTGCACAAAGTCGCCCGGTGCCAAGCCGGTTACCTGGGCCGTCATCAGCGTGAGCAGGGCATACGACGCGATGTTGAACGGCACGCCGAGGAACAGATCGGCGCTCCGCTGGTAAAGCTGGCACGAAAGGCGACCGTCGGCCACGTAAAACTGAAACAGCAGGTGGCAAGGAGGCAGCGCCATCCGCGGCACGTCGGCCACGTTCCAAGCGGAAACGATCAGGCGGCGCGAGTCGGGATCGCGACGAATCTCGTCGATCACGTTTGTGATCTGATCGATGCCGCCAGAGCGATTTGCCGCGGATGCGGTTCCACCGGCCGGCCACGACCGCCACTGGTAGCCGTACACGGGGCCTAGCTCGCCCGATTCGTCGGCCCACTCGTCCCAGATGCTCACGCCGTGCTCGTGCAGGTAGGCGACGTTCGTATCGCCCCGCAAGAACCACAGCAGCTCGTGGATGATCGATTTCAGGTGCAGCCGCTTGGTGGTGACGAGCGGAAAACCATCTGCCAGATCGAACCGCATCTGGTAGCCGAACACGCTCAGCGTGCCGGTGCCCGTGCGATCGTTTTTGGGCGTGCCGCGGTCGAGCACGTGCCGCAAAAGTTCCAGGTATTGCCGCATGTCTGTCTTTTACCTTGCAGGGTGTCGGGCGACAAGTGTGCCATTTTCGCGCACTGGCACTGCATGCGGGAAGGTTTGACAGAAGCGGCGGCCGGCCCATTTACTTGCAAGTGGCAGCTCGATACGATTTGAAGTCCTGATCGCCCAGCCCCGCGCGGGGGGGCAGGCTTTCCAGCCTGCCGTCCGCAAAGTATTACGGGCGCACTTATCGGGCGGTCATCGTTTTGCGAGTCGATTCATTACGCATCACGGAGGAAGACATCATGCGTGGCACATTGCTTAGCAGCTTGCTTGACACCCTTTGGGCCACGGTCTCGGCGTTCGCATTCTTGGCGCTGGTCGTGGGGGGGCTCTCCCATGGGTCGGGTGCGGCGCGCGGCCAGGACGGAAAGGACGAGGACGGCGTCATGGTCAAGGTGCGGGGCGAGTGGCAAAAGGCCACGCTGCCCCTTAAGGAGCTGGAAGAGGGCAAGCCGGTCGAGGTCAAGGTCGTCGGCAAGCTCAGCGACGGCGTGTTTGCCATCGGCGGTGAAACGACCGGAACCGTGATCACGTTCGGCAAGACGACCTGGGAGCTGGACCTGG
>CAYQAJ010000366.1:0-4509 GCA_964415245.1 uncultured Pirellulaceae bacterium | reverse complement strand
CCGGTCAATGGTGCCTGCCACCTTTTTCGCGCTCCCGCCGGCGGCTGGGCCGTGACCAGGCGGTTGTCCGCGTCCCAGTCGTACAAGGTGAGCGTGCCGGGCGTTTCTTTGCGAAAACCATCTCGGAGAAGGGGACAGGCACAATTTGCCGACGCCTCCCAGAAAAGGGGACAGGCACACTTTGCTCTGCAGACTGCGCAATGTGAGCCAGTCCCCGAGGCGTCGGCAAAATGAGCCAGACCCCGATGGTTTTGCGCGGTTGCCGTCGGCGTCGCCGTGGAGGAACGCGATTCGGGAAGCGCCGCATGAATGCGGCGGCTATCGGGCATGGATTCCCGCGTGCGCGGCAGTAACGCGCTCCGCTGTGCGTCGCGGCTAACCGGGCGTGGAGCGCCACATCAATGTGGCGGCTATCCGTGCGCCGTCGATGTCTTGCGTCGGCCGACTGGCTGTGTCATATTGCCGGTTTTCGTGGTTCCAAAAGCCTTGTGGCAAAAGGGTTCGGGCGCGATGCAGGTGTGGCCCGCCATCGATATTCGCGGGGGCAAGTGCGTTCGCCTCCTGCAGGGCGATTACGACCGGGAGACGATCTTCGCCAGCGATCCCGTCGACATGGCCGTGCGGTGGGTCGAGGCCGGTGCGCAGTGTCTGCACCTGGTCGATTTGGACGGGGCCCGCGAGGGGCGGCTCGTGAACGGCGGCGTGGTGTCGCAGATCATGCAGGCGATCGACGTGCCGTGCCAGTTCGGCGGGGGCGTGCGAAACGAGCAGACGATCGGCCAACTGTTGGAAATGGGTTTTCAGCGGGTGGTCGTGGGCACACGGGCACTGAAGGACCCCCAGTGGCTCCGCGAGACCGCCAACCGGTTTCCCGGCCGAGTGGCCGTGGGCATCGACGCGCGGGACGGGCGCGTGGCCACTGACGGCTGGCTGGAAACGAGCAGCGTCGCGGCGGTCGATCTGGCGGCCGTGTTTGCCTACGATCCGATTGCCGCGGTGATCTACACCGACATATCGAAAGACGGCATGATGGCGGGTCCCAATGTGCCGGCCGTCGTGGAGATGAAGCGGGCCGTTTCGGTGCCGCTGGTGGCGTCGGGCGGGATCGCCGAGGCCGCGCACGTCGAGCAATTGGCAAGGGCCGGAGTCGATGGTTGCATCATTGGTCGAGCACTGTATGAAGGGAAACTGACGCTCGCGGACGCAATGGCGGCAGCCGCGGTAGAGGCGTCGCGGTAGAGGCGTCGCGGTAGGCGGCCAGACGTGTTGCAGGCGGCGGAAGTTGTCGAACGAAGGAACCTAACATGGCAAGAGGGAACGTCGAGGACATTCGCAACGTGGCGGTTTGCGGACATGGTTCGTCGGGTAAGACCACGCTGGTCGATCGCATGCTGATCAAGAGCGGCGCGGCCAGCGGCACGCCCAGCGTCGACGACGGCACGAGCATTTGCGATTTCGACCCCGAGGAGAAGCACCACAAGTACACCATCGAATCCAGCCTCGTGCACTTCACCCACGGCGGCAAGCGATTCCACGTCATCGACACGCCGGGCTATCCCGACTTCATCGGCCAAGCGATCGGCGCCCTCAACGGCGTCGACATCGCCCTGATCGTCGTCAACGCCCAGTCGGGAATCGAGGTCAACACGCGGCGCGTGTTCAACGAGGCGGAAAAGGCGGGAGCGGCCCGCGTGATCGTCATCAACAAGATGGATGCCGAGAACGTCAACTTCACGCCCCTCGTCGACGGCATCCGCGACCTGTGGGGCCCGCGATGCGTGCTCTTGAATGTGCCGCTGGGACACGGGCACGAATTCCGCGGAGTGGCGAGCACGCTCAACGTGCCGTCCGACACCGCCGGAGCGCTGGTCGACCCGGCGTCGATCCGCGACCCGCTGATCGAATCGGTCATCGAGGTCGACGACGCGGTGATGGAGCGGTACTTCGAAGGCAATCCCCCCAGCGACGAAGAGCTGTCGCGGCTCATCGTGCGGGCCGTCACGGCCGGAACGCTGGTGCCCATCGTGTGCTGCTCGGGCAAAACCGAAGTGGGGCTGGTCGAACTCTTGGACGCCATCGTCAAGTGCTGTCCCTCGCCGGCCGACGTGCCGCGCAATGCCAAACAGGGGGATGCGGAAGTCGAGCTCAAAGCCGATCCCTCGGCTCCGTTGGCGGCCCGCGTGTTCAAGACGCGCATCGACCCCTTCGTGCAGAAGTTGAGCTTCCTCCGCGTCTACTCCGGCACGCTGAAAAAGGATGTTACGGTCGCCTCTTCTTCGTCGCGGAAGGGAATCAAGATGGGGCCGTTGTTGGAAGTGCAGGCCGCCGAGACGCACGGCATCGACGAGGCGGCGGCCGGCGACATCGTGGCGGTGGCCAAAATGGACGAGCTGCACACCGGCACCGTGCTGGGTGAGTTCGCACTGGCTCCGATCAAGTTTCCCACGCCCATGGTCGGGCTGGCCGTTTCGCCCAAGAGCCGCGGCGACGAGACGAAGCTTTCGTCGGCACTGGCCAAAGTGGTCGAGGAAGACCCCACCTTCCACCTCGACCGCGACAGCCAGACCAAGGAGATGGTCATCACCGGCATGAGCGACCTGCACCTGAAGATCATTCAGGAGCGGCTCATTCGCCGCGACAAGCTCGAAGTCGAAACCAAGGAACCGAAAATCCCCTTCCGCGAAACCATTCAGGCCAACGCTGAGGGCATGTACCGCCACAAGAAGCAAACGGGCGGACGCGGCCAGTTCGGCGAGGTGCACCTGCGGATGTACCCCTTGCCGCGGGGAACCAACATCGAAGAATACGCCGTTAAATCGCGATTCCCCTCGATGAAATCGCCGCACTACGACGAGACTCACAACTTCCTGTGGATCGACTCCGTTGTCGGCGGCGTGATTCCCAACAACTTCATGCCCGCCGTCGAAAAGGGGTTTAAGGAACGGCTCGACACGGGCGTCATTGCCGGTTATCGCGTGCAGGATTTATGCGTCGAGGTGTTTTTCGGCAAGCACCACCCGGTCGACAGCTCGGAAAACGCCTTCAAGACGGCGGCCCGCATGGCGTTTAAGAAGGTGTTCGAGCAGGCCAAGCCGTGCCTGTTGGAGCCGATCGTCAAGATGGACATCACCGTGCCCGAAGCGAACATGGGCGACGTGTACAGCGACATGTCGAGTCGCGGCGGACGCGTGCAGGGAAGCGAGGCGGCCGGCGGCGGATTGCAGACCGTGCGGTGCGAAGTTCCCTTGCGCGAAGTGACGACCTATGCCCGCAGCCTGTCGAGCATGACGGGCGGGCAGGGGAGCTACACGATGGAGTTCAGCCACTACGACGTAATGCCCTCGAACGTGCAGCACGACATCATGGCGAAGGCCAAGGTGGAGGAAGAAGAGGAGGAATAGTCCTGACACGGGGACGCGGCGACACGGGGACGCGGGGACACGGCGACAGAGCCGTCATTCCCGCGCAGGCGGGAATCCAGGGCTGACGCGCACCGACATGGCGACGCCCGCCTGCCCGTCGACGATGTGTCTGCGATCAAATGGGTTTTGCCGTCGCCCGTCTAAACTTCGGCTTGTGCCGGGGCCGAAGAGATTTCCAGATAGCTTGATTGTGCCGCATCGAGCGCCTACGATTAGCGAGGCTCCCGCGTACTGGGCCGCAAAGTTTGCGCACCTTGCCAGGTGCGGGTGCGTGCCCAAAGAGTAGGTCCCGCCTGCCGGGCGGGACCTGATAGCGAGAACGGCTGCGCATTACGAACAGGTCCCGCTCGGCAAGCGGGACCTACTTGGCCCACGCCGCCTGAGAACCATGCTCAACGCCGATCGCATTTGCTGCTTTTGCCGCTGTACGGGTCCGGCTTAGACCGGACCCGCGGCTATCGTTTTGCGCTCGATCGGCGTCTCTGTTTTCTCTCTCCTTTGTCCCGTGCAGGCGCGCCCATTCCTGCCGCCTCGGCCCAACGGCCAGTCGGCGATCACGGCGCCCGGAGCGAAGTGAAATGGCTTCCGACGTTCGTCTCAAAGAGCAGCTTCCCGAGTTGACCGACCGCATCGTCGAGACGTACTCGCAGGTGGGAAAGATTCACCACCTGGGGCACTCGCCGCTGCCGCGGTACGACGTCGTGGTGGCGATTTTGGAAGACCTCAAGGACGTGCTCTACCCTGGCTATCGCCGCCGCGAAGGGCTGCACATGGGAAACGTCGAGTACCACGTGGGCGACCTGGTCGACCGGCTGCACGACCAGCTCACCACGCAAATCGCTCGGGCGCTGATGCACGAGCAGCGGCTCAGCGGCGGGGGCACCATTGAGTTTCGGCTCGACTTTGAGGCGCAGGGGCAGGAGATCGCCATCAAGTTTCTGAACCGCTTGCCCGATTTGCGGCGGCGACTGGCCACCGACGTACAGGCGGCCTACGACGGCGACCCGGCCTGCAAAAGCCTCGACGAGGTGATCTTCTGCTATCCGGGGCTCGACGCGGTGACGGTGTACCGCATTGCTCACGAGCT
>CAYQAJ010000365.1:0-4520 GCA_964415245.1 uncultured Pirellulaceae bacterium | reverse complement strand
CGGCGCAGCCCCGGGCCGGCTTCGAGCGGCGCGCCGGCCAGCGGCGTAATTCCCCACATCAGGCACATCCGCCGCAGCGTGAGGGGCGAGTCGCTCAACCCGATCGTGGGAATGAAGTCGCGCTGCTTCGACTTGGTGAGCGCCGTGGCGCCGCTTCGCGTTGCCACCACCACGAGTTTCGCGCCCAACCGGTCGGCGATGCGGGCCGCGCCGTAGACGACCGCCGACGTAATGGGGTGTACCTCGGGCGTGGTCACCGACGTTTGCTGTGGCGGCGCGTCGCGGAGCAGCTCTTCGGCCGCCAGCAGGATGCTGTTCATTGTTTCGACCGTTTCGCGCGGATACTCGCCGACCGCCGTCTCGCCCGAAAGCATGCAAGCGTCGGCTCCGTCGAGCGCCGCGTTGGCCACGTCGGTCGCCTCGGCGCGGGTTGGGCGGCGGGAGTGCGTCATGCTTTCGAGCATCTGTGTGGCGACGATAACCGGTTTCCGCCGACTGCGACACGCGGCGATGATCCTCTTTTGAGCCAGCGGCATCTGCGCGACTTCGATCTCCACCCCCAGATCGCCGCGGGCGACCATCACGGCGTCGGCTGCCTCGACGATCGCGTCGAGCCGCTCCAAAGCTTCGCGCTTTTCGATCTTTGCCACGGTGAGTGCTGCGCTGCCTCGAGTGGCGAGCAACCGCCGAAGCTGGTGCATGTCGTCGGCCGAGCGCACGAAGCTCTGCCCCACGAAATCGGCTCCCACCGATGCTGCCCAGGCCGCGTCAATGCGATCTTCGTCCGTCAGCGCGGCAGCGCTCAGCTTCACGCCCGGCAGATTGATTCCCTGTCGGTTGCGGATCTGGCCCGCCGAAACCACACGGCAGAGTGCCGAATCGGCTTCGCGCGACTCGACAACGAGGCCCACCATGCCGTCGGCAAGCATCACTTGGTCGCCTTGGTCCAGCTCGTCGATCAGCCGCGGGTAGTTACTGGTCAGTTCGCCGGCCGCGGCGGCGCGTGTGCCGCGAACGAAGCGCAGCTCCGCACCGATGGGACAATCGGTGGGGTCGTCGTACAATTCGCCCAGGCGGATTTTCGGCCCCGCCAGGTCGACCAGAATGCCGACTGGCCGCTCGGCCTCAAACGCAGCGCGGCGCAGGTTTTCGACCGACTGCTCGTGCGTGGCGCGATCGCCGTGTGCCATGTTCAGGCGAAACACGTCGACCCCGGCGCCGAGCAGGTCCAACAGCTTTGCCACGTCGCTGCACGCCGGGCCGACCGTGGCGACGATCTTGGTTCGGGCACGGTGTAGGAACGGTTCGGTGGTCGCCATCGACGCGAGTCGCTATGGTAAGTGATTGGTCCATCCTGACGCGGCGACGCGGAGACGCGGGGAACGAATAGGCTCTCCTTGCCTTCTTCTCGCGTTTTCGCACCTTCGCGTTTTCGCACCTTCGCGCTTTCGCGATTCCACCTCATCCGAAGTGATTGGACACGAAAAATCGTTATCCGGGTAGTACGGAGGGGGCACGTGAGCAAACTTCGTTTCGCGATGATTCTCGTATCCGAACTGCGGAGTTGATTCATGGTCGACGAAGTGCGCTTGCCCAACGACGCAGGTCCGGCCCAGTCCGTGCTTCGTGCCCGGCGGCGGCTGCGATTCGTCGGCTTCGTTCTGGCAGTTGTGTTGGGCACGGCGTTCGGCGCGGTTTCGGCATGGATCGTCGTGGTCGCGTGGCGATACGACCCCTCGCCCCGAATTAGCCGCCAGGAACTCGTGCAGGCGCAGAAGTTATGGGAGGAATCGGGCCCCGAGAATTACGACGTCGTGGTCCAGGTCACCGGACCCCAGGAGGCCACGTACTGGGTCGAGGTGCGTGGCGGCGAGGCGGTGCGGGCCACGCGAAACGATTACCCGCTCACCCAGCGCCGCACCTTCGACACGTGGACGGTGCCGGGCATGTTCGCCACGATCGAAGAAGACATCAATAACATCGAGAAGGTGGCCGAGGGGAACGCCGAGCCGCAAACGCCGCACATTACGGTGCGGGGGGCGTTCGATCCCCAATACGGCTATCCCGACTGGTACCACCGCATCGAATCGACCGAGCAGCAACAAGGCTCGTGGGCACATCGCATCGGCCAGCCCGGCGCGACGCAGTCGGGATCGGCCGAGACGGGCGTTGAAATGACGTTCCGCGTAACGCAGTTTACCGTCGTGGAACCGTGAGACGGCGGCTTTGGGGAACTGCTGGCATTGCTCGGCGTGGGACATTACACTGAAACCGCCGCCCAGGCAGGTGTACATTGAGCACACGACAGCCAGTCGAACGGGAGAAAACCATGAATCGATCGAAGCACTCGCGCCGCAAGTTCCTCAAGACGACGGCAAGCGCCGCAGCGCTCGGCATGACGGTGCCTTACTTCCTGACCGGCGCGCGGGCGCTCGGCGACGATGCCAAAGCCGATGCCAAGAACGATCGGCCGATCCTCGGCTGCATCGGCACCGGCGACCGCTGGAACGCCGACGGACCCGCCGCCATGGAGTTCAGCGACTGCGTGGCCGTGTGCGACGTCGATTCCGAGCATGCCGACAAAGGGCGCGACACGGTGATGAAGCGGCAAGGCCGCGAGCCGACCGTCTTCGGCGACTATCGCAAGGTGCTGGACCGCAAAGACATCGATGTCGTAACGATCGTCACGCCCGACCATTGGCACAGCAAGATCTGCATCGAAGCACTGCAGGCCGGCAAGGACGTGTATTGCGAGAAGCCGCTCACGCTCACGATCGAGGAAGGCAAGCAAATCTGCAAAGTGGTGAAGGAAACGGGGCGCGTGCTGCAGGTCGGTACCCAACAGCGGAGCGAGATGGGGCTGATGTTCCTCAAGGCGGTGGCCATCGTTCACGATGGTCGCATTGGCAAGGTCCAACGCGTGCAGTGCGCCATTGGCGGCGCGCCGACGAGCGGTCCGCTGGATAAGACTTCCCCGCCGCCCAATCTCGACTGGGACATGTGGCTGGGCCAGGCTCCCAAGGTCGAATACATTCCCCGACGTTGCCACTACGAGTTCCGCTGGTGGTACGAGTACTCCGGCGGCAAGATGACCGACTGGGGCGCCCACCACGTCGACATCGCCCAATGGGCCATCGGCATGGATCACAGCGGCCCCACGCACGTCGAAGGCACGGCCAAGCACCCCGTTCCTTTCGAGAAGGGTTACCCGACGGTCGACAACCAGTACAACACCGCCACCGACTTCCTGGTCACGTGCAAGTTCCCGGGCGACGTAGAGCTGGTGATCCGGCACGACACCGAGAACGGCATCCTGATCGAGGGGACGAAAGGGCGCATCTTCGTCAATCGCGGCAAGCTGACCGGTAAGCCCGTCGAAGAGTTGGCCGAAAATCCCCTGCCGGAAGACGCGCTCAAGAAGCTCTACAAGGGACACGAGCCGGGGGGCGGCAACGCGCACATGCGGAACTTCTTCGAATGCGTCAAGACGCGCGACCTGCCCGTTTCCGACGTGTACTCGCACCATCGCGCGCTCACCACGTGCCACCTCGCTAACATCTGCATTCGCCTAGGGCGACCACTTACGTGGGACCCCGAGACCGAGCAGATCGTCGGCGACGACGACGCCAACGCATGGCAACATCGCGAGAAGCGCAAGGGATTCGAGATTTCGGTGTAGCTCCCCTGCACGAGCGTGGCTGATCGACAGCCCGGTTTTTGACCATCGACCAGATCACATTGACCAATTTCCAAACAATGGCGAGTCGATGCCAGACAAAAAAAGGATTCCAGCCATGAAACGCAGCGGCCAATCGCGTAGGCAGTTCCTAGGAACATCCATTGGTCTCGCTGCGGGCGCAGTGGCGGCCCCCTATTTCTTCTCCGGCCGCGCACTGGCTGGTCAGGACTCCGATAAGTTTCGTTTGGGGTCGATCGGCGTCGGCGGCCAGGGCACCGGCATCATGAAATGGGCCATCGGCACCGGGGCCGAGCTCTTGGCTGTGTGTGATGTTGATCGCTCGCACGCCGAGCGGGCACGCGAGCAGACGGGCGGCAAAGCGGATATCTACGGCGACTACCGCAAGCTGCTCGAGCGCAAGGACCTCGACATCGTCACCATTGGCACGCCCGACCATTGGCACGTCGCCGTCTGCATTGCGGCCCTGAAGTCCGGCAAGGACGTGTACTGCGAGAAGCCGCTCACTCTCACGATCGACGAGGGCAAACTGCTCCAGCGCGTCGTGAAAGAAACGGGGCGCGTACTGCAGGTCGGCACGCAGCAACGCAGCGATCCCAATCTATTCGGCCGCGCCGTGGCCACGGTGCGCAGCGGTCGATTGGGCAAGATCAACAAAGTGACGGTAAGCCTGCCTCTCTCGACCGAAGAAGGGGGGCCGTTCCCCGCCCAGCCGGTGCCCGAGGGGCTCGATTGGGACTTTTGGCTCGGACAGACGCCCAAGGTCGACTATTGTCCGCAGCGTTGCCACTTCGTGTTCCGCTGGTGGTACGAGTACTCGGGC
>CAYQAJ010000364.1:0-4528 GCA_964415245.1 uncultured Pirellulaceae bacterium | reverse complement strand
CTCAAACCATTCACCATACGATCGACGGAGGTCCTCTTCATAGTTTCGAGGGTGCCTGGTGAGTATTCGCAGCATCTTTCTTGCTGCGGAATGCGAGGTCATCCGCGATTTCTCGCCAGCTAATAGAATTCTCCTCAAGGCTTCGCGCCGCTCGTCCGATTCTTGGCACACCGGGAGCGCGATCGCGCTGCTAGCACTTCCTGCGCGTCGATCAGCAGGCGGCGCGACCGGTTTTCTACTCATGGGTGCGACGGAACGAGGGAATCGGTATGACGCTGTCCCCCTTGGCGGCTTTGGCGGGAGCCGGTCTGGGCACGCTCGCCGAGAAGGTGACACAGAGCGTGTCGGAGACGCTTTCGTTTGCCCAGGTGTTCCAGCGCGCCCTGCAGCAATCGACCGCATGCGCCGAATCCCAGGCCAGCCAGGCCGCCGACGCCCACGCGGCCGACTCGTCGCACGACGCCGATGAACTTTCGTCGTCAACCGACGAGCTGCGCGAAAACGCCCAGCGGCTGCTGGAGCAGTTCCAGCAGCAGTTAAAGATTCGCCTGGCGATGCGCGGAATCGACCCCGCGCAGCCCCTGGAGCTGGAGATCGACGAGCTGGGCCAGATTCGCGCCGGCTCCGCGAATCCGAATCGAGCGGCGATCGAGCAGCTCTTCGTCGACGATGCCAGCCTCACCGACATGCTCCACGAAATCGCCCGCCAGTTCGCCGCCGTCCGCGCCGCCGACCATGCCGCTTCCGCGAGCGACCCGAGCCATTCAAACGACGCCGAATCCTACGTCGGCGACGCATTCTCCGGTCGCCAGTCCGACGACGCCAACTCCGGCCCCAAGAATTTCCGCCTTCTTCTGGTAGGCGACCAGGTACAGGTCGAACTGACCTGATCGCGGCAGTAGAACCGTAGTCATCACGCTCCGCGTGAGGGACTCATCTCGCGGAGCGAGATGTCTACGATCTGCGACCCTCAACTTCCTCGCTGCGGCCACCGGCGAGTTGCGCTACTACTCGTTCCGCCGCTTCTTCGCCGCTGTGAATGCACTGAGGGAGCCCGACGCCGGCGAATTGGTTGCCGGCGAGTGCCAAGCCGGACTGCGCTGCGGTGAGCGCCCGAATTCGTTCGACGCGATCCAAGTGGCCAACGTGGTATTGCGGCATCGAGCCGCGCCACCTGGTCGCCTCAGCCCAGAGCGGTTTGCCCTTCGTGCCCAGTAGCTCGTCCAGCTCGCGTTCGACCAGGGCCAGCATTTCGGAGTCGTCCAGTTCCAATAGCTCCGGCTGGCAGGCACCGCCCAGAAATACGCGCAGCAGCACGCTTCCCTCCGGAGCGCGGCCCGGGAACTTGACGCTTGAAAAACTGACCGAGAGAATTCGCCGCCGCTCGATGAGCGGCACCACCAGGCCGAAGGCGTCGAGCGGATGGGCGATTTGGTCCCGGCGATACGCGCACGTGACGATGGCCACGCCGGCGTACTCGATCAATGCCAATTCGGCTGATAGCTCGGGGGCGGACTCGGCCAGGAGCCGCGCGGCGGATGGTGCGCCGGTGGCCACAATCACGGCGTCGAAGCGCTCGCGCCGCGGCGGAATGCCGAACTCCAGCTCCCAACCGCTTTCGCCCGCCCGGGCGACGCGACTGACCGGCGATTGCAGCCGTATGCTCGAAGCGGGCAATCGCTCCGCCAGCACCGTCACCAGCGATTCCAGTCCCTCGCGCAGCGAAACAAACAGCCCGTACCGCGCCCCCGATGCCTGTCCCTGCTGAGTCGCGGAGCGCCCGGCCAGCCCTCCGCGCCGCGCGCCGCGAATCAGCCCGCCGTATTCTTGTTCCAGCTCGACGAACTCGGGCATCGCCGCGGCCATGCTGAGCTTCTCGGCGTCGGCCGTGTAAATGCCGCCGATCAAGGGCTGCACCAATCGCTCGAACGCTTGGCGACCCAACCGACGTCGGGCGAACGAAGCCAAACTCTCATCTCCCCCTTCTCGCCGCGCCGGTACAAAAAATTCCCACGCCAGCCGCAGCTTGCCGCCGATGCCGAGCACCGGCGTCGTCAGCACGGGCCACATCCGCACGGGGGCCATCAGCGTAAAGCCGGCCGGCACCGGGTACAGCCGCCCACTGCGCACCACCAGCGCCCGGCGGTGCTGGGCGTTGGTGTCGATCACTTCGTCGGCCAGTCCCAGCCGGCGGCACAGGTCGATGGCCTCGGGCTGCCGGGTGGTGAACATGTCGGGGCCGCGCTCGACGAGAAAGCCGTCGCGGCGCTCGGTGGCGATGACGCCCCCCAGGCGATTCTCGGCTTCGAGCACGGTCACATCGAGCGCGGGATCGAGCTCGCGCAGCCGATGGGCCGCCGCCAAGGCGGTGATCCCGCCGCCGACCACGGCGATTCGTTTCGACGGTTGTTGCTGAGAGCTCACGTTGGATGCTGACTCGGCTGGGGTGGATGGCCTGCTTTTGCAAGCGTGCTAGCGTTGTCGGCCAGCCGTTCCGGAAACCACATTGGCCTAGAGCGGAATGCTGAAATCTACTATCTTTCGCCCCTCTTTGGTTCCCCCCTCGCACCGGACTGGCCATCCGCTCAGGAGTTTTCGATATCATGCGCCAAAGCTGCATTGCGCTTAGTCTGCTGGGCGTCGCGAGCCTGCTGGCCGGTTGCGGTGGACAGGGCGGCGCCGATTCGCCGGAATCGAGTGCAAAAGGCAAGGCCGCCATGGGCGGCGTGGCGGTCATCGACCTGGACGAGGTGGCCAAGCGCCTGGGCCGCGACGCTGAAATGGCCGGCTCGATCACGACCCGCGAGAGCGACCTCAACGAGCAGCTCGGCGCGCTGCAAACTTCGCTGCGCAGAGACTACGACGCCGAGGAGCAGCGGTTGGCCGACGCGCCCATCGACGAACAAACCACGAAGCTGCAACAGCTTCAAAACGATCATCAAACCCGGCTCGCGACGGCGCAGCGCCAGGCGCAGCAGGACTTCGCCGTCTACAAGGCGCGGGTCGTGAACGGCTTTCGCGACGAAATGAAGCCCGTGGCAAGGCGGATTGCGGCCGAGAAGGGGCTCGGCGTCGTCGTCACCAAGAACGAAACGGTGCTCTTCACCTACGACGACGCGGTCGATATCACCGACGAAGTAGCGGCCGAGCTGTTGTCTCGCCACGGTTCTAGTTCGACCCGCGATGGCAAATCGCCACCATCGGAGGAGACGCCGCCGCCTCCGTCACGAACGGCTCGGAAGCCGAATTGAGGCCAGCCCCGGCCACGTACTCCGCTTCGCGTCGCGGCTAACCCAGGAGGAGATTCCGCGTTATCGGTTCGGGCGAAGGCGCGGCCATCCCCTGGGCCAAATCGTATACTTGACAAATGTACACTTATCCGCGATAATGGCGGCGGAATGATTGGGTTGGGCAGTGCGGTGACGCCTGCCCCCGCACAGGAGCACGCCGCCATGTCGCGACTTTCCCACGCATTGGGGCCGAATTCCGCCGAGGCGATGCACGTCCATCTACCGGAGTTGGCGCCCTCGCTGGTCGATTCTCTGGAGCCGGTGCCGCTGCCCGAGCACGACGACCATCTGTGGTCGATCGGCGCCCTTTTGCCCGTGGTGCTCGCGCGCTACGATATCCAGTTCGATCCGGATGGCGGCGCTCCGTCGTCCAATCCGCGGCTCACCGACTGCACATGCTGTCGGTAGAGGGCGTATCCGAACACCGTCGGGGACTGGCTCATTTTGCGGAGCCGGTGGACGTTGTGCCGGGATCCCGGGGTCAGCGGAGCAAAATGTGCCTGTCCCCTTCTCTGGGACGGTTTTCGGATACGCTCGAACGCGCGGCTTGACTCGCATCGATTGCCGCACCCAGGAATCGGCCGCCCATGCCCACCACCCCGACATTCCCCACCATACGACAAGCGATTGCCGGCATCGGCGTGGTCGAGCTGGCGCGGCAGTTCGGCACCCCCACGTACGTGTACGATGCGGCCCGCATCGCCGAGCGGATCGCCGACCTCGCGGCGTTCGACGTGGTCCGATACGCCCAGAAGGCGAACTCAAACCTGGCGGTGGTCGACTTGGCCCGGCGGCACGGCGCACTGGTCGACACGGTGAGCGCGGGCGAAATCCACCGCGCGCTTGCGGCCGGTTATCACCCCGGCGGCGAACCGCCGGCCATCGTGTACACGGCCGACATTTTCGACGCCGATTCGCTGCGGGCGGTGCTGGAGCACGACATCCCCGTCAACGCCGGCTCGCCCGACATGATCGACCAGCTTGGCGAGGCGGCGCCTGGGCGGAACCTCACGTTGCGGATCAACCCAGGTTTCGGCCACGGCCACAGCCAGAAGACCAACACCGGCGGCGAACACTCGAAGCACGGCATCTGGCACGAGCAGCTCGACGACTGTTTGCGCCGCGCCGACCGACACGGCCTTACCGTTACGGGCGTGCACGTGCATATCGGCTCGGGCACCGACCTGGAACATTTGTCGCAAGTGTGCGGGGCGATGGAGAAGGCCGCGCTCGTCGTG
>CAYQAJ010000363.1:0-4542 GCA_964415245.1 uncultured Pirellulaceae bacterium | reverse complement strand
CGCCCTGGCCATCTATTTGCCGCTGCTGTTTGTCATCGCCACGGTTGGCGTTCCCTCGGCGGCCCTTAGCGAGTTCCAACCCCGAATAGCTGAGGTGCATTAACGTGTGGCCTTCATCCGAGAAGACCCAATTGTCGCCTTCCTTTCGAAGGACTATGAGGTAGTGGTCGCCGTCTTCGAAGGTAAACGGCGTATTGACAACGAGACGGTCAATGCCCTCTGATTCCACGTCGATCTCGTGGCAGATTTTCTTACGCAGATCCTTGATAAGGGCGTCGGTCTTCATTTAGAAAATCCGCCTTTGGTCAGGATCAAGAACTTGAATCTCAAAACCATTTGTTGACGCGAATGCCCGCAGTGCCGCGTCGAGAGTGCTGTACTCTTCTGTTACTTCGGCGTACCCCTCGATTGCCAGCCCCGCTCGCTGATAACGCTCGGTTGCCAAGTGGACGTGGAACTGACGCGTGAAGAAAGCATTTGGGCGCCCATGGCGCTTTTCCCAGTGGTTCGTATGGGCGTGTGATGCTCCGTTGAAGCGCGTCAGCGTGTGTTCTGTGTCATCTTCATCGACAAACTGAAGGACGATCGAAAAGTCCTCCATTCTGTGGACGTTGGAGCGAACAAAGACCCTGAACCGATGGCCATGCTCCCCCCTCACTTGCAAGTGACTTTGCAGGTGTGCGACATTCGATTTGGGACGCGGATTCAGTCGTGTTCGCCAATCGTGTGGCAACGGCTTTCGTTCGTGCAGGAGGGAGGCGATTTCGTTGTCAGATAGAATGCGCGGCATTACGGTGGCCAATGATTACGGAATCGACGCGAGCCGCCACACTTCTTGAGCAATCGTACGGCGGGGGCAGGCGACGAGGTGGCATATGTCGTGCAGGTCGCATGATATGCGAGAACGGCCATACTGGACTCTTGGGATGTGCCCTTGCGTCTATTCAGGGCTCCAATCGAGGGACACTCCCATGCATTGCCTGGTACGGAGCAGCCGACTGCGGCTATTTCGGCGTGTCGGGCTGTTCTGGCGAATTGCGCTTGTCCGATATGTCGGGCCGTTCCTGCGACTCGGGCTTGTCCGGCGCGTCGGCGCCATCGGCCTCGCCAGGAACTTCCGGCGCGTCGGCCCCGCCCGGCGGTTCGGGCGCATCCGCCGCATCGGGCGCCTTGGCGCCGGCGCGGAACTCCTTCCACTTGGCCAGGGCGGCTGCGCGCTGCTCTTCGTTTTCGAAGCCCGCGGTACTGGGATTGAAGAGGAGCTGCTCGTTTGGCTGAAGCTGGTCGAAGCCGTACTCGCTGGCGTCTTGCCCAGACACATGCAACAGCGCGGCCAGCGCCACGTCGCGGACTTGCGTTTCGAACGTGTGGTCGTTCACGCGGCGGGCCGAGAGTCGCGTGTTGTCCTCCAACTGCCCTTCCAACAGGGGCAAGTGGCTCTTGTCGCCGAGCTTGGCCACGGCCAGAATCGCGTATTGCTGCAAGTGGGGCGGGTTCCCGCCGACCTTGAGCATCTTCTCGGCCGGGACCAGCCCCTCCTTCAGCTCGTACTGCATGGCGAGCATGATGCCCTGGTAGGCCGTCCAGTCTTCGCCGCGAACGATGTACGATCCCAGCAGCTTGCGGACCAGGTCGCGGCGCGATCCCTCGTCCAGCGCACTGCGAAAGCTTGGCTGGTGACAAAAGCCGTACAGGATTTGCGCGGGCTGCTGCGGCAATTGCCCCTCGGCCTCCGACGCCACAAACAGCAGCGCCGCTACGTTGCCCACCGAAAGCTGCTGCCGGAATAGCTGCATGGCCTGTTGGAGCTGTTGGCAGCGGTCTTCGATCGCATGGCCCGCCGCCTTGGGCGACTCTTCGAGAATGCGGAGCACATCGGGCTCGGCCCGCTGCATATCGACAAACAGCGACCGCGCGTTCGGGTCGTCGCCCATCCGCTCGCGATAGCGCGACCAGGCGGGCAGATCGTAGTCTTCGCCCGAGTCGCGGTTGGCCGCGAAGGCTTCCAGGCGGCGCTGGAAATCGAGCTGGCGGACGATGGCCAGGATGCGCTCGCTGCGGTAGCGAATTTCGCGATCGGGGCTTTCCGTGGCCTGCTCGACGGCCCCCAGCACCGGCAAGCCGATTTCGATCAGCTTCTCGGTCGCTGCTTCGCGCAGCGAGAATCGTTCGTCGCCCAATTGCCGGATCAGCCGGGCGATATCGGCCTGTTGGTCATCTTGTTGCTGCGACGGGCGGTCTTCCGAACCCTGGGGGGCGGCGCCATCGGGCGGGGGATCGGCCAGGGCGGCGGCAGTCCACCCGGCAACAAGAAACAGGGCACAGGCGGCACCGAGCATGAAACGGGCACCGCGCCGCACCGCTGCACTCAAGTGGCACCGTGCTTGGGTCCACTTACGCTTCACTGCGACCGTCGATACGGTGAGTTTCATTGTCCCAGACTCCCCCGCCTGTCATGGCGAGCGTCCATTGTAGGCCGAGGTAGGCGACTGCGTCCAGCGCATCGCGGCCACCTCCTGGGTGGGGCACGTGCCCGATACACAGGTTGACCGCGCAACGCCGTCGCGGCTGCCGCTCCTTGTCGGTGCAATGTGCGGCACGGTACAATGCGTACCAATCAAGGGATTTGCGGCCGCTTGCAGCCTTCAACTGCTAAAGAGCCATGAACCGAGACGCTACCCAAGAAGATCCGCAGGAGTCGAAGCCCGGCTTCTCCACGCTTTCCGTTCACGGGGGCGAATCGCGGCAGAAACAGGCCGACGCGATCACCGACGCCATCTACTGCGCCTCGACGTACACGTTTGCCGACACGCAGTCGGTGATCGACTACATCGAGAAGAAGCAGCCCCGCGAGGAGTACGGCCGCTACGGCAACCCCAGCGAGCGGGTCGTCGAGCGGAAGCTGGCGGCGCTGGAAGGGGGCGGCGAGGCGCTGCTGTTCGCCAGCGGCATGGCGGCCATCGTGGGGCTGTTCATGGCCCGACTCAACGGCGGCGACGAGGTGGTGTTCTTCGACGAGTGTTACCATCGCAGCCGCGAGTTTTGCGCCAAGCATCTGTCGCGATTCGGCGTGGCCACGCGGCAGGTGCCGGCATGCGACTACGAAGCGATGGAGTCAGCGATCACGCCGCGTACGAAACTGCTCGTGAGCGAGTCGCCCACCAATCCGCACTTGAGCGTGGTCGACCTGGAGCGGTTTGCGGAAATCGGCAAGCGGCACGGCGTGGAAACGCTGATCGACTCGACGTTGGCGACGCCATACAACGTGCAGCCGCTTGGCTTCGGCATCGACTACGTGCTGCACTCGGCCACAAAATACCTGGGGGGCCACAACGACTTGTTGGCCGGCGCGCTGGTAGCACGGGATGGTAAGCTTGAATCGGTGCGCAAGCTGCGCGGCATCATGGGGGCCATCAGCGCGCCGCACGTCGTGTACTTGTTGCAGCGCGGCCTGAAGACCTTCGAGCTGCGCATGCAGCGGCACAATGAAAATGGCCAGGCGATGGCCGAGTTTCTCGCCGCGCATCCCCGTGTCGAGAACGTGTACTACCCGGGCCTCGCGTCGCACCGCCATCATGAGATTGCCAAGCGCACCTTGCGGGGATGCGGCGGCCTGGTGACGTTCCTGGTGCGAGACGCCGACTGGCGGGCCACGGCCGACGTGGTCGACGCGGTGAAGCTATTCCGTATCGCGCCCAGCCTGGGGGGCGTGGAGTCGCTCGTCGAGCAGCCGATGATCATGAGCTATTACGAGTGCACGGCCGACGAGCGGCGGCAGTTCGGCATCGCGGACAATATGATCCGCGTCTCGTGCGGCATCGAGAACACCGACGACCTGATCGCCGACTTGCGGCAAGCGCTGGAAAAGTCGGCCGGCTGATTCGCTTACCCAGACGCGCGAACCACCGGCGTACGACGGGGCGGTGCTCTCCGGGTGACGGCAATCTGTCCGTCTGAAACGATCACTGAGGATAGGGCACATGAAATTCCGCACGCGAGCCATTCACGTCGGCAACGAGCGCGACCCGCAAACCGGGGCCGTGGTGCCGCCGATCCACGTGGCCAGTACGTACGTGCAGCCTGGCGCGGGAACGTGGGGCAAGTTCGACTATTCCCGCAGCGGCAATCCGACCCGCGACTCGTTGCAGCGGACGCTGGCTTCGCTTGAATCGGGCTGCGGCGCGCTGTGCTTTTCCAGCGGCATGGCGGCGACGCACTGCGCGGCGATGCTGCTGCGACCGGGCGACCACGTGCTGGCCGGCACCGACATCTACGGCGGCACTTACCGGCTGCTGTTTCAGGTGCTGCGGCCGGCCGGAATCGAAGTTTCGCTGGTCGACACCACCGATCTGGACGCCGTGCAGGCCGCCTTCACGCCACGCACGCGCATGTTGTGGATCGAAACGCCGGGCAACCCGCTTCTCTCAATCACCGACATTGCCGCATGCGCGGAACTCGCGCGAAAGCACGGAGCGCTGCTGGCCGTCGACAACACGTTCGCCACGCCCGCGCTCACGCGGCCGCTGGAGCTGGGGGCCGACA
>CAYQAJ010000362.1:0-4547 GCA_964415245.1 uncultured Pirellulaceae bacterium | reverse complement strand
TCAGGATGTGACCCTTGCGGACCAGGATGCCCGAGTCGATGGGTCGTATTTGCGTTCCGAGGTCGCGAATGCCGACACGGCGGCCGCGGGTCACGACGCCGCTGGGGAGTAAAGGCACGATCGATACGCCCAGGCCCGCTTCGACCATTCGAACGATGAGGTCGGTGGTCGTCGTTTCGACGTCGACGTGCGGTTCGATTCTTTGTCGGCGGAACGCTTCGATCACGTGTTGCCGCCCGGTCGAACCGCGTTCGTAGAAAATGAGCGGCACGTCGGCCAGGTCGGCCAGCTTCAAGTTGCGCCGAGCGAGCAGCGGATGCCTGGGCGGCGTGATCACGCTCCAGTTCATCGAGAACAGGTGGCGGTACTCCAGCTCCGGCAGCGATTCGTACGGCGCCGCCACGCCCAGGTCGATCTCGGGCGAGTCGAGCAGCGCTTGTTCGATGTCGCGCTCCCGCCGCGCGGCCAACCGCACGCGAATGTCGGGCTGCGCGCGGTGGAAGCGGCGCACGGCGTCGATCAGCACGTAGGCGATGAGGTAGCCGCTGGCCACGACGTTGACTTCGCGTGGCGTTCTTTCCTCGCCGAATATCTCGCGCAGCGCCGAGGCTCGTTCGAGGAAGGAGATCGCATGGGGCAGGAATTCTCTGCCCTGCGGCGTGAGGGGCGCCGCGCGGCGCATGCCGCGGCTCTTGTGGTAAAGCTCGACGCCCAGGCGGCTCTCCAGCGCGATTAGGCGGTTGCGCACGCCCTGTTCGGTGATGTGCAGCACTTCGGCGGCGGCCCGCAGGCTCCCCTGCCGCGCCAGCTCGACGAGTGAAGCCACCTGATCGGTGGAAAGCGACGGATAGGAATTCATGGTGTTTCTCGGGTTGGATAGTGACGCGGGGACACGGCGACACGGCGACGCGGAGGCGCGGAGACGCGGAGACGCGGAGAGTACGCAATAAAAAAGGTTATACATTTCATATTTTACAATTATTAGTTTAGCATGGCCGGCCCTACAATCCGCTAGTGGGGCGTCGATTGCGGCCCTCGCAGGAGCGCGAGCGGCCGGCGGAAACGGCAAACTTGGGAGCACCGAAAATGAAAACGATTTCGACGAAGGGGTCGATGTTGTGGGCCTTCGCATGTTGCGTTGTAGCGTTCGGAGCTACGGCTGCACGGGCCGAAGAGGCCGGCAGCCGACTGGTCGTTCACGAGTGGGGCACGTTCACGGCCTTGCAGGATGAAAAGGGCACGGAGCTGACCGGCGTCAATATCGACGACGAGCCGGTGCCCGACTTCGTTCACAACCTGAACCCGTTCATTCTCAGCTCGCCGGTGCTCTCTTCGCGGGCCTGGCAGTATCGCCAGAAGGGCGCTCCGGCGCATCACCCGCTGGTCACGGTGCGGTTGGAAACGCCCGTGATCTACTTTCACCCACCCCAGGGAATGAATCTGCCGCGAAGCGTCGACGTGTCGGTGCAGTTCCGCGGCGGATGGCTCACCGAGTTTTATCCCCATGCCGAGGCTAGCGCTCCGGGGCTGGAAGAGGGCATCTTCCGTTTCGGCAAGCTCACACCTGAAACGGTCGGCGGACTCGCGTGGCATAACGTGCAGGTCGGCGCCCGGGGGACGCGCCCCGAAACCGACGAGCACGTGTGGCTGGCTCCCCGCGACGTCGAAGCGGCCGACGTTACGAGCGCCGAAGGCGAGAGCGAGCGGTACCTGTTCTATCGCGGCGTGGGCCACCTGCGGGCCCCCTTGCGCGTGGCGACCGACCGCGACATGGATCAACTGTCGATCTACGCCAACTTCGACGAAGTGCTTTCGTCCACGCAGTCGGTAAACATTCCCGCGCTATGGCTGGCCGACATCCGCGCCGACGGATCCTCGGCCTACCGCAAGTTGGGGCCGGTCGACGTCACAGCCGATCTCGACAAGCAACTGGCCCAGGTCAGCAGCTCGTTCGACGCCGACGACTATGCGTGCAAAAAGCTCGTCGAGCTACAGGCGGAAATGCACCGCGATCTGGTGGCGGAGGGTCTAAACGACGACGAAGCCACGGCGCTGCTTTCGACATGGCGGCGGGCCTACTTCACCAGTCCGGGCCTGCGGCTGTTCTTTCTCGTTCCGCGGCAGTGGACCGATCACTATTTGCCGCTGTCGATCTCGGTCGACGCCGACGTAAGCCGCGTGATGATGGGCCGCATCGAGCTGATTTCCGACCAGCAACGTGCCACGCTCGACCGGCTGGCGCAGACCACCCCTTCCG
Organism: uncultured Pirellulaceae bacterium; assembly: GCA_964415245.1. Lineage (GTDB taxonomy): Bacteria > Planctomycetota > Planctomycetia > Pirellulales > Pirellulaceae > CAYQAJ01. The sequence continues at coordinate 2,290 of CAYQAJ010000362.1, read as the reverse complement.
ATCCGGCGTGGATCGACGAGATTCCCGATTCCCCCGCGCGGGAGCGGTTTCTTTCGGGCCACAGCGATTTCGGCGATCTGGGGGTAATGATTCCGCCCGACTACCAGATGTACCTGGCGCTGGGCCGATTCCGCAACGCGCTGGTAACCGCCCAGGAGCGGGCCACTCCGAGCGAGAACTTGACGCGGTTCATCAACAACTATGCGCTGCACCCGTTCCGCTGGGACGCGAGCCCCGAGGAATCGAAGTGATTCGCTGGGCGACTGTCCGGGACGATGTGTCGAGGCAGTGGGATTAGCTTGAACGAATCGGTCGCTTCGGTGAGAATGAGGGGAACGCATTAACGCATCTGCATGCGTTGGTACCCACCCCGGATACCGGGCTCCCCAGGGGGAGAGCCCGGTCCCACCCCACCGGAGACGACGCGATGGCACGCACCGCACGGTCCCTTCCCTTTGCCGCCCAAACCGCCACGGGGCTCCTTGCCGCCACGGCCTGCCTCACATTCGCCTTCGTCTGCCTCACGGCACATGGCGACGACTGGCCCCAATGGCGCGGCCCGAAGCGCGACGGCGTGAGCGCCGAAACGGGCCTGGCCAAGGCGTGGCCCGAAGAGGGACCCAAGGTGCTGTGGAGCATCGATTCGGTCGGCGTCGGTTACTCGTCCATGGCTGTGGTGAACGGCCGCATCTACACCCAGGGCGATCTGGACGGCGTCGAGCACGTGATCTGCCTGTCGGCCGACGATGGCCGCGTGATTTGGGCCCGCCAGCCTGAACCGGCCGTCCGCCGGTTGGCTGAGCTTGTCGAGCGCCAGCAGGAGCAGCTCGACGCCGACAAGGACGGCACGATCGACGAAGCCGAGGCACTCACCCACGAGGGTTGGAGATTTGCCGAATTCGACAGCCGCGGCGACGGCGACGCAGCGCGAATAGCTGCCGGGCGGGCGGAGCGGCTTTTCCAACGGCTCGACGAGGACGGGGACGGGCTTCTGTCGTACAACGAGGCGGGCCGCACGCTTCGCGACCGATACGATCAAATCGATGCCGCCGACGATACCATCGACGCCGAAGCACTCGCCCGCAGCCGAACGGCTGCGCTACTGAAGCAACTCGACGCCGACGGCGACGGCGCCGTCTCGCGCGAGGAAGCGCGGGGTTCGATCGTCGAGGCGCGATTCGGCGAGATCGACCAGCGCGATCCCACGACCAACGAACCCGACCGGCAGGTGACCGCCGACGAGCTGCGCACGTTCTTCGCCTCGCGCCAGAAGGGCAAGGACGGCGCGATCGCGCGAAAGGAATTGGAGTCGTTCTACGCTTCTCGCTATCCGGGCCGCGATGGCGTGCTCACCAAGGCCGAACTCCGCAGCTATTCTGGCGGGCTTCGCGACGATATGGGCAACGGACCCCGCGGCACTCCCACGGTCGAAGGCAACCGCGTTTACGCCGAAGGGGGCACCGGCGATGTTACGTGTTTCGATGCCGAGAGCGGTCGGACCATTTGGCACGTGAGCCTGACCGAGGATCTCGAAGGGAACCGTCCGGGGTGGGGATACAGCGAATCGCCGCTGATCGAGGGTGAGTTGGTCATCGTCACTCCCGGCGGACGCAAGGGCACCGTCGCCGCGCTCAACAAGAACACCGGCGAAGTCGTGTGGCGGAGCGAAGGCGTCACGCAAGGGGCCGCATACGCTTCGGCCCTGGCCGCCGATATTGCGGGCGTGCGGCAGATTGTCGTCTTCGGCCATTCGAGCTTGTTCGGCCTCTCAGCCGCTGACGGGAAGCTCCTGTGGCAGTACAGCAATGCCAACAACGGCACCGCCAACTGCGCCACGCCGGTCGTCGGCGACGATCGGGTCTTTGCCTCCAGCTCCTACGGAAAAGGGGGCGGGCTGGCGCACGTGCAGCGAAATGGCGACTCGATGTCGGCTCGTGAGGATTACTTCGAGCCCCGCATGGCCAACCATCATGGCGGCATCGTGAAGGTGGGCGACTACATGTACGGGTTCGGCAACGGCGGCCTCATTTGCATGAATTTCGCCAGCGGCGAAATCGCCTGGACCAAGCACAGCGTGGGAAAAGGATCGTTGGTGGTTGCCGACGGCATGCTTTTTCTCCTGAGCGAAGGCCACGAGGTCGCCCTGGCCGAAGCCTCGCCCGGCGAATACCGCGAACTGGGCCGATTCTCGATCGAACCGCATGGCAAACCGAGCTGGGCCCACCCAGTCGTGGCCAACGGGCGGCTGTACATCCGCGATCAGGAGTCACTCACCGCATACGACGTGAGC
>CAYQAJ010000361.1:0-4549 GCA_964415245.1 uncultured Pirellulaceae bacterium | reverse complement strand
CAACTGGCGGCGCTGGGGGGCGGGAATCTTCCTTCGGCACCTAGTCAAGTGGCGATCAGCGCCGATGGGCAGCGCGTCGCCGCCTCGTTTACCGACGGCGTGCGCGTGTGGGATGCCGCCGGCAAGCTGCTCGAACGACTCACGCTGCCGCCCAATACCACGCCCTCGGGCGTGGCCTTTGTGGCGGGCGACGGCACATCGCTGCTGGTGGGCGGATCGGATAACGTGGCGCGGATTGCATCGGTCTCCGCGGTGCGGGTGCTGGCCGGTCACGAAGGGGGCGCGACGAGCGTCTCGTACACCGCCGACGGTAACCGGCTCGTGAGCGGCGGGGTCGATAAGATGGTGCGCGTGTGGAACGTGGCGGACGGCCAGCAAGTAGTTGCGCTGGCAGGCGCCACGCTGGAAGTGCGGAGCGTCGCGTCCAGCGGCGACGGAGCGCTGGTGGCGGCTGCTTCGGCCGATAAGACGGTCCGCGTATGGCGAGCCGCCGATGGCGCCGTGCAGACGACAATTACCGCGCAGGCCGAAGTGCGGAGCGTGAGCCTCAGTCGTGACGGAACGCGGCTGGCCGTTTGCGGCGACGACGCGGTCGTGCGCTTGTACGACGCGGCAACCGGCTTGGAGCTGGAACGTTTCGCCGGACACGAAGGCGCGGTGGTTAGCGTCGCGCTGGCCGCGGACGGCGGCACGCTGGTCAGCGGCGGAGTCGACAGAATGGCGCGGGTGTGGAGCCCTGCCGCGGAGCGAGTTGTTTCCGCCGCGGAAGGCAAGGTGAACGACCTGGCGATCTCCGCCGACGGCACCCGATTGGTAAGCGGCGGCGACGACAAGCTGGTCAAGCTGTGGGACGCCGCCGATGGCAAGCTATTGGCAACGTTCCAGGGGAGCCAGGGCGCCGTGCACAGTGTCGATCTGCGCGGCGATGCCCAGCAGCTTACGGCCGGTTCAGCCGACAAGACGCTCTACCTGTGGAATGTAGCCCAGCCAGCGGCTCCCGCGCTGAAAGCGGCGACGCCCGGCGTAGTCACTCGCGTCCGCTACAGCGCCGATGGGAGTCGCGTGGCGGCTACGTGTTCCGACCAGCAGGTGCGGGTCTTTGACGCGGCGAGTGCCCTGCTGTTCGAAGAAATGGCATCGCCCGCGATGCCGCTCTCGTTCGCACTGGCGGGCGACGGCGCGTCGCTGCTGATCGGTGGGGCGGACAACGCGGCGCGGGTTCTGTCGGTCTCCGCGGTGCGGGTGCTGGCTGGTCACGAAGGGGGCGCGACGAGCGTCTGTTACACGGCCGACGGCAACCGGCTGATCAGTGGCGGGGCCGACAAGACCGTGCGCGTGTGGAATGTGGCCGATGGCCAGCAAGTGGTCGCATTGGCCGGCGCCACGGCGGAAGTGCGCAGCGTGTCGGCCAGCGGCGATGGAGTGCTCGTGGCGGCAGCTTCGGCCGACAAGTCGGTGCGTGTGTGGCGAACCGCCGATGGGGCGGTACAGACAACGATCACTGCCCAGGCCGAAGTGCGGAGCGTGAGCCTCAGTCGCGATGGAACACGGTTGGCCGTTTGCGGCGACGATGCGCTGGTGCGGTTGTACGAAGTTCCAACCGGCCTGGAGTTGGAGCGATTCGCGGGCCACGAGGGGGCGATACACGATGTGGCGCTTGCCGCCGACGGCGGCACGCTGGTCAGCGGCGGCATCGACCGCACGGCCCGCGCGTGGAGTCCCGCTGCCGAGAAAATCGTGGCGGTCGAGGCGACCGGTCTCGAAGATGCCGCGCCGCATCCTGACGGCGTGCACTTTGCCATTTGCGGCGCCAAGAACGTAGTAAGCGTCTACAACCTGCAGAACGCACAGCGACAACCCGAACGGCAACTGACTGCGGCTGCCGAGGGGCTTAGCGAGCTCGCCGTTCGGCCCGATGGCGGGCAACTTGCCGCCGCCGACAAGGCAGGCAACATCACCGTCTGGAATTTCGCCGACGGAGCGCTGCTGCGAACCATCAAAGCGCCGAGCCCTTCAGCCGACCTGGCCTTTAGCGCCGATTCGGCCAAGTTGCTGGCCGCGTGCGGCGACAACCGCGTACGGGTTTATCCGGTCGATGGCGCCGACGTGCTGCAGGAGTTCGCCACCGCGGCTCCCGCAACCGCTCTCGTCATGGCGGCGGACAACAAATCGATTCTGGCGGCCGACGGCCAGAACAACGTCGCCTTGTACCAATACTCGCTGGAGCGGCTGATTCGCGGCCACGAGAGCGCGGTGCATTCGATTGCTGTCTCGCCGGGCGGAGACACGATCGTCAGCGGGGGAGAAGACAATACCGTGCGACTTTGGAAGGTCGCCGATGGCTCTCAGGTTCGCGTTTATGCCGGTCCTGCGCAGCCAGTGACCAGTGTGGCGATCACGCGCGACGGCACGCGAGTCGTGGCGGGTTCGGCCGATAGGAAGGTCCGCGTGTGGAAGCTCGACGATGCGGCACTCCAGTTGGAACTTACCCACGACGCCGCGATTCGCTGCGTCGACCCCAGCGCCGACGGAACGAGGCTCGCAGTCGCGTGCGACGACAACACGCTGCGCGAGTGGGACCTGGCGACTGGGAAGGAGCTCGAGCGATTTACTGACCACGAGGGGCCCGTGCTGCGGGTCGTTCACGGCCCGGACAACAAGACGCTGCTCTCGGCCAGCGCCGACAAGACCGCGCGGTTATGGTCCGTGAGCGCGCAGCGCGTCGTTGCCGCGCACGAAAAGCCCATCCGCTCCCTGGCGATCGACGCCGGCGGCAGTGTTCTCGTTACCGCGGGCGATGAGCCGCAGGTGCGGCTGTGGAACGTCGGCAACGGCGAGCGCGTTCGGGAGTACGTCGGCAGCACTGCGGCGCTCGCGGCTGTGGCCCTTCGCCGGGACAATGCGCAGCTTGCCGCCGGTGGTGCCGATCACAAGGTTTATCGGTGGAATTTCGGCGATGCCGCTGCACTAGCGCCGATCGATACGCCGGCCGCCGTAACCGCATTGGCCTACAGCGCCGAAAACCAGAACCAGAAACTGGCAGTCGCCGGCGCCGACAATATCTTGCGAGTCTACAACGCGAACGACGCCACGCTGCTCCAGGAGATTCCCTTGACTGCCGCCGCGCACGACGTGGCCTTTTTGCCCGACGGCCGACGTTTGCTCGTGGCCGATGCGCAGGGACACGTCGAAGTCCGCGGTTTCGCCGCCCCCGGCTCGGTGCGCACGTTCTCGGGCCATGGTGGGCTGGTGTACAGCGTGGCCATGTCGGCCGACGGCAGCCGAATCGCCTCGGCCAGCGCCGATCAGTCGGTTCGCATCTGGGACGGCATCGCGGGAAACCAGGTGCAGCAGCTCGGCGGCCACCAGGGACCGGTTTACTCCGTGGCCATGAACGCCGACGGCACGCTGGCGGCTTCCGGCGGCGCCGATGGCACAGTCCGCGTCTGGGACGTGCCCGGTGGCCGAGAGATTCGCAAGATCGACGAGGCCGAAGCCGCTGTGTATACCGTCGCCTTCGACGTGGCCGGCAGTCGCATCGCGGCCGCGGGGCAGGACAAGAAGATCCGTGTCTACGACGCGCAGACCGGCGCGCTGCAGGTCACGCTCGAAGGACACCCGGACTTCGTCTACCGAGCCGATATTAACAGCCGCGGCGATCGGCTCCTCTCCTGCGGCTACGGCGGCACGCTGATCGTTTGGAACCTGGCCGACGGCAAGCCGCTGTGGCGGACCCGCATCGACCGCGTGGCCAATTACGTGGCTTGGTCCCCCTCGGGCGAGTCGATCGTCGTGGCCGGCGGCGACGGCGACGCCCTGGTGATCACGGTGCCCAACGAGGCGCGGTAGCCCGCCGGCAGCCGGTCCGGGCGTTATCAAGCGCCCAGAACTTGGCCGAGTTGTTCGACCACGTAGTCGATTTCGTCGCGCGTTGTCGTGCGGCCCAGGCTGAAGCGGATCGCTCCCAAGGCGACGTCGGCCGGCACGCCCATCGCTTCGAGCACGGGGCTGGGATGCGCGCTTTCCGTGTGACAGGCTGAGCCGGTCGATGCCGCGATCTGTGGAATCCGCGCGAGGATATCGCCGCCGCGCAGGCCGCGAAAACTCACGTTGAGCGTGTTGGGTAGCCGCCGCTCGGGGTGGCCGTTGAGTACGGCGCGATCGCCCAGCTTGTCCGAAAGCCGCCCCCAGAAATCGTCGCGATGCTCTTTGACGCTCGTATCGCCAATCCATCGCTGGGCCACTTCGCATGCGGCGCCGAGCCCGACAATGCCCAGCACGTTCTCGGTGCTGGCGCGGCGGCCCGATTCGTGGCCGGCGCCGTGCAAGAGCGGCTCCAGTTCGACTCCCTCACGAACGTAAAGCGCTCCCACTCCCTTGGGGCCGTACAACTTGTGACCGGCCACCGACACGAGGTCGACACTCAATTCGCCGACGTCGACGGGAACTTTGCCCACGGTTTGTGCCGCGTCGGTGTGGAACATAACGCCGCGCTCGCGGGCAATGGCGGCGATTTCGGCGATCGGCTCGATCGTGCCCACCTCGTTGT
>CAYQAJ010000360.1:2951-4583 GCA_964415245.1 uncultured Pirellulaceae bacterium | reverse complement strand
AAAACGGCTGCATGTGCTCGAAGCGCTCCTCCTTGCCGGCGGACGTAAACTCGTCACGAAGTTGCCCGCGCACGCAGTCGATCAACGTGATCGCCCATTGCCGCTCAAATACGGCCTCGGGCGTAGGCCCCGACGTCGGCGAGCCGGCGCCGTAACGGGATTCCGCCACATCGACGTCGAGCGGAACCACTCTCCGCCCGCCGCCGCGCTTGATCGCCCGGGCGCTCTTCCGCTCGTTCGCCAGAAAGTGCTTGATCGCCACCAACAGAAACGACCGAAACCGCCCTCGCTCGGGCGCCACCTGCGCGAGATCGCCCTTCTCTAACAGCCGCGCAAAGAACCCCTGCACAATGTCTTCGGCCTCATGCGGAGTGCAATCGGCGCGACGCAGGAACGCATATAGCGGTGGCCAATAAGTTTCACAGAGCGAGCCCAGCGCCGCCCGCGCATCAGGCGAACTCTCCCTCCCCGCCGCCAACACCATACTCCACCGCGTAGTAGCAAACCGCTGCGCGTGAGACATCGCCAAATCCGCTTCGCGCGAAAGAGGAGCCCGTGGTTCTCGCCCGCCGTCCACCATGCGGCCATTGTACCCCGCCCACGCCGACGGCCCAATCTGGCGGTACGGAGAGTGCGTAGCGGCGCCGAATGGCTATAATCGTACTGAGCGAATCGGGCAGCCTCGCAATTCGAATGGGGCAAATAAACGGGACAGGGACAGGTCTGATTTCCGGCAACGAATGTCGCCTGCGGGCGAGCCATTGCGGAGGTGTTCGCATGCAGAAGATCAATGCCACGTTTGAAGATGGGGTGCTCAAGCCGGCGCATCCGCTGGACCTTCCACCGCACGCCGAAGTGCGCCTCACGATCGAGCTTGTGACGGCGCCCGCGCTCACGGCGGGGAACTTCAACGCGTTCCTGCGAAGTCTCCCGGCGCTGGGCGACGATGCTGAAGAATTCGCCCAGGACGTTCGCACCATCCGCGCCGAGTTTCCGCCAGAGACGAGTTTATGAACCTCGAACAGACCATTTCCGATCTTGCTGCGCTGTCCGTCGATGATCGTCTCCTGATCGTGCAGAGGCTTTGGGACTCGATCCCTGCCGAGGCCGAGATTCCAATCTCCCCCGAACAGCGTGAGGAAATCAAGCGACGCGTCGCGGAGCACGACGCGAATCCGTCTTCGGCGATCTCACGCGAAGAGTTGGAGCGACGCTTGCAGGACGAGCACTGATGCCCACGATCCGATTTCGGCCGGAAGTTCAGGGCGACCATTGAGAAGCGGCGACGCACCAAGGAGAGCAAGCCACGATGGTTCCGGACCCGCGACCGGTTTGGCTTTATGGCACCGTCGCGGGCAAGGGGGACGGATAGATGTACACGTCATCGACGCTCATACCGCCGAACGAAGTCCCTCCGAATCGAGTCGCCGTGCGAACGGGAAATCGTTCGTTAATGTCGACTGCCGCCTGCGCCAGCGAATGATCGGCGCTAATGAGCTTTACGCGGAACGGGTCGAGGTACGGCGACTGCATCTTCAGCATCAACCGCAACACCTCGCCATACGCCTCGCGAAGGTTCGTGTCGTCGATCTGGTCCGACGCCATGTAGAGGTATCGATACGGGTCGTCGCT
>CAYQAJ010000360.1:0-2851 GCA_964415245.1 uncultured Pirellulaceae bacterium | reverse complement strand
GGCGGCATTGTTCATACGTACCAGAAGTACGACCCCAAGAATTTTCCCAGCCCGACGCAGCCGCCGCCGGACATGGTTTCGCCGGCGCTGGAGCACATGCTGCGGTTCGGCAGCTTGCGGCGGCTCACCGATGAAGAGCTGGCCCGCGCCGTGCACCTCGACCCGAGCCAGATTGCCGGCCTGGGCCCCAGTCTCGATGCGCTGATGGCTCTGCTGTTGGAGCGCAAACGCAAAATCCTCGCGAAGTACGAGACCGAGACGGTCCAGAAGACCGCGCGACGCGCGTACCGCCGGCACGCCGGCAAATTGCAACCACCCCCCAAACTGCGGCGGCGGTATGAGCAGGCGGTCGAGGACGAGCAGGTCTACGACTTCGAGCGGCTGTGGTACGACGTCGACGACGAGCGATCGCCCTTCGCCCGGCAGCTTGTGCAGCTCATCGAAACGCTGGGCGACAAGTACCAGGTCGACGAACTGGCGGCCAAGTACGAGTTCACCGGCCAGACGCCGATGACCGTGCCCGAGGCGATCGCCATCAAGCAGGAGCTGGAAAAGATCGACGAGCTGCTCAAGCAGCTTGAGAAGGCGCGCGAGACGGCCCAGATCGGCATCATCGACATGGAGGCGCTATCGGAATACGCCGAGCCGGGCGACCTCGAACGGTTGGGCGAGCTGCAGCAGATGGTCGAGGACTACCTGCGCGAGATGGCCGAGCGGCAGGGACTCGCGCACGAGGGGGGCGCGTTCCAGCTCACGCCCAAGGCGTATCGGCTGTTCCAGGGCAAGCTCTTGGAACGCATCTTCAGCCAGCTCGAAGCGGCTCGCACCGGCCGGCATCAGGGGCCGGTGGTCGGCGAGGGGGCCGTCGAAACGCAGAAGACCAAAGAGTACGAATTCGGCGACTCGATCGCCAACCTCGACGTGCCGCAGTCGTTCGTCAACGCCCTGGTTCGCGGCGGGCCGGGCTTGCCGGTGAAGCTGAAGGCCGAGGACCTGGTCGTCCACCGCACCCGCAACACGCCCAAGTGCGCCACCGTGGTCATCATGGACATGAGCGGGTCGATGCGGTACGCGGGGCAGTACATGAACGTGAAGCGGATGGCCCTGGCCCTCGACGGGCTGATTCGCAGCGAATTCCCGGGCGACTACCTGCGGTTCGTCGAGATGTTCACGTTCGCCAAGCCGCGGACCTCGGGCGAAATCGCCACGCTGATGCCCAAGGTGGTCACGATTTTCGACCCCTGGGTGCGGGTGAAGGTCGACATGAGCCGCGACGACATCAGCGAGTACCAGGTGCCCCACCATTTCACCAATATCCAGCACTCTTTGCAGCTTTCTCGGCAGTTTCTGGCCGCCCAGGACACGCCGAACCGGCAGATCATTCTCATTACCGACGGCCTGCCGACGGCCCATTTCGAGGGTTCGTGGCTGTATTTGCTCTATCCCCCCGACCCTTCGACCGAAACAGCAAGCATGCGCGAAGGCAAGCTGTGCCAGCGGGAAGGCATCACGATCAACATCTTTCTGTTGCCGAGCTGGTCGCAGTCGGAAGAGGATATTCGCTTTGCGTACCGACTGGCGGAATCGACTCGCGGCCGCGTGTTTTTTTCCGCGGGCGAGGATCTGGATCGCTGCGTGGTGTGGGACTACGTGAGCCGCAAGCGCGAGCTTCTGTATTGATGGGCGCTCGCGCGGTGCGATGCACATCCCTAATTTACGGCACGCGCGTTGCATTGCACATCGGTTTCTGCATGGCACGATGACTGTGCATTCGCGCTTCAAGCAACGCAAGCGTGGCGAGATGGAAGGCGCGGTGGTGCGATGAACGCACGGTAGCGCAAACAAAATTGTCGCGAATCTATTGTCATCGACCCACTCTGTTGGTTACTCTGGAAAGAGGAAGGTCGCGCATAACGACTGCGCGACCTGGCCACGATGCGGTCGGCGCCATGCTGCAGAGGGCTGTTTCAAAACCGTCTCGGAGAAGGGGACAGGCACATTTTGCTCCGCGGACTCCGCAAAATGAGTCAGTCCCCGACCGTTTTGAAACAGCCTCTTAATGAATCGCTTTGCGGCGGGCGATCGATCGGGCGGCCACGGGAAGGTCGAGATCATTGTGGCCTGGCGCGATGGAATTCGTCATGCACGACGACCTGCAACGGTTTCTGGAAAACCCGACAGCCGTGCGATACCGCCGCGTGCGACGTGCGGTATTGCAATGCTCCGAGCCGGGCCAGCGATGGCATGAGCTCGGCGAATTGGCCGGGCTATGCAAAGCCGGCCGCTATCGCCAGGCGGCTCGCAAAGTCGCGTCGATGATGCCTTATTGGGCGCTCAGCCCCCGTGTGCATTACTTTGCCGCCCAAGCGGCCGAGAATCTGAAAAGGCCGGAGGATGCCGAGCTCGAACGTTTTCTCTTCGGTGCGTGCATCGACGGCCTGTTGAGCACGGGCGACGGAACCGCCGACCGGCCCTACCTCGTGACCTACGTCAGCGACGAGTCGGACGTGCTGATGGCGATTGGGCGGCGGGCCAGCCAACAGCGGCTGATGGAGGGGGACGTAGGCTGTTACGACGTAGTCTCTTGCGACGATGGCCTGGAAGTCTGGTTCGATGTGAGCGACGTGTATGCTGGCGCCCCGCTCGTGCCGCTGGAAGAGCTGATTCTGCCCGAATTGCCCCGGTAGCAGCGGCCCGCGAGGCATCGAAACCCCACGCGTGAGCAAGGGCGAATGCTCTAAGCGGCTGGCAGCCCTCCAGATTCCTCGCTAGCGCTTCGGGCTTCTATTCAGAATTCCGACCTCCGAATTCCGACTTCCGACCCTCGCTGGCTCATCCCTCGCTGGCTCAT
>CAYQAJ010000359.1:0-4583 GCA_964415245.1 uncultured Pirellulaceae bacterium | reverse complement strand
GATCACGTCGTACAGCAGCCGGGCCTTCTGCTGGTTCAGTCGGTGCATATTCTCCAGGCCGCCGACGTCGTCGAGCAACCACCGCGCCACCAACCCCACCATGTAAATGCCGAACGTCGCGGGCGTATTATACAGCGAATCTTGCCGAGCATGCTCGCGATAGTTCAAGTAACCGGGCAACGAATCCTGACTGCGGGCCAACAGGTCGTCGCGCACGATGACGATCGTCACCCCAGCCGGCCCGGCGTTCTTTTGGGCGCAGGCGTAGATCAGGCCGAAGCGACTGACGTCGACCGGTCGGCAAAGGAAATCGGACGACGAGTCGCACACCAGGGGCGACGGGCCGCACTCGGGCACGTCGGCGTACTGCACGCCCTGAATCGTCTCGTTCGACGTGATGTGCACGTAGGCAAAGTCGCCGTCGAGGGCGAGATCGTCATCGGCCGGCAGGCGGTCGTAGTTCGTGGCCTTTCCGTCCCAGGCCACGTGTACGGGCCCCTCACGCTCGGCTTCGACCAACGCCGATTTGCCCCACGAACCGGTGAGCACGTAAGCGGCCGAGAGCCCTGTGCCGCGCAGCAGGTTCATCGGCACCATCGAAAACTGAAGACGCGCACCGCCTTGCAAGAATAGCAGGTGATAGCCCTCGGGCAGATTGAGCAACTGCGCCAGGTCGTGTTTGGCACGGGCCAGGATGTCAAGGAACGCCTTGCCGCGGTGACTGATCTCCAGCACCGATGCACCCGCGCCCGGTAGCGCCAACAGTTCGCGCTGCGCTTGCTTGAGGACGGGAAGTGGCAGGGCGGCCGGTCCCGGCGAGAAGTTGTACACGCGCTCGGTGGCGGTTTCGGACTGGATTGCCATGCTTGAGGTTGCCTATTGCCCAAACGAAGCCCGTGGAAACAACATCGTCCAAGGGAAAAGAGCGTCGGCATCGCCGTTGGTTCGCCCCCGTGCCACAGCCAGCATGCCCAGCCGATGGGGAACAAGCGCGATTCTATGTTTTGCGCGCCGGATTGAGAAGGACACGGCTGCGCATGAGGCGGCGCGGCGGGTAAGCGCCAAATTCATGTGGCGCTCAGAGGCGGCGAGTAGGTCTCGCCTGCCGGGCGGGACCGTCTGGTTGTGGCCGGTCTCCCGACCGAGCCACTGAAGCGATGACGGCGAGCCTCCTCCGTATCGGCGGGGTCGGGAGACCCGCGCCGAACGAGAGCTTCAAAAGCAAGATCCTGCTCGGCAAGCAGGACCTACGCGTCGCTCAATACCCGCCGAACGCCGGGCCAGCTTGCACCGTGCGCGTTCCCGCACCGGATGTCGCGGCGTATCCGCCCCCATTGAGGCGCAACGCCGCGATCCGCTCCGCCACGCCCGTTTGGAAGCTGTTAAGCTGAATCGAGCGCTCGTAGTTGGCCAGGGCCTGTGGGTAGTCGCCCATCCGCTCGCGCAGTTGTCCCAGCGCCGCCCAAGCTCGGGCATCGTGCGGATCGATGGTCACGGCCTCGTTCAAGTGGACGCGAGCCGTTTCCGCATCGCCGAACTCTTCGTATAACCGCGCCAATTCCAGCCGAGGAGCGGCGAGCTGCGGACTGCGAACCGCCCAGTTCTTGAGAAGATCGAAGGCTCGATCCGAACGGCCGGTTTCCACCAAGAGCACGGCCAGTCCGCGATAGCAATCAACGTGGTCGGGATTGTAGTCAAGGCACTGGTTGTACAGCGATTCGGCCTGGTCGAGCTGTTGCCGGTCGCCGCTCACCGTACCCATGCGATGGTACGTGGCCGCCATGTTGTAGTAGGCATCAGGGTTTTCCGGGTCGGTGGCGATGGCCTGCTGGAAGCGGCTCAGAGCGGCCGGGAACTGCCCTGCCTGATACTGCCGTACCCCCTCGACGTTGTGACCCGTCGAAAAGGCCTGGCATCCCACGACAGCGGCGCACAGCGCCGCCGCACAAGCGGACAGCACGGTCGGACGACAATAACTTACAATCCACCTTGTCGACGAAGACACGGCACAAGAGCCTCGTGCTGGCGGGAAGAACGAGCTAGAGCTACGACAAGATAAGCGAAGGGGCCGGTCGATGAGACGCGGGAGAGTAGCCGGAACGCCCGGGGCAGGCAAGACCGAATTCCGGCGGCAAGAGTCGGTGAGTCGGTCAGTTGGTTAGCCGCGACTCGCAGAGGAGCGCGCCACTGCCGCGCAGGCGGGAATTCAGCGCATTGGTAGCGTCAATTTGGCAGGCGACGGCCTACGCCGCGTTGGCTAGTCCGCCACTGCGGCCTCGCAGCCGGCTTCCACCAACTCGGCCTCCGCCGGAGTGTCCGCCGCGGCTTGTCCCGTCTTTTCGTAGCCCAGAGCGCGAATCACCTCGAGGATTTCGCTGCACGTGGGGAACATGCGGCCGCTCTTGCGCTTGTACTCATCGAGGGCGTTCATGAACTCGATTTCTTGGTCCGAGTAGTCGCGCTCGCAAGTGGTGGGGTCGATCTGGCGACGTCGCGGCACTTTGCGACGCTGGCTTTGCCGCCGATCCGTGGCCACAGTTGACTTGGTGGAGCGGCGCTCGCTGTTGGTGCGCGCTTCGGGTGCTCTGCGTCGGTCGACTCGAACTTCCAAGCTTCGGCTCTTCGCCACGTCGAGGCCCTCCCAAATGTCGGCCTGCCGTGGCCCGATGGTTTCCCCAGACTGCCCAGCTTCCACAACAGTACAGCATTCGGAAGGATAGCCCGCCAAGGTGCAACGATCCGGGAAAACGGGCGATTGTTCCGTATTGTTCGGATTGGGAGGGTTTTCGGGTCCTAGGCTTTGAACTGAGCGCACCGTGCGCGCATGTTTATATGCTCTCCCAGGTTGCGGCGCTGCACTCCACCAGTGTGTGTCGGAATACGCGGAAAACGGGCGCGGGTGTGAGGCAGATCGACGAGCGCAATGTGCACAACGCCGAGTGCAAGACGCTCGTGGCATGCCGCATGCCGGATCGCGCGAACCGCGCTCGGGCGCCGCGACGGGCTTTGAAGCAAATCGATCACGTCGCGCGGCGCGGTCCCCAGCAGGGGCGCTCAGGCGACGTGTCGCTCCAGAATGAAGTCTCGCCGCAATTCCCGTTCAGGCGAGTGTGCCTGGGGAACATCGGACTTCGGCTCCCCTCCGATGGCCAGCGTCTTCCAGAGAAGAGAAATCGCAGCAGAAAAGGGCGATGTGAGTGGACGCAACCCTTCGGATACGCCCGCGTTCTTGATCTCCTCCAGCGGCACGTCGGAAAGCCGCGCCTTCAGGCCGTAAATCATGTCGCGGTAGGCTGGCGGCATCGACACGGTGCCCGACGCTACGGCGTCTGCATCCAGGTGGGTAGCCGCGTCGGACGTGGTCGAATCGAACTGCGTCTGCCCTTGGGCCAGTTTCTCTGGAGTGTGGCCCTTTCGCGGCGACAGATCCACGACCGCCAGTGCGCCGCTACGTAGCGGACCATTGCCCCGATGAGTGTCGCCCGAGCGCGTGGCAAGCGATTCGGGCGAGCCACCGCCGCGAGACGGAGCTTCGCGATTCCACGGCGGCAGGAAAACGACAATCAGAATCGCGGCAGCCACCACCGCGATCACGGCCGCCAGGCGCCTTTGCCAGGGAGACAAGGGCGCGCGCCCTGTGGGAAACTCCGCCACAGCGCGTGCCACGGTGCGCTCGGCGAAGTCGGTGCTCAAGTCGGGGACGTCGAGCATGTCGAAGCCGTCCCACAGCGCGTCGTACAGGTGAAGCGTGCGCGCGCACGAACCGCACCGCAGCGCGTGACGCGCAAGCGCGGCGCTGTCGCGCGGGTCCCGGCGGCGATCCAGCATTCGCTGGAGGCGGCGTTCAAACTCGTCGCATTTCACCCAGAGAATCTCCCACCATTTTTCGCGCTCCCCTACGGGTCGCGGCTAACCGGCTGTGCTTTGCCGCAATCGACTCGGACTATCTCCCAATACGCCTCGACGTCGCAGATGCCCCACCAAGCTGCGCCGCGCGCGGTGCACCCACGTCTTGATGGTGCCCACCGGACAGCGCATGGCCCGGGCAATCTCGGCATAGCTCAATTCGTTCTCGTGCAATAGCACAAAGGCTTGGCGGTACTCCGGTCGCAGGCGCTTCAGGCCCAGCGCCACTTCCTCGGCGAGGTAGTTCCCACCCGCCGCCGGCGACGTATCGCGAATCGGCTCGGTCAGCGACTGCACCGCCGGGCGCCGCGACCTCTTGGCCAGTGCCGTGCGGCAGCGGTTGCCCGTGATCGCCAACAGCCATGGCTCGAACGGCCGCTGGCGATCCCACCGGTGCAGCGTTCGCAGCACGCGGACGAACGCCTCCTGGGCGGCGTCCTCGGCGTCCTGACGATGGCCGAGCATCCGGTAGCACAGCCCGAATACCTGGCCGCGATACCGATCGACCAGGGCGAGCATGGCCCGCTGTTCGCCGGCGAGGCAACGGTCTACCAAAAGGGGCAGATCGTCGGACAACGCTTTGGCCTCCGGCCCCTAGGGGGCCGCTACGTAGGAGATTACTCGGAAACCCACCGGGCGGTTTCAGCAAACCGCCCTGTCCGACGCGAGCTGCCGGA
>CAYQAJ010000358.1:0-4596 GCA_964415245.1 uncultured Pirellulaceae bacterium | reverse complement strand
CGACGAGGTAGGCCAGGTAACCGCTCTTGAGCGCCATCAACTGCCAGCCGACGACCGAAGTATCGCCCGGCATCTTGGCGCTGTAGCGCCAGCCGCCCCCGATCGGATCCTGGGCATAGGAGATGTAATTGAGCGCGGCCTGAGCCGGGGCCATGAGGTCTTTGTCGTGCGTCATGCCGTAGGCTTCGCACAGAACGATGGCGCACATACCGTGCGAGTACATGTTGCCGCCGTCTTCAAAACTGGCGCCCCCTTCGGTGACCTTGGCGTTGCGGAGGAGATAGAGCAGGCCGGCCTCGACGACTTTCTGGTAGTCCCCCTCCTTGTGCGTCTGCCCGGCGCCCAGAAACGGCAACAGCGCCATGGCCGTGGCGCCGTTGCGAGCGGTGTCCAGGCTGCCGCTTTGTCGGCACCGCCCCAGGCATTTGCCGCCGCGGTGGTCGAAGTTCCAGCCGCCGTCTTGAAGCTGGTGCTCGGCCAGCCACTTGAGCGCTGCCGCCACGGCCGCTTCGCTTGCGTCGTTTGCTCCATTTGCCTTTGCCATTTTCGCCCGCGCGCCCGCGCCCCGGCCGGCAAAACCAGTGCCGTCCACCGTTCCAATTTCCTGCATCAGGTCGTTGAGCGGGGCCATTTGCTCGCCGAAGGGGCTCAGTTCGATGTGAATCGCAGCCGCGTCGACGTCGCTGGCCGGCCCCAATTCCGTCACCTGTTGTAACTCGTCGGAAGAGGACATTACGACCAACTGCTGATCGACGATCTCTTTCGTGATGTCGACCGGCTCGACTTGCTCCATCTCGAATTCCTGAATCTCCTCCACGTTGTCGTTCTTGACCACCGTCAGGACTTTGCGCATGTCCTCGGTTTCGATGGTTACGGTCCAAATCGCCAGCACCAACAACACCACCGCGTGCACCACCATGCTCACCAGCCAGCTCGGCACCGCGTTAAACAGCCAGAACCGACTGCCGCCCGAGTGTTCATCGAGGGGGATGTCCGCCGCGACGGAACGTTCGGCGGTCGCGGGCTTCGAAGGCTTGGCGGGCACCGGTCGGCTGGCGGGTTTGGCTGGCGCCGGACGGGTCGTTTGCGTCTCGGCGGGAGGTAGACTGGTGCTCGAGGGCGACTGGCTCACCATGGTTCTTCGCTCCGAAGGTCCTTCCGGCGAAAACGGGCCCGGGCCGGGTGAGCGCCCGGCGCAAGGAACATGAATGGGAAGTCGGTTCCTGACAAGCTAATAGGTTAACCGATTTAGCCGGGAAAGCAAGCAGATTCCTTACCTTGGCACTATTGCATTGTTATACCTCGACCGGTCCGAGGCACGTGCGTTTCTCGCACTTTTTCCCCGCCGGGCGGCCGGTGGGACGTTACCGCCTGTCCCCGGGAAGAAACTGCGTTCGGGCGCATCGGACCCGAACAGGTCAGGGAGCGCGTTTTGTCAGATGCTGCGGCCCCCCCCATTCCGTGTGATGCGAAGCTTTCGATGTGGTGCAGTGCGTTAATCGGCGAAGCCGTCGGCCGTGGCCGCCCTGCCGTAAATCGGCATGTGTCGGTAGTACACTTCGAGGATCATGGTAGCCATGGCCGTGCAGTACAATCGGCCGCCGACCGTCGACCCGTGGTCGCCGTCGAAGTACCAGCTTCCGGCCGTGTGTCCTTCTTTCGACTGTGTTTCGACGAGCCGCTTGCTTAGCTTTTCCCGCCACGTGTCCCACTCGTCTCCTTCATGATGTCGCAAGACCTGAGTGGCGAAGTAGTTGTAGTACATGTTCGAATTCGATGGCCCGGTCTCGGCGAGACGTTTGACGCCTCGCTCCAGCGCGGGGTTGTCGCGCTTCCAGCCGGTATACATGCGACACAACAGGCCCACCGAATTAGTGCTGGGAGCGTTGCCCCGATCGGTGTAGCCGTACGCGGCTCCTTCGTCGGACTGGACCGAGTCGAGGAATCTGTTCACCCCCGTAATGGTGTCAGCCGGGACCACGAGCTCACCCAGGTGGCCGCTCTTGAGCGCCATGATCTGCCAGCCCGACACGGAAGTGTCGCCGGGCATTTTCGGCTTATAGCGCCATCCGCCTCCGTCCGGGTCCTGGGCAAACACAATGTGGTTCAGTGCGGCCTGGGCCGGAGCCTGAAGATCCATGTCGTGCGTCATGGCAAATGCTTCGCACAGGGCCAGGGTGCACATGCCGTGGGAGTACATGTTGCCCCCGTCTTCGAAGGTGGCTCTCCCGTCCTCGAGCTTGGCATTCTTCAGGAGAAAGAGCAGGCCGGATTCGACCCTTTTCTTGTAGTCGCCCTCTTCGTGCGTCTGTCCGGCCCCCAAAAACGCCAGCAGGGCCATGGCCGTGGCGGCGTTGCGAGCCGAGTCGAGGCTGCCGGCATGGTCGCATCGCCCTTCGCACTTTCCGCCGCGATGGTCGAAGTTCCAACCGCCATCGGGCATCTGGTGCTCGGCGATCCACTTAAACGCCGCGGCCACGGCGGCATCGGATCCATCGGATACAATCGTCCGGAAGCCAACTCTCCGCGCCGCCTGCCCCGAGTCACTCTCTGGGAAGGTCTTAAGAAGATCCCAATCGACGCCATCGTCCGGGCTCGGTTCCAACGAGACCGTGCGATCTCCCGAAGCGCCGTTGTAGGGTACCACGCTAGGGTCATCGACATGGACGTACGGCGCAACGGTTGGCGCAATTCTTGCCAGCGCCGATTCGCGGCTGCTGCCCTGGGCCGGATCGGTCACCCCTTCGGGAAAATTGGAGTAGGGTGTTTCGGCCGATTGCTGCTCGACTAAATCTCGCGGCACGTCGAGCGGCGCCATTTGCTCAATCTCGAACTCATGTGCGCCGGTTCCTCGCACGCCAATAACCGGTGTCGGCCCGTTGCCCAGATCGTCCGGTCCGATTCTTGCCGTCCCGATCGCGAGAACCAGCAACAGCGCAATGCTGCACACGCCACAGAGCACGGCGCCCAGCTTTCCGCGACGACGGTCAGTCGGCGGCGTTGAATCCGGTGAAACTTGTGCGTGTGAGGGAGCTTCACGTGCCATCGCCTTTCCCTCCGCGTCGTCCCCTGATTTCCTCAGCCTACCCGATTCGGCCGGGAACGCCAAATAGCTGCCCGCGCTGCGAACTGGCGATTCGGGTCGGCGGCTACCGCTGGCTGGGCGGCTCGTCGGGGTCGATTCGTTGGCCCTCCCAATAGGCCGTGCCCCGCTTGAACTCGATCAGCCGCGATTTGCTGCCGGGCAGCGGTGCGGTGCTGGTCAGGGGTATCCAGCGGCGAAACTCGCCGATCCTCTCCTCGTATTGGGGGTCGCTCGACAGGTTCGTCCATTCGTTCGGGTCGGACCGCAGGTCGTACAACTCCTGCGAGCCGTCGGCGTACCGGATGTACCGCCAATCGACCGTGCGGACCGAGTGGTTGCCCGGCCCGTGCGTGGTGATGGCGGGCCAGGGGCGCTCGGCCGAGGCATCGCGGAGCTGCGGCACGAGGCTGTGTCCTTCGTTACTCTCGTTGGCTGGAAGGCCGCACAGTTCGACCAGCGTCGGGTAAAGGTCCAACAATTCCGCGGGCTGGCCGCACCGCGCGTCGGCGGCGATGCCCGGTCCGGCGAACACGAGCGGCACGCGGGTCGAGCGCTCCCACAGCGAGTTCTTGCCGGTGATGCCCTTCTCGCCCAGGTGCCAGCCGTGGTCCGACCACACGACGACGATCGTGTTGTCGGCGCGGCCCGATTCGTCGAGTGCGTCCAACACCCGACCCACCTGGCTGTCGACGAAGCTCACGCTGGCTAGGTACGACCGCACCAGGGGCCGCCACTGGTCCGCCTCGCGGAGCCAGGCCAACCGGGGTTCGGGCAGCTTCCAGTGCAGGTACCAAGAGAACCGTGGCGTGTCGAGGCGGTCGTCGTCGCGAATGGGGGGCAGCTTGACGCTCTGCTCCGGGTACAGATCGAACCATCGCTGGCTGGCGTAGCAGGGAACGTGGGGACGCCGAAATCCCACGCACAGGAAAAACGGCTGATCCTTGGGTGCGGAGCGAATCGCGCCGATGGCCCAGTCGGCCACCTTCCAGTCGTCCTGATCTTCGTCGCGCTCGGGGAACACGCCCCAATCGACTAGCGGGTTGGCATCGGGTGTCTCGACGAATTTTTTATTGGGCCGCGGGCCAAAGCTGCCGTGAAACCCCCACACGTCGAACTCCGCGCCATCGACGCGTCCTTCGGGCGGAGGATAGGCGTCGTGATACACCTTGCCCGTCGTCATCGTGCGATAGCCGCGGGCGGCAAAGTATTGCGGCAGCATGACGTGGTCGCGGAACTTGTCCGAGGTCCGCAACCACGGCTCCAACGCGTACACGCCGGTCGTCGAGGGTCGCAAGCCCGAGAAGACGCTGGTGCGCGAAGGGTTGCACAGCGGCGCCTGACAATGGGCGTTGGTAAAAAGCGTGCCGCGGCGTGCCAGCCGGTCGATGTGCGGCGTCTGCGCCTGCGGATGCCCCCCCAGGCAGCCGACCCAATCATTCAGGTCGTCGATGGCGATCACCAGAACGTTGGGACGAGATTGGGCCGTTGGCGACTCGGCCCACGCATCATGC
>CAYQAJ010000357.1:0-4647 GCA_964415245.1 uncultured Pirellulaceae bacterium | reverse complement strand
AATCGCCAAGCTCCAAACCGGACTCCTCCTGTTCGGCGCGGGGCTCCCGACCCCGCCGAAGCCGCGACCGCAGCTCTCCCGCGTTGAGACCTGCCGTCGTCGAACGTGGCTCGGTCGGGAGACCGGTCACAACACACGGTCACAACGCGAGCACGGTTTGAAGATTTGGAATTTGGTAATTGTTTGTGATTTGTCATTTGTGATTTTGGATTTCGCGTTCCGCAGCGCCTGCCACATCTCCTAACGCGACCAAGGCGAGGCACGTCGCAATAAGCGGGTCGTCTTCCCGCATACGGGCTGAAGAATTTCGCCACGAGCCGTCGCGGCGCTGTAGCGCGACCACTTGCGCCAGAAGTGCGCCGCGCCGCTTGCTCGCCGCATCTTCGGGAAACCAGCGGAGCGCCGGAGCCAGCGCCGCGTAGTAATAGAGTCGCAGCCCATTCTGCCAGTCGACCTCTTTGGGCAGGTCTTCAAAGCCGGGCACTTCTTCGACGCTCGGGCGATCAACGAGCCACTTCACCGCCGCCGCGACACTGCGATCGTCGTTTGCTGCCCCGGCGTGGGTCAGACAGAGCAGCCCGTCGCACGTGGCCGTTCCGTACGACCGGGCTTGGGTCTGCTTGGCGTCGCTCCACTGCGCCTTGTTGCTGTCGGAAGCGCGGTCGGGCGTGAACACGAATCCTCCGTCGCCCGAGGAATTCTGGCAACCGGCGGCCCAGCGTCGCGCGAGGCGCACCGCGCCGGCCGCCGCATCCTCTTTCGACCGCGCTAGCGCTTCGATGGCGAAGCGGCTGACCGACACGTTCGTGCCCGAAGTGATGCCCGGCTCGTCGATCGGGCCGGTGAGATCCCATCCGCCCAGGTGCGGGCTGTCGGCGGCGAAGCCGCGACTTTCGGTGATCTGGGCACGCACCAGGTAGTCGACAAGCTGCGCGAGATCGTCGCGTGGAGCATCGATCGCCAGCCGTTCGACGGCGACCAGCGTCATCGCGCTGGCGTAGGTGGGAAAGTCGAGCGAGCCGTCGGGGCAGGCGACGGTTCCCTTCTTGCGAATGCCCGGCTGAAGGAACCGGTAGCCGGCCTCGAGGCGGTCGGCCAGCGGTTTGCGGACTTCGGCCGGGGCGCGGGCCGCCGCGTACAGCGCAAACGCCGTGACGGCCGCTCCGCCGCGCAGTGCGCCGTACGTGCGCGAGTGCCAGCCGCCGTCCTCACCTTGCGCCCGGCCCAGCCACGCCAAACCGCTTTGTAGCGCGCGCCGAGCGGCGGCAACATCGTCGCCACCGGTTTTCGCTTCGTCGTTCGCTTGCGGTTTCGCCGGCGCAACCACGGCGCGCGAACGTTCCCGACGAGCGCCCCAGCGGCTCATGGCTGCGAAATCGGCAAGTAGCGGTAGGGCGCCGTCAGCACCAGCGTCGCACAGGCCGTGCAGAAGGTGCGGCTGGTGATGCAGTGATGGCCGGTCCAGCTACCGTCGCTGTTCTGCACGGCGACGATCTTGTCGCGGACGACCGGGTACCACGTCTTCCAGTCCTGGCCCCCCTTCTGCAGCATGGTCTCGGTAATCAGGTGGAATGCCAGGTACTCCTCGCCGCCGGCTTGCGAAAACGCCGTGTTGTCGGTCGTCACAAGCTGCAGCACGTCCTTGAACGCCTGCTCGGAGATGGCCTCGTGCTCCAGGCCCATTTCGAACAGCACGCGGATTCCGGTCGCGTTCTTGTACAGCGTGTGCATCCAGCTTCCGCCGCGGTTGGCAAGCTGCTGCTGCATATCCTTGATGAGGTGGTCGGCGGTGCGCTGGGGCGAGTTGCCCACCTTGATACCCGCGAAGTCGGCCGCCCGCAGGCTGAGCCACCCCATGACGGTACCCAGCACCGGTGCCCACGACGTCTGTCCCCAGTCTCCATCCGCAGTCTGCATGCGGACAAGGACGTCGGCCAGCTTTTTGAGCGAGGGCCGCACCAGCTCGGGGTCTTCCCCTTCGCCCAGCACCTGGCTCAAAAAAAGCGTGGCGAAGAAGCTATGCGCGTGCCGGCCGATTTTGTTTTGAAGCTGCGTTTGCGTCGCCGAGGTGATGTCGTCGCTGGGCATGTTCTCCACGCACCGCAGCAGGTAGGAGACGATCTGCCGCACCTCGCGGCTGCGCGGCCCCTCGACCGGCGTGTTGCCCTGGGCCAGAAACGAAAGCCCTACCATGGCCGTGCAGCCGATGTCGGGGGGCTGGCCGATGTCGACGCCGCATCCGCCGTCGCGATGCATCGTCTTGAGCAGGAATTCGACGCCCCGTCGCGTGGCCCGCTCCGATGCGTCGGTCACCTCCTGGAAGAACATGTCCTCGTTGCCACTGTCGACCGCGCCGTCGGCTGCGTCTTCGCCGCGGAGCAGGCGCGGCGCGAGCAACAGAAGCGGCGAAGCGGCCAAAAGTTGGCGTCGCGAGATGGTCATCGTTCACCCCTTTCCTGTCTTTCCGACGCTTCCAGGGCGGAGAAGATTCCCGCCGGCAAAGGGAGCAACATGGGGCACGCGGTCGGGCGCAGGGCCAGAACTGATTCTCGACATCGGCTACCCGGGGTATTATCGGGCAGGGCGCGTGCAGCGTCAACTTCTTACGTTTCCCGATTGCTATACACGCAGAGCACTGTTGAGTTACGCAATAACTGCAAAGGTTCACGAGCCCGCAACGCCCTGAAACGGCCCCGCATTCGAGACGATCGCGCGTCGCTAGCGAGGGGATTCGCCGCGGTTTTTGCGGCCTCCCTCACCCTTACCCAGCTTGCCTTGCCCCGGCAACCGCCGTGCGGGTAGACTTCCCCCCTTCTATCGGCGGACCGATCACCCGCGATCGGACCGACCGAGGCGTTAGACGAGGCGAGGCGTCGCCGGCCGGCCGCATCCGGTCCGGAGATGCCGCAGGCGCCGATAGGCGCCGTACGTGCGACAAGGAGGTCGCCGTTGCTCTCTCGTTGGCCCATCCGTTACAAACTGTCGCTTGGCGTCGCCATGCTGTGTCTCATCGTGGCGATCCTCTCGTTTAGCAGCTTCCAGGGTGTCTACTCCTACCGCCAGTTGGCCCGCACCATCAGCCACCGCGCGACAGAACTGCCGCTGGCCGCGGAACTGACGCGCAGCGTGAGCGATCTGCGCGTCAAGCTCAGCCACGTGCGGCGTCTGCGTGAAAACCCGTCGGCGACCGTCTCCAGCTCGATCGACCGCCAGATGCTCCGCGAGGAATTTCGCTCGGGCTACCTCGACGTGCAGCAGGCGCTCACGCGCTATCGGGAGCAGCTCAAACTTTCGCAAACTCTCGATCCGCACATCGGCGACAACAGCCGCGAGCGCGAAATGGTGGGTCGCATCGAGGCCTCGCTCGATCGCATCGCCGCCTTGAACCACGACGAGGACTGGGCCCTTGACGACGTGAAAGTGGCGGAACTGGACGAAGAGCTGGAATCGCTGCAGGGCCTTTCCGACGAGCTGCCCAGTCACTTGCAGAAGCGGATGCACGACTTTGCCGGCGAAGTCCGTCTGCAGTACCGCACCTGGATCGTGCTCACCTGGATCACCAGCGTGTTGGCCGGCGTGGTGATGCTGCAGTTGGTGGTGTTCTTCTACCGCTGGGTGTTCCGCCCCTTGCGGGTGCTGATCGAAGGCTCCCGCCGCGTGGCCCGGGGCGCGTTCGACCACCGCATTCGCCTCGACACGCACGACGAGGTGGCCGAGCTGGCCACGGCCATGAACGACGTCACTACCCGCTTCCAAGAAATCCGCGACGATCTCGACCGCCAGGTGCAGCAGCGCACCAAGGAAGTGGTCCGCAACGAGCAGCTTGCCAGCGTCGGGTTTCTCGCCGCCGGCGTGGCCCACGAAATCAACAACCCGCTGGCGTCGATCGCCTGGTGTGCCGAATCGCTCGAAGCCCGACTCCACGATATTCTCCAAGAACACGCCGCCCAGGACGCCGACGACCAGAGCGAAGAAGTCGAGGTGCTGGCCAAGTACCTCCGCCGCATTCAGGAAGAAGCCTTTCGCTGCAAGGGCATCACCGAAAGCCTGCTCGACTTCTCCCGCACCGGCGACGTCAAAAGGCAGCCCACCGACCTGGCTGACCTGGTCGAAGGCGTCATTGAAATGGTCCGCCACCTGGGTCGCTATCGCCAGAAAGAAGTCTCGTTCTCGTGCCAGCGCCCGGTCACGGCCCAAGTTGGCCCGCAGCAGTTCAAGCAGGTGATCCTCAACCTCGTCACCAACGCCTTGGACAGCATCGATCCCGGCGGCACCGTGTGGGTCGAGGTCAAGACCGACGGCCCCACCGCGCTGTTGGAAGTCCGCGACAACGGCTGCGGCATGACGCCCGACGTGCTCGAACACCTGTTCGAGCCGTTCTTCACCCGCCGCCGCAACGGGCAGGGGACCGGGCTGGGCCTCTCCATCGCTTATCGCATCGTTTCCGATTTTGGCGGCACCATCGAAGCCGAAAGCCCCGGCACCGGTCAGGGGTCGCGGTTTGTCGTCTCGCTCCCTCGGGTGGTACATGAAAAAGAATACGAAAAACGACTCCCAGCGGCCTGACGGGCTGAAAGTCCTCTTCGCCGACGACGAAGCCTCGCTCCAGGAGCTCATCAGCATGGAGCTGCCTCGGCTGGGGCACGT
>CAYQAJ010000356.1:0-4650 GCA_964415245.1 uncultured Pirellulaceae bacterium | reverse complement strand
TATTCCGGCAGCGAGAGGATCAATCGTATCAGCCCTCGCGACTTCTGCATGCGGAATTCGGGTTCGTGCTCGAACACCTCGCGGTGTTCCCCTTCGTCGGTGGTGTACAGGTACTGCACGAGCTCCTGCCGCTTCGACTCGCTGACGCGGCCCTGCACGAGGCGGTCGACGTAATAGTCGACGTAGCGGCGGGGATCGCGCTCGTCCAGCGGTACGTGCGACTGGATCGGAAGGTGCGGGCCGAAGCTTTCGCCGCCGGGCGCGTGCGAAAGAAACTCGGCGAACCGGCCCCGCGCCAGCCAGGCGTTGGACGAAATCCAATCGCGTTCGCCGTCCCATCCCTTGACGCTCGGCGGCGCGAACAGCTCCTGCCCCATGGGGGCCATCAATTCGGCCAGCTCCTGACCGGGAGCAACGGCGTCCAGGTCGCGCAATGCGCCGATGGTGTATTCCACCGGGCTCTTGATCTTCGAGTACATCGATTCGGATGCGTAGAACGCCTTCGACAGAAGCAGAGTCCGCAGGAACCACCGCATCTCCAGATTGCAGTCGGTAAGCACCTGCGCCGCCTCCGCAATCAACTCCTCGGCCGGCTCCGGCGCCACGAAATACTTGAGCAACTTGGTAGCCAGAAAACGCTTCGCCTGAGGCTGCTGCAGCACGATGTCGACGACGTCGGCTCCGTCGAAGTTCCCGCTCATTCCAAGAATCGACTTGCGACCGAAGTCGTGCAATTCGCGGTTGAAAACGAACCGGGCATCGTCCTGGTGCCAGCCGGTAAAGGCGCGGGCCGCTTCCTGCACGTCGCGCTCCGTGTAGTTCCCTTCGCCCAGCGTAAACAGCTCCATCAATTCGCGGGCGTAGTTCTCGTTGGGACTTCCCTTGCGGTTCTCCTGATTGTCGAGCCACACGATCATGGCGGGGTCGCGGCTGACCGCGAGCACAAGGTCGCGAAAGTCGCCCAATGCCCCTCGCCTCAGCGTTTCGTTCTGCTGGTGCATGAGCCGCAAGTCTTCGACCTTGCGGAAGCTGGTGGCGAAGTGGCCGTGCCAGAAGAGGGTCATCTTCTCCCGCAGCGGGTAAGGCTCGCGCTGCATGCGGAACAGCCACCACCCCTGCAGATTGGGCGGGAATTGAAAGGCGACCAGGCCGCGGCGGACCGTATCGAACAGCTCGCGGTATTCGGCATCGCGATCCGGATCAACCGCCAAGAAACGGTCGACCGCGCCCACGGGGCCCAGTTGCGTCACCTCGTTCAGTTCCTGTCGCGGCGCGCCAAACCCCGCCCGACGGCAAAGATGAGCCGCTTTCGCGCTATCCCAGGGATTCTCCCGCGATGGCTCGAAAGGGGCCAGCAGGTTGAGTTTCATGGTGGCTCTCCCAAAAGCTGCTCGTTCGGCTGCTCAGTATAACAGCAATTCGGCCGACGCATCGAGTCAAAAAACGACAAATCGTGCCTCGGGCTCGAAGCGGCCGAGCCAGACCGCGGAGGTTAGCAGGCACCACGCCTTAGAATATCGCACGCGTCGCACCTGATTTCCGATCACGTCGGCTCGCATCGACGCGGCCTCGCTCGCAGGTTGTTCAGGCGCGGTTCTTCTCCGGCGTCTCAGGGCGCCGGGTCCAACTGAACCCAGTGCATGACGACGTTCTTGCCTGTGTCGATCTTCCAGGGCGCGGGATTCGCGACGTCGAACGTTTGCTCGACGGTGCGGTGTTCGCCCTGATTGTCCGACCAGGCAAACGTGACGCGGCAGTTATCTTGCTCGGAAGTAGCATAGACCAGGTGAGCCTCGGCACGCAGAATCCGCTTGCCGCCGTCGTTGCGAAAGCGGACACGGACCGGACCCGTTTCGCCGTCGCCCAGCGAAACGTCGCCGTAGCAGAAACTCTGCGACCAGAAATCGCTCGGTTCGACTCCCTGGCGATCGATGTGCCAGTCTCGCACGACGGGCTGCCACGATTTGCCGCCGTCGGTCGAATAGTCGATCTGGTAGCGAACCTGCGGGTCCGGCGGGTTGCTCGACGCCACGTGAGCGGCGGCGTAAAGTTTGACTGCCCGCTGGCCGCGAGGCGACTGCAATTCGAGCGTCACGTTGGGTGTATCGAAGGCGCCGTCGACCACGTGCCGCTGTGCTTGCGGCTTGTTGGGTCCGGCCGAGACAACCGCGCGGCCCGAGGCGGCGAATGTGACCGTGGTTCCGCCGTCCGTCAGGCGCGGAAATACCGCGCCGTTTGCCTGGCAAATAGTAACGATTTCGATCCCCGCGTCGGCGAGTCGTTCGGCAGACGAATCGAACTTGAGCCAGTATTGGCGATGCCCTTTTGCGAAGTCGGTGAAATCGATTTCGTCGTTGAGGCGACCCCCGTCGTGCCAGGTGGACCCCCGATCGACCGATATCGAAACAGTCGCGCCCGCATGGCCGCGAATCCGCAATCCGTTTCGACAACCAGCTTCGTAAATCCCCCAGTCGGAGTCGTCGGGCGGAGTGGCCGCAATGATGAAAGGCGTCTGGAACTCGAACACCACTTCGCGATCGCTTTCGGACATCACCCCTTCTCGATACGAGCCGTCGCGAAAGTTCGGCCGGTACGTGTAGACCGCGTTGGCATAGCGGACTTGCCCCGGTCGATAGCCGGAACCATCGGGCGATCCGTGAAACCGCTCGGGCTGATTGATCCAAGTGCGGCTTCGCTCAGGTCCGGGCACTCCCTCGGTGCGATAGTTTCGCCCCCAGAACACGAACGTCTTGCCGTCTTCCAAACCGGGCTCATAGTAGCGTCGTAGCGTTTCGCCCCGCCGCAGATGGATCATGGGCGGAGGGCCGGCGTAGCCGGGCAGGTGTTCGACGACGTTGAACTGGGCGTAAGCTTGCGGATCGTCGGGATGAAGCCCACCCAGCGGCCAACCATGTTGCCGCTTTGGTTGAAAGCTCGAATCGGTCAGCCGCTTCAAGTCCCGTCGCACCTCGTCGATGGATAGAAGTCGTTCGCCCGACGGTTCGAACACCACCGTCGAGATATCGTGATCGAGAAGTGCCCAGCGTCCCTCGCCGTACGGCCCACCTTTCAAGAACACCTCGCACGAATTGTGTCCCACGACCCCCACGGTGCGACTGCGCCCCGGCCCCAACAGCGCGTTGAGTTCGGCAGTCCACTGGGCATGCGTGGTGCCGCACAAGCCGAATCCGTGCGCGAACATGCCGGTCCAGTATTCGCGGGTGGTGGTGTCGCCCGACTGAAAACCGCCGCCCCACAGGTCCTCCTTCCCCTCCTCGCCGTGCGCGTAGTGAACATTGCGCCATATCCAGGCGGCCAGTGCGCGGTCCTCATCGGTCTTCGGCGCGCGACCGGTGACGCGCTCGAACATTTGCGCCTGCGTGGCAAACAACCGCTCGAAGGTCGAGCAAGCCAACTCGCCCGGATACCACGGATGATCGGTACCGACTTGCGGATCGCCGACTCCCGCCGTGGCGCCTCGCGCGAATTGCAAGACAATCCATGCCGCAAGCAAGCACAACAGCCAGCGTCGAGCCATGTCGTGATCTCCGTTTACATTGCACGATCAGCGCCGGACCTGCCGCGGATCATTGGGTTTTCAGCGCCTAGCGCGGCGCGGTAGATCATCGATGCTGGAAAGAAAGCGGGGACAATTGCGACACCTGATCCTCGTCAATCTTCTGATGGCTGTCAAACTGATCCGCACACGATTGCCCGGAAAGACTCGCTTTGATCAACTCGTTCTGGGATTGTGCGAAGGATTAACCCGCGCCGCCACAGCGCTACTTCGAAGTAACCACTTCTAAGACCACAGTGCGTGTTGTCTTGCTCTTGCCCTTCACCGGTTTTCCCTTCTTTGGTTTCGTTTGGGCGGACTTGACAACGATCTTACCTCCCGCAGCCGTAAACGCGCGCAGGAGCTGATCCAGTGAGACGTCCGAAGCCGCACGCTCGATCTTAGCCACGCGCGGTTGGCTGGTCTTCAGCCGGGCCCCCAACTCTTTCTGCGATAGTTCCCGGGCTTCGCGTTGCCGGCGAATCGCCAAGGCGATTTCGACGCGCGCGTCGAGCAATTGCCGCTCCTCGGCGCTCATCCCCAAGAAATCGGCGGCGTCGCCGAATCGCCAGCCCGCTGCTTCCAGTGCCTTGCGTTTTGTCGCGTCCATCGACATACCCTCACTTCCCGGTTTGCTGCTTTCTTGCAGCTTTGGCAGTGGCGTCGTACTGCGCAAGTCGCCGCTTGCTTTGTTGAATCACCTTGATTGGTATCTTGCGGGTCTTCTTCGGATACACGTCCGTAACCAGGATGGCGTCAGTATCGATTCGATACATGATTCGCCAATTGTGCTCCGCGTCCGGAACCCGAAGAGCTCTGCAGCGGGGACCGACATCCGGCAGTGGCTCCGCTTGGGGCATACCCAAACGTTCGCCTTCCTGCAGCAAGCGCAGAAGCATCCCGGCCTCTTGCCGTCCCGCCGGCGTAAAGGGGGGCGTCTTGATTTCACCGTGCAGCCAGACCAGTGGCTTTCGGCTCGCGGGGCCCCCTTCACCTGCGTGCGACCTCGCCATTCCCGGTTTACCCCTTCGACCGCGCCTACAAGTATATATCGGATACGATATACCGTCAATCGCGCAAAACCGGTGCCGCCG
>CAYQAJ010000355.1:0-4653 GCA_964415245.1 uncultured Pirellulaceae bacterium | reverse complement strand
GGCCAACAGCAGCACGGTGTCGTTCGTGCTCATATGCCCTTCGACGCTGATGCAGTTGAAGCTGTCGTCGACCGCCCAGGAAAGCGCCTGTTGGGCATCGTCCGGCGTGAGAGCCGCATCCGTGAGCAGAATCGCCAGCATGGTCGCCATCCGCGGACCGATCATCCCGGCCCCCTTGGCCATGCCGCTGATCCGCACTGGACCGCCGGAAAGCTCGATCACGCGACCGGCCATCTTGTGCGACTTGTCGGTCGTGGTAATGCCGCGCGCCGCCGCTACGAATGCCGCTTCGTCGTCGGCAAGTCGCTGCGCGGCACTGGCTACCCCGGCTTCGATCTTCGCCAGCGGCAGAAACTCGCCAATGATGCCCGTCGAGAGGACAAGCACTTGCTCCGGCTCCACGCCACACGCCTGGGCGGCAAGCTCGGTCATGCGTCGGGCGTCGTCCAGACCCCGCTGACCGGTGCAGGCGTTAGCGTTGCCCGAGTTGGCCAGAATCGCGCGGATGTTGTCAGACGGGGTGCGCTGGCGATCGAGCGCCACCGGCGCGGCGAACACGAGGTTCTGCGTGTACACGCCCGCGGCGACGGCGGGAGCGTCGGCCACGATGAGCGTTACGTCTTCCTTGTTAGGATTGCGCTTGATGCCGCAGTGCACGCCGGCCAACCGGAATCCGCGAGGCGGCAAGAGGCTCATCTCGTGACCTTCTGCAAAATTCTCTTGACTACCGGCGTGATGGAATCAATTCCCAGACATGCAATGTCCGGCCGAGGTTCGGTCCGCCTACTGAAAACTGAACACCGAAAACTGAAAACCCTGACCGCAACCCTCCACGCCGAAACTCTTCCGTTGGAATCCGATCTCACGCCCCCGCCAGTCACGCCGTTTTCGCAATTAGTCGTCGGGCAAGCAAGAGGACCAACAGGCTGCTGATCGCCAGACCCACCCACGGCGCGGCTCCTTCGGCGAAAATGACGGCGCCATTGAAGGCCATGAACACCATGAAGAAGTGAACGGCGGCGCCGACCGCGAGTGGCCGCACGGCGTACGTCGCGGGACGGGCCCACCACCAGGCGGCATCGGCTACCCAAATGGCGAGGTACGCATAGCTGAAGTAAATGCCCCAGGCCAGCGGCACGCCGACCAGTTCCTGCACCTGCCGGGCGGTCGCCGCCTCTGCCTCGGCGTGGCTCCACTGGTGATAGAAGTGAAAGGCACTGGCCACGTGCGCCAACATGAGCAGGCAGCCTACCGACCAGATCGCGCGGAGCCGCCGGCCGAAAGCCGCTTCTTGTGTGGGGTCGCCGTGCCGTCTCGGCCACGGTCGCGCCAACTCGGCCGCCAACACCGCCACGTAGCACAGCAGCGCCAAGCGGACGGTCCAGAAGGTGAGCCAGATTCCCATGGGGCGGAATGACGAAGGACGAGTTAATGACCAATTCCCCAATGACCAATGACCAATGTGCCGATGCTTGCGTTCCGGCATTGGTCATTGGGATTTGGTCATTGGGCATTCCGCGCCGAGCGGTATCATCGGACCCACTTTTTCGGAAACCCTTCCAGTGCCGATCCCCCTTCCGGTTTCCACAGTGCCACTTCGTCGATGCGGGTCGCCAGTTCGACGTCGGATTGCGTGATGCCCCGCACGCGGTGCGTTTGCAGCAACACCGTCACCTTGGCGTAGCCGAGCTTCAGATCGGGATGGTGCCACGCCGCCTCGGCCAAGTAGCCGATCGTTTGCGCCAGCAGCATCGTGTGCGGCCACCCGGGCGTGTCGTAGGTGCGGCGGAGCCAGCCTTCGCGGACTTCCCATCCGGGCAGTTTTTGAAGCGCCTGCTCAATTTGGTCGTCGCTGAGCATTTGATCGTCAGCCATCGCAGTTTTCCCCGTGTAACAAGGGGCTTCTCGCAAGTCGCCTATCGGCGGCTCCGTCCGTTTGGGCTCGCCGCGGACCCCGGCTCATTGTAACGCCGCGGCACCCGGCCCGAGTGCGAATCCCCCTTCCCAGAACCCACTGGCGGCCCTAGAATTGCTGGTTTGCCGCCAATTCTTCCCGACCGACTGGGGGCATTCCATGCCCAAACAAAAGACCCACAAAGCGACCCGCAAGCGATTCCGACTCACTGCGAGCGGCAAGGCCAAGCATCGCAAGTGCGGCACGAGCCACTTGGCGTGGCGCAAGAGTCACAATAAGAAGCGCAAGCTGCGGGGCACCACCACGCTCGATAAGACTTCGACCAAGGCCATCCAGCTCGCCTTGTGCGGCAATAGTCTGTAACCCAGCAGCCCGGCCGACCGACCGACGGGTATGACACCATGAGAACCACATACGGCGCCGCTCGGCACCAGTCGAAACGCCGACTGTTTAAGAAGGCCAAGGGTTACCGCGGCGGCCGCGGCAAGCTGCTGCGCACGATGAAGGAGACGCTGGTGCGGGCGGGCGCCTACGCCTTCCGCGACCGGCGGGACCGCAAACGCCAGTTCCGCAAGCTGTGGATTCTGCGCATCAACGCGGCGGTTCGAGAGCGCGGACTGCGCTACAGCGAGTTCATTCACGGCCTCGACATGGCCGGCATCGAATTGGACCGCAAGTCCCTGGCCGAGATGGCGGTGAGCGATCCACCTGCCTTCGATACGCTTGTCGAGAAAGTACGGGCGAGCCTGGTGGCGGCATAGCGGGCGATCATGTCACTGGACCAGTTCCTGCACGAGCTCGACGAACTGGCGCATTCCGCCGCCGCCGCTTTCGATGCCGCCGCGGACGCCGATGCACTCGAACAGGCCCGCGTCGCGTTTCTGGGCGCACGCAGCGGAAAGCTGAAGGCCGTACAAAAGGGTCTTGGTCGAATCGAGGCCGGCGATCGCCCGGCGGCCGGCAAGCGGTTCAACGAGGCCAAGTCGAGCATCGAGGCCGCGTTCGAGTCGGCCCACCAGCGACTCGCGGCCGCCGCGCGACCCAAGAGCCGCGACGAGCAATTCGACCCCACGCTCCCGGGCCACGCCCGGCGTCTCGGCCGACTGCACCCGATCACGCAGACGATTGTCGAGCTGGTCGACATCATGGGCCGCCTCGGTTTCACGGTGGCCTACGGGCCCGAGATCGAGGACGAGTGGCACAATTTCCAGGCGCTCAACATCCCGCCCGATCACCCCGCTCGCGACCCGCTCGAAAACCTGTATCTTCGCGATGCCGACGACGGGAAGGGTGGCGCGCTGCTACTGCGCAGCCAGACCAGCACGGTGCAGATTCGCGTGATGGAGCAGACGCCGCCCCCCGTACGGGTGATATCGCTGGGACGCGTCTATCGCCCGGACACGGCCGATGCCACGCACTTCCCCATGTTCCACCAGATGGAGGGGCTGTGGGTCGATCGCGGCGTGACCATGGCCCATCTCAAGAGCGTGCTGCGGCTGTTCGTCACCAGCTATTTGGGCAAGGACGTGCACATTCGCTTCCGCCCGTCGTTCTTCCCCTTCACGGAGCCCAGCGTGGAGGTCGACATGAGTTGGAACGACGGCTGGATCGAGCTGGGGGGCGCCGGCATGGTCGATCCCCACGTGCTCACGTCGGTGGGCTACGATCCGGAGGAGGTTTCCGGTTTTGCCTTCGGCCTGGGCGTCGAGCGGCTTTGCATGCGGCGGCACGGCATTACCGACATCCGCGAGTTCTACCGCAACGACGCGCGGTTTCTGCGGCAATTCTGACAAGTGGCGAGCGTCAAGAGACAAGAATCGAGAGCCGGACTTCGACAGCCGGAAACGTTTCTTGACAATCGCCGCCGCGGAATGAAGAATCTGCTGTTCCCGGTTTTGTCCTCTTGCGGATTCGACCCATGGTCGGCGATGCGCCGCGCGAACCCAAACCTATGATGCTGCGTCATTCGGATGATCCGTCGACCCGCCTTGTCGAAGGCGTGCTTGGGGCCGACGTCGCGATGCCACGTCCCCCCGCCGACCAGGGTTGGCGTGCGGCGGAGCAATATGACGTGCGCCTCGCCGAGGACGATCTTGACGACTTCGACGAGGACGACTTCGACGACGACTTCGACGATGACTTCGATGAGGAATCCGACGACGATCTCCTGGATGGAGAGTTCGACGACGACGGCGAGGAGGACGAGGAGGTCGACGCCGAGGACGATGACGACCTGGACGATGAAGAGCTCGACGATGACGATGATGACGATGACGAGTTGGAAGACGACGAGGAAGAAGAGGAAGAAGAAACCGAGGCGTAGCACGCCACAGGCCGGGCCGCGATAGCGCGCTTGGTCTCGAAAGGCACACCCGCCCCATGTTTGACGCAGTTCCCGCCAACGTCCAGTTCCCCAAGCTGGAGCAGCAGGTGCTGGCGTTCTGGAAAGAGCGGGGCATCTTCGAGAAGTCGCTCGCGCAGCGCTCCGGCGGGCCCCCCTTCGTGTTTTACGAAGGCCCCCCCACCGCCAACGGAATGCCCCACCCGGGCCACTGCCTCACCCGGGCCATCAAAGATCTGTTTCCCCGCTACCGCACCATGCGCGGCTACGATTGCCGGCGCAAGGCGGGTTGGGACACGCACGGCCTGCCGGTCGAAGTCGAAGTGTGCAAGGAGCTGGGCATCCACTCGAAAGAAGAGATCGAGGCGTACGGCGTCGAGCCGTTCATCCATCGCTG
>CAYQAJ010000354.1:0-4688 GCA_964415245.1 uncultured Pirellulaceae bacterium | reverse complement strand
ACAAGGCCAACTGGGACTTCGACATCGGTAACGGATTCTACAACTACGACTCGAATCAGTGGATCGGCGGTTGGGGTAATGACGAGTTGCAGTACTATACCCGCGAAGCGGATAACGCATTCGTCGAAGACGGGATGCTCCATATCCGGGCGATTAAGGAGTCGCTCCATGGATGCGGATATACGTCGGCACGGTTGAAGACCCGAAAGCGGGACGGTGGCCCGCTGTTCAACCAGCGATACGGTCGGTTCGAGTTTCGCGTTAAGCTGCCAACGGGCCAAGGAGTCTGGCCCGCTCTGTGGATGATGCCGCAAGACGAAAAGTACGGACCGTGGCCGTCTTCCGGTGAGGTTGACGTGATGGAGGCACGCGGGCAAGAACCGAACAAGGTGCTCGGCACGCTACACTATGGCTCACGATGGCCTGCCAATACCCACACAAGCGAGGACTATGTCCTTCCGAGCGACGGCACCATCGCGGACTTCCACGTCTACGCGCTCGAGTGGGAGCCCGGCGAAATCCGTTGGCTCGTAGACGACCACCCATACGCAGCCCAGTCTTTCTGGTGGAGCAGCAGCAAAACCGAGGGAGCCAACGGCGTCCGGCCGGCGAAGGAGTCCGACCTCAACTCGTGGCCTGCTCCTTTCGATCAGCCGTTTTACCTGGTGATGAACGTCGCTGTCGGGGGAAGATTCGTCGGCAAGCCGGACAAAACAACCGTGTTTCCGGCAGAAATGGTTGTCGACTACGTGCGAGCTTACGAGAAAGTAGGCGGATACACCGAAGCAAAACCGCGCGGCGAAGGCAAGCTTCCCTTCGACAACCCATAGAAACTTTGTTTCGGCCGCGGTGGCACAAGGCGTTTGCCTAACGATTGCCTGAAGAGGAGCGGCGAAGTTGGGCGAATCGGAAATCAACGAGTAACGTCGCCGCTCGGTTACGCTGGCCATTCCCGCAAGACTCCAGCATCAAGCAGGAATTGCCCCGGCGTCGATTTCGACGCGGGCGACTTCGTGGCCGGCAGCTTGCACGTTCTTAATCGCCGAGTTGATGGCCGCTTCGAGGGACTCCGCCTCGCGGTGAAAGTCGATGGAAAACACGCCGTTACACCTTCCCGGCGTTCCGTCATCGCAGCCGGCTGCAAACAGCTCGTCGGCAATTTCGTCCGTCAATTCCGGCGACCCTTTGAGAATGAGGCTGAATTTGTATTTGTTCATCGCGCGTCGCCTTGTCGAGTCATGGCTTGTGGCTGGTGCGGGCATCGGTCGACCGCCCGGCGAATGAGAAATGCATGATACCTCGCCCGTCCGCACTTGACGGTACGCGTCGGAATGACCATGATAATGGTCATGCCCGAGAAGCAGCCATTTGCTCTCGTCTATGCCGATGAAGTGAAGGACCACTTGCGGGCCATTGAAGCCAAATACCACTCGGCAATCCAGTCCGGGATCGAGAGCCAGCTACCGCACGATCCGGACGCGGAGACGCGGAATCGGAAGCCGCTTATGCGGCCCATCGAGTTCGGCGCCGAATGGGAACTTCGCCTCGGGCCGAACAACCGGTTCCGAGTGTTCTATCAGGTTCATACGGAGAATCGAGAGGTGCTGATTCTGGCGATCGGCGTCAAGGATCGGAATCGCCTCTATTTTGGGGGAAAGGAGTTTGTGGAATGAAGATCGCTTCTGTCGCCGATGTCAAGGCGCGATTGAGCGCTTACTTGCGAGACAGCCAAGAGGGGCCAGTGGTTGTCACCCGAAATGGGAAGGCCGTCGCCGTGCTGTTGGCGGTCGAAAACGACGACGAATTGGAGCGGCTAGTGCTCGCGCATTCACCCAAGTTTCGGGCGCTGCTCGACAAGTCGCGCCGCCAGATTCAGAAGTCGGGCGGCATTCCGCACGAGCAATTCTGGCGCGAGGTGAAAGCCGAAAGTCGCCAATCGGCCGGCAAGGACAACGGTGGGCGCCGCCGAGCTGGGCGCCGCAAGTGACCTGATCGGCCAACTGGACTCGCTGACGCAGTTCG
The DNA here is from genome assembly GCA_964415245.1 of uncultured Pirellulaceae bacterium. GTDB lineage: Bacteria > Planctomycetota > Planctomycetia > Pirellulales > Pirellulaceae > CAYQAJ01. The sequence goes on along the minus strand of CAYQAJ010000354.1, from coordinate 2,666 downwards.
GACGGTGTGCGCTACTTGAGCACGCGGTCGAAAAACTGAGCCAGATCGCCCCAGTACCGCTTAGGCGTGGGGTCGTTGTGCCTCATGCCGGGATATTCGATGAGCTGCTTATCTTTAGTGCCGGCGGCTTCGAGGAGGCGGCGGCCATGTTCCACGGGCACGATTTCGTCGTCGGCGCCGTGCGTGATCAATAGCGGCCCCTGGTACTGGCCGATTTTGCTCAGCGAGTCGAGCTGCGTTCGCATCAAAAGTCGCACCGGCAGCCAGCGGTAGTGATGGGCCGCCACGTCGGGAGCGGTGGTGAATGCACGGTCGAGCAGTAGCGCCCGGGCACCGTGGCGGCTGGCCAGATCGACCGCCACCGCCCCGCCCAACGAACGCCCCATGAGAATCACTTCGCTGGGCTCGATGCCCGCCTCGGCCGCCAGCCAGGCCAGCGCGGCCTCGCCGTCTTCCAACACTCCCTTTTCGTTGGGCGAGCCCTCGCTGCGCCCGTATCCGCGGTAATCGAACGCGAAGACCGACAGGTGATACTTGCCGCGGAGAATGGCCAGCATCTCGGCCAAGTACGCCACGTGCTCGGCGTTTCCATGACAAAGAAGCACATAGCCGCGGGGCTCGTCATGCTCGGCGTACCAGCCGTGCAGTCGGGTTCCATCCTGCGACGGGAAGTACACGTCGCGGTGGTCGAGCCACTCGGGCTGCCAATCTCCCACGGGATACCGCGGCGCCGGAAAGACCATCGACTCTTCGAAAAACACCATCAGCGCTACCACCACCAACCAGAAGGCGACGGGATACAGCACCAGCTTTCCCGCCAGGCACAGCGCGCGACGCTTGGTCCAAGGACGTGTGGCCTTACGCGATTCCGGTGCGATATCTGCGGTAGGGTCCATGAGCGCAAACGTCGGGCATGGCTTGTCGAAGCCGGCGCAGCCGACGCATCGCTCCGTTCGTCGCGCTTCGCGCCGCTGCCTTCCAGTATAGCGGCTTCATGCGCAAGACATGCGCAGGGCGCGCGACTGATGCGCACCCGATGAAAAAGGCCCCGCGCTACCCAAACTGGGCAGGCGGGGCCTTGGGAGTCCATCCGTCGCAAGTGAGAGAAAGTGTGTCGCAGTCCCGTGCGGCGGTCGTGTGGCGGCGGCGACGGCCGCTGGTAGCTGAAGTTGCAAAACTTCAGGGCCGAACTCTTGCGATTTCAGCTACCGCACGCCGGCTGAACTCTTGCGAGCTCAGCTACGACCCCACTGGCTACGGGTTTCGATAGTTGTATTCGGGGTTCTTCGGATCGAAGTCCTTGTCGGTCAGTCCCACGTTGACCTTCAGATCCATGTACGTGTACTCCTCTTCGAGCAGCGGGTGGCCGCCCTCCGCCGTGGGCCAGGAGTAGGCCGAGTAGTGGATCGGCACGTTCAGCTCGTCGTCGATGAAGATCTGGGCGACGTGGAAGTCAAAGTAGGGCCGCGGCTCCGGGTGCGTTACCCGCAATAGCGTGCACACGCGGTCGTTGATTTTGGCGTCTTTGTAGAAGTCGACCTTGCACTCTTCGAGGTTGCGGTCCCAGTCTCCCTGGCGGTCGCGTTCGCCCTTTTCGATCAATCGCTCGGTGAGAACTTGAATGCCCAGCTCGGTGATGGGGTACCGCTGGTTGATCATGGCGAACGTGCCGTTCGGATCGAGGTAAACCGTGGCCAAACCGAGGACCCTGCCACCGGCGTGGCCGACGATCTTGCCTTCGTTCTCCGTTTCGACGTAAATGACCTCGCGGCCTTCCAGCTCCTTCGGACCGAGGAACCTCATGTAGACCGAGAAGGGAACGACGATGCGGCCGTCGGCGTCGGTCTTGCGATTGCGGATCTTGATTTGGGCGAATTCCTGCTCCAGAAGCTTGCCGTCGATCCGCTCGCGCTTGGCGAGGGTTGCCGTGTAGTCCTTGATGTCGGCCTGAATGTGATCGAGGCCGCTTTGGGCGATGCGCAGCGCCGGGTCGAGCACGTGCGGCGGATGGTTCTTGGCCGCTTTGTCGTCGACCTTTGAGACGCGGTACACGGGCTCGCTAAGATTGTCGCGAGGCCGCTTGGGCTCGTCGGCCCGGCAATCGGCCGTAAGCCAGACCGCGCACGCACATGCCGTGAGGGCGAGCATAGCACCGCGAGTGAAACGGGACTGGGTCATCGATCTGCTTCTCCTGATTTCGAGCCGTTGGGAGAAGGCCTGCCGGTTCGGCGGGCGGCTGTCGCCCCGTGGCCCTTGGTCATCCGTGACGAGGTGTGGCGGGGCCCTGGGGACGGACTCGCGGTCCTCCCGCCAGGGATGCACATGGCGTGCCAGTTGGTGGGGTTCGGGCTCGCCGACTCGCGGGGTTCGCTGGGCACCCCCTTATCGGGCCGAGTGGGTCGGCCGAAGGGGAACCGATGTCGACGCATGGTATGTATCGCCAGCATGGTTTCGCGATAATTAGATTCGGTGGAAGAACCCTTCTACCCTGCCTGACCGTCGGCCCCAACGCAGGTCGATCGTTATGGCTTAAGCATTCTACCCAGATTCGCGCCGTAAAGGGAGGGTAAAGGGTGAAACCCGATATGTGGTCGCTGAAGGTAATCGTTTCAGAGCCATTTGCAGAAAATACCTACGTGGCTCACCTGCCGGGTCGACGCGATTGC
>CAYQAJ010000353.1:0-4698 GCA_964415245.1 uncultured Pirellulaceae bacterium | reverse complement strand
CCGCGTGCCGGCGTCCTCGACCTTGTCGATCATCAACGGATCGTATCCGTCGGCCACCAGTCGCTGACGGCCTTCGGCGCCGCTGTACGTGCGAGCGATCGCTGCGAGTCCACTGGCCACATACTGATACGCTTCGTCCCACGTGGCGCGCACGAAACTGTCGTTGCCGCGGTCATCGAAGCGGTACTTGGTACGCAATGCCGGGTCGTCTGAAAGAGAAGGAAAACCGGCGTCGGCCCACTCCTTCCATCCCTTTCGCAGCACCGGCCCTTTCGCGCGATACGGCCCGTAGACGCGCCGCTGCATTGTGTAGCCCTTTGGGCAACCGCGGGGGTTCCACGCCTTGGTCGCGTGGTTGCCGTACAAGTCGCCGTAGCGATCGTGGTCGTAGTTCTGTTCGCTACGGATGATTACGCCGTTGCGGACAAAGGCCCGCAGCCGGCACATGTGCGTGTCGTTCGGCGCGCAAACCCAAGTGAACGTGCGGTCGTAGCGGTACTGGTCGAGATAGATCTTCTCCCACGCCCGGTCGGGATATTGGCCCAGCGGGTTCTCGATGCTGACAGGCTGAAAGGCCCAAGCCTGCGGACCGGCCGCCAAGAGCAATCCCCCCCCGGCGGCACAGGTTTCCAAGAAGCGGCGCCGTGAGATGTCCATAATCCCTCTCCGAATCTGGCGAGTTGCGGGAGCAACGGCGTAAACGCTGCCTCTTCCCAGCATTCAGCGTGCCATGGCGGAAATGGGAGGCATGGGCCGGTGAGCACGCAGTTTCATGTCTGGGTTGATCCGTGCATGCGCGCGACTCTGCGCGCGGCGACGTGCGTATTTGCCCAGGTTTGCCAGGGCACGACTCAACGGGCCACCGGGCGCGACGGAGTTGTCAACCTTCCCACGGAAGATCGACCGCGCAAAAAAGGTAGTCGTTCCCAAGGAATGGTATGGAATATGCCCGCACCCACACCGTTGGCATAATGTCGCTGGCTTCACGGAATCCAACGTCGCGGAGATGCGGCCATGAATCAGACCGACGCACATGATGGCGGCTTGCGAGGGAGTGGCGCGGCAGCGCTGGGTGGCCTGGTCCTCGTGGGGGTGCTGGTGATGGGGCTATCGTGCCAGCGTTCTCGCCCGCCCGACGTGGCTAAGCCCAACGGTTCGAAGACGCAGAAGCAGACCGGCGACACCGCGCCCAGCGCGGCAGACACCGATAAAACCGCGGCGGCCAACAAAGGACGCGAACTCTACTTGCAGCACTGCGCCGCCTGTCACGGCGAACAAGGAGACGGCAAAGGCATTGCGGCCGCCTACCTGTTCCCCAAGCCGCGCGACTTCCGCCTGGGCAAGTTTCGATTGGTGAGCACCACCAATCGCGTTCCCACGGCCGACGATCTGAAAGCCGTCTTAGAACGCGGGATGCCCGGTTCGGCAATGCCACCATGGTCGCATTTGAGCGACGGAGATAGAAAGCTGCTGGTCGATGAAGTCGTGCGACTGGCACGCGAAGGCGCCCGTGAGCAGTACGTCATGATCCTCAAGGAGGAAGAAGGACTGACGGATGACGAAATCCAGGAGGAAGAAATGCAGCAGCAGATTGCCGATTTCGTCGAGCGGCGAACGACTCCCGGCGCCGCCTCCGAAGTGCCGGAGGTCTCGCCGGCGACGGACGAGGCGATTGCCCGCGGCAAAGAGATCTACGTCAAGCAGAGCTGCCAGTCTTGCCACGGCAATGAAGGCAAGGGCGACGGCCAGCAGGCAATGGTCGACGACGAAGGGTACGCCACGCGGCCGCGCGATTTCACGCTGGGCATCTTCAAAGGCGGTCACGATCCCGCTTCGCTGTACCGGCGAACGGCGTACGGCATGCCCGGCACGCCGATGCCCAGCTCGCAGCAGCTTACTCCCGAGGAAACCGTCGATCTGGTGCACTTCGTGCGCTCGCTGTCCACGGAAGAGGCGCGGCAGCGGGCCATCCTGCGGCGCGAACAAATCGTCGCGACACGCGTCGGTGCGATACCCGCCGCTATCGGCGCCAGCGAGTGGAGCGACGCGGATTCAGTCGAGCTTCGCATGACACCGCTGTGGTGGCGAAATGATGCCGACCCGAACATGCAGGTTCAAGCCGTACACGACGGCACCACACTCGCCCTGCGGCTGTCGTGGAAAGACGACACGTCCGACCAAAACGTGGCCCGCAGCGAGTCGTTCAAAGACGCCGTGGCCGTCGAACTCTTTCGCGGCGAGGCGGAGCCGTTCCTGGGCATGGGCGATCCGAAGTCGCCGGTCGACGTGTGGTACTGGGACGCGGATCGGCAAGGAACGCCGTTGGCCGTGGAAGACGTCTACCCCGACGCGGTCGTTGACATCTACCCCTTCAGTGAAGACGCCGTGGACACCGCCGAATCGGACCGCCCGGGTGCACTCACGGTCGAGCAACCCGACATATCGCTCCCGGCGCGCGCCGTCGGGAACCCCATCGTGCCAACGGCGGGCGAGTCCGGTGGTTCCACGCTGACCGCCGGCGGCCCGGGTAGCGTGACGTTTCGCATCCCCACCAACGCGCTCGTCGAAGCACGCGGCCAATGGATCGACGGACGCTGGACCGTCGTCATGACTCGCCCGCTGTCGGTCGATCCAAATGGTGGAGTCTCGCTTGCACCGGGCTGTCGCGCGTCGGTCGCGGTGGCCGTTTGGGACGGATCGCAACGCGACCGCGACGGGAAGAAGCTGGTCACGATCTGGCAAGATTTGATGCTTTCCGAGTAGCGGAGTGGGCTCGATGAATCGTCGCGAGCAGCATTCGGTGCGCGTGCCGCCGCGCATTCACATCATTGGCCGCAAGAACAGCGGCAAGACAACGCTGATGGTGGAACTGGTGGAGCATCTTTCCTCGCTCGGCTGTCGAGTCGGCACGATCAAGCACACGCACCATCACCATGAATTGGACACGCCCGGCAAAGATTCGCACCAGCACCGGCAGGCAGGGGCAGTTGCGGTGGGCATTCTTTCGCCTGGAATGAGCGCCGTCTTTCGGCCGCAGGTTTCCCGGGAACCTGCCTCAGCCCGCTACGAATGGCTGGCGAGGATGTTTTCCGATTGTGATCTTGTGCTCGTCGAGGGGGATTGCCAAACGACAGCTCCCAAGGTTGAAGTTTGGCGGGCGAGCGTGGGAAGCGAACCGATGGCGACGCGCGATCCGTCGATTCTGGCCGTTGTCACGGATGATCCCATGGCCATGCCGGTAACGGTGTGGCCGCGCTCCGACGTCTCTTCGCTAGCGCACCGCATCCGCGAACTGGGAAGTGCGTGCAGCAACCGCCTACTTGCGATCCAGGCGGAGCCGTTGAAGCGATTCGCCACGCACGTTTAGAGCTTATCCAAAAACCGTCTCAGAGAAGGGGACAGCCACATTTTGCTCCGCGGACTGCGCAAAATGAGCCAGTCCCCGACGGCTTTTAGATAAGCTCTTAGTCGGCCAAACCGATGTCATCGCCGTAGGTCTCTTGCAGCAATTCGTTCTCTTTGCTTTCGTGCTGCATCACCGCTCTGCTGAATTCGTGGAATTTCCTTTCCAGCTCTTGCCACCAATCGTCGCACCCAGGTTCGTCGGCGCACTCAACCAATTCGCGTAGCGCGTTGCTCAGCCAGGCGTGTTCTTGCTTAAGTGCTTCAGCTCGTTCCGAGAGTCGCGGAGCCTGCGAGCAAACCTCGTCGAAAAAACCGTCGAGTCCTTCTTCCTCGTCGAAGTGCTCTTGAAGGTGGCCGTCCAGTGACTGCAGCATCTCCGCGACGCTGGCCGCGGACCCGAGCCGCTGCGCCAGCGTGCGACGTACTTTACCTAACAACTCGCGCAGCTCTTCGTGTTCCTGGCGGATCCGGTCGTGGAGGGTTCGATCACGTGGATTCGTCATGGCCAAGCTCCTGGTAAGAGGCTATCCGAAAACTGCCCGGAGAGGGGGACAGGCACATATTGCTCCGCGATTTGTGCAATGAGAGCGAGCCAACTCGTCGCCCGCTTCGCAAAATGAGCCAGTCCCCGACGGTTTTCGGATAGCCTCTAAGTTGTGGCACGTCGATGTTGCACTCCCCGTGCCAATGGCTCGACCCCACGCTAAAACTGTAAAGCGTGCGGGGAAACGTGCGAATCTGCTCGCTCGACCGTGCGAAGCTGCACACCACGAGCCGGCCGCGAATCCGACCATCCCGGCCTTCGCGAGCGTGGCATGTTATAAACGCGATACGGCGGGCCTGGATTGATTTCCGGTGCCGCCGAAATCAGACGCTGGTCGCCCTGCTAATCGTAAGGCCTCGAACGATGAATCCTGAATCCGCAGACTTCCTCGCCCAGCACACGAGTCTCACTCGGCGCTTTTTCCTCCGTTGCGGCATGGCCGGCGTGGCTGCCATGAGTGCGCTGCCACTGCTGGCCCGAGGAGCCGAACGTGACTCCGCATTGCAGAAAGCTCTCGACGACCTCGAAACCTGGCTGACGAAACCGGATGACTTCCGCGACGTTTCGCGGGGCAACCCGCTGCCGCACACCTTGGACGACGCCAAGCGGCAGGAAGCCGGCCTGACGCGCGACACCTGGAAGCTCGAAGTCGCCAGCGATCCCGACAACAAGACCCGGCTGCGCCGCCCGCTGACGAAAGCCGACAACACGGCCTTCACCTTCCAGGATTTGATGCAGTTGGCCGAGAA
>CAYQAJ010000352.1:0-4710 GCA_964415245.1 uncultured Pirellulaceae bacterium | reverse complement strand
CGGGCCGTGAACACCCCCAGGCAGCCAAACTCCAACGCGAGCAGCATCCCGTAGAACAGCGGGGCGCGGTCGGTCACCGCCTTCCAGCTCACCAAAATGGCTGTCACCGTGAGCAGGGCGGTGAGGCAGAACAGCCACAGCCCCAAACCGTCAAGCCCCACGCTGAACCGCACGTCGAGCCCGGCGGCGCCGAGCCAGCCAATTTCGGTTACGGCGTAGTTTTCGCTTCCCACCCCGTTGGCGGGAAACTGCGCGGCCAGTACACACGCGGCCGCAAGTGTGATCAGTGAAGTTCCCAGCGCCACCCTGCGCACGGTCTTCGCGCCCAGCGGCGCAAGTAGAGAGATGGCGCATGTGCCCGCCAGCGGCAGGAAGATGGTAAGCACGAGCAATCCAGACATTTCCATCATCGCAAACTATCCCACGCGAGTTTTCGACGTGCCGCACGCTGTACACCGTACTCAGTACCCCGTACTCGGTACCCAGCTCTCCGTTCGCGTCTCTGCTCACTCTGCATTCTGCATTCTTCACTCTGCATTCGAATCACCTTAAAGCCTCGTCTTGCCTCACGCCCGTGGAACCAATAACCAAACGATCACCAGCAGCAGCGTCCCTATCAGCATCGAGAGCGCGTACAGCGGCGCGAGGCCCGTTTGCAGACGCCTGAGCACTGAACCCACGGCCGGCGGAACTCGCCCCACCGTGTTGACCGTGCCGTCGACCAGCCACCGGTCGAGCCAACCGCACACCGCGGCAATGCCCCGCAGCGGCCAGACGATCAGGGCGCTATGGATTTCGTCGAAGTAGAACTTGTGAAACGATAGCCGGTAGGGCGACACTAGCGGCAGCAGCATCAGCGGCGTCGTGACCAACAGCACCACGAGCAGAAACACGGTGCCCAAAATCGCCGCCAGCCACCCCAGCCCCACGCGGTTGGCCCCGGCTTCCAAGCGAACGACCCACGGCCGACGCCGAAGTTCGGCCACCCACTGGCGGTCGGCCACCCGATCGAGCCAATCGAACCGCAGCAGACTCGTAAGCCGCTGAATGTCGCGCGGATCGCCGAGATACAGGTACGCCGCGGCGCCGATCGCCGCCAATGCGACCAGCGCGCTGAGGCCCGCCAGAAGCGGGTCGAACTCGAGTCCGACGTGGCCGCCGGCGGCGCCGACCGCCAGCGATGGCGCCCGGCCCAGGAACTCGGCCAACAGGTGGGGTCCACCGAAGGCTGACTGATCGAGCAGCAAACCCGCGACTACCGCTCCCACGGCCAGCAAGATCAGCGGCGCATACATGACGGCGGGCTCATGCGAGTGTGACGCTGCGTCGTGCGCAGAATGCTCGTCGGCGGCTGGGTGCGCAGCGTGCCCTCCATCATCGTCGTGCGGCGAGTGGCCGACCATCGGAGTGCGCATCGGGCCACAGAACGTCATGAAGTATGCCCGAAACGTGTAAAACCCCGTCAACAGCGCTGTGAATAGCGCGCCACCGAACAGCCACCAGTAAGCGCGAGCCACCTGTTCCGGAGTCAGATGAAACCACTCCGTCGCCATTCCGCTTGCGGCCAGCGCGCTCGGGGGCGCTACCGCAATCACCCCCTCCGCGCGCGCGCCGTCAGCGTTCGTCGTCATCGCCAGCGCAACGTGCGTTTCCTCGCCGCCAACCGCATGCGCCCGCTCTTCAACCGCCCCCAGAATGGCATCCTTACTCCAGAACCCCGCCAGCGGCGGCACGCCGGCCAGCGCCAGGCAGCCAATCAAGAACGTCCAATGCGCAACTGGCAGTGCTCGCCGCAGCCCGCCCAGGCGGCGCATGTCGATGATGCCGCCCGTGGCGTGCATCACGCTACCGGCGCCCAAAAACAGCAGCGCCTTAAAGAAAGCGTGCGTCACCAGGTGAAACATGCCGGCCGTGATCCCGGCGAGCGTGCCGGAGCCGAGCGCCAGGAACATGTACCCAAGCTGACTGATGGTGGAGTACGCCAGCACCCGCTTCAGGTCGTACTGCGTCATGGCGATGAGGGCGGCCAGCAGCGCCGTGAACCCGCCGATCGCCGCCACCACAAGCTGGGCGTCGGGCGAAACCAGAAACAGCGGCGTGCAGCGGGCCACCAAGTACACGCCCGCCGTGACCATCGTGGCCGCGTGAATCAGGGCGCTGACGGGCGTGGGGCCTTCCATGGCGTCGGGGAGCCACACGTGCAGCGGAAACTGCGCACTCTTGCCGCATGCCGAAAGCATGAGTAACAAGCAGATCGCCAGGCCAACTCCGCCCGTGCGATAGTCGCCAGCCGCGACGCGGCGGGAATCGAACAGCCCCAGCACGACGGGCGCGTCGGCATCGCGCGATGTACCGTCGATCGACTTGAGATCGGGCTGCGACACTCCGTTTGGCGTGGCGCTGCTTGGCGTTTGGCCACTTGCCGTGACGTGCGGAAACGCTGCGAGCGCCCGGTCGGATGAGTGAAACTGCGTCGTGCCGTAGTTGGTCCAGATCAGGAACACCGCCAACAGCAGGCCGAAATCGCCTACACGATTGACCAAGAATGCCTTTTTGCCCGCCGCGGCTGCCTCGGGTTTCTGGTACCAGAAACCGATGAGCAAGTAGCTGCACAGCCCCACCCCCTCCCAGGCCACGAACAGAATCACAAAATTGCTCGCGGTCACCAGCAGGATCATCGAGAACACGAACAGGCCGATCGTGGCAAAGAACCGCGAGTAGCCCCGGTCGCCGTGCATGTAGCCGATCGAGTAGATGGCCACCAACAGCGACACGGCCGTCACGATCACCAGCATGACGGCGGTGAGTGCATCGGCGCGAAGAGAGATGCTGACGTGGAACCCGGCTGGGGAAGCGCTGTTCGGTGAAACGCCGCTCGCCGAGTCGGCATTCGTGTCGGCGCTGCCGGCCGATTGTGGGTCGGCCGGCACGTTGGCCCAGGTCCACAGCGTGTAGACCCGCTCGAACGACGCCGTCGATTCTTCGCCCGACGCGGCGGCGGTCATGGGAGCCCCGGGGGAAGCACCCGCGTTCTGCATTCGCACGACCTCGATGGCCAGCATCACGCTCACGGCCAGCGACGCGCCAATCGCGATCACCACCGGCACGTGCGCATATTGCCGCAACCAGCGCGGTCCCAACAGCGCCGTGACCGCGGCTGCCGCCAGCGGCAGACCCGCGCACAGGACCAGAAGCGTGCTCAGCCAGTCGGCCATAGGTATGTGCTACTGCGCGTATTTCAAAGCCGTCGGGGACTGGCTCATTTTGCGCAGTCCGCGGAGCAAAATGTGCCTGTCCCCATCTCCGAGACGGCTTTGAAATACACTCGACTCTCTCTTTTTCTTCCAATGCGGTGTGCTGGTCGCAGCCTTACACTCGGCTCCGGTGCGTGATTTCCTGCTGGTCGACCGCCGGTTCGCGTCCGGCGGGCGTGAGCGTGGGCCAAACCGGCTCCGCGTCCCGTTCCTCGGGAATCTGGCGGTCGACGAAGGGTCGCCGGCCCGGATCGCGCAGCTCGTGCCACAGGGCGATGTCGAGCCCGCCCGATCGCTTGAACAACACCAGCACCAGCACCAGGGCGATAGCCGCCTCGCACGCCGCCACCGCCACCACGAACAGCACGAGCATCTGCCCGCCCCAGTCGTGGTGGTAGCCGCTCCACCCCACCAGGCTGAGCGAAACGCCTTGCAGCATCATCTCGGCACACAGGAACATGACGATCATGTTCCGCCGCACGACGAAGCCGACCAACCCCAGTGCAAACAGCACTGCGCCGACGGCCAGGTAGTTTTGCGCGAAGGCGGCGTCAGGCATCGGTGCCTCCCGGCGCTGATTCCTCGCTGTCCGATGGCTCCTGGCTGGGCGATCGGGCCTGAATCAACATGGCCACCGTGCCCACCAGCGCCGCCAACAGCAATGTGCCGGCCACTTCGAGCGACACAAGATGAATGCTGAAAAGCTGCCCGCCCAATCGGGCAACGTGCTGATTCGGTTCGTCGAAGCCGGCGGCGGAGGGGGCGGATTCGCCGTGCAGGTCGGAAGCGGTATCGTTGGTATCGGCCGCCTCGTTGCCTGACGCAGTGGACGACATGGACGATGTGGACGGTATGGACGACAGCGATTGCGCCGTCAGGTGCATCACCCCGCCGACCACCACCACGGCGATGCCCGCGGCCAGAACAATCGGCAGCCAGCCCCAGCTTATGCGGTCGTAGTACTCGTGCCCCTGCGGCTGTGCCAGCATCAGCACGAACAGGAACGTGACGACAATCGCCCCGGCATACACGATGACCGTCGCCACGGCCAGGAACTGGGCACCTTGCAAGAGAAACAAACTCGCAGTACCCAACAGCGTGACGGCAAACGACAGGGCGCAGTACGCCGGGCTGCGAAAGCTAATCGTCGCCAGCGCCGCGGCCGCCGTGGTGCCCGCCCCCAGCCAGAACAACATCTGCCGAGCCGCCAGATCGAGCGCGGGAAGCGACGCGCCCAGCAAGAATGCCGACGCCGCGGCCGACACCCATCCGAGCAACCGCCACCTGCGCCCGGCGTGCGGCACCAGCAGCACGACGCCAAGGGCGCCCAGCACCAGGGCGATCACCAGCACCACCAGCGGCGATTGAAAGAACTCCACGACTCCGTTCACAGCGTTCCTCCCAGCGACGGCGACTGCATCGGTTCGGCGTCCTTCGTGGCGTCGTACACACTCAG
>CAYQAJ010000351.1:0-4724 GCA_964415245.1 uncultured Pirellulaceae bacterium | reverse complement strand
AGGGGATGCAGCGGCTCTGTATAAAACCCCCTCCAGGGAGTTGCTTCGTGTTTTCCTCGCGTGCATGATTCGCCTGGAAAACCGGCTACCTGTTTTCCAGCATTCCACCCGATGGTAGGTGTTTTCTACAGAGCCGGACGCAGCTCTTTTTTCGCTCGCTCTAATCCCGGGGCGCATCTTGCACCGAACCAACGCGGCTCGGCCGAAGTACATTATAAGTACTTAACAACTCTTGACAATGCAAGCCCTCAGCCGTACGATCATGGTGGCCCGGTCGCCGCCGTAGCGCTCCCCGCACCCCGACCTGCCGCTACTCCCGCGCCGCGCGAACCGCGACCGCCGTCTTTCGGGGGCGCCGCAACTAAATCTCCAAGGAAAATTTCCCCAAAATTTGTTTCGTCAATGCCTTCTGCCGAGTTCGTCACGTTGGCCGGAAAGTCGTCCGGGGGCGACACGTGGGCATGTCGCTTTCGTGTCGGCAACCCCTTAAGCGACATCTCGTTGGCGTTACCGCCCGTTTTCCACTCCGTTTTCGCCCGTTATACCCCCGATTCCTGTGCGAACCCCGACAAGCGACATTTGCGGCCCCAGGTTTGGCCGTTCCGTCTCCCGCGTTTCGTCGGAAGATAGTACCGCGAGGGCGCCACGAGCGCGGAAGGGAGATGTCCACCAAGAGTTGACAACTGACGAGAAGCATGGATTCCCGCCTGCGCGGAAGTGACCGTGGTCGCGTGCGCGAGTCTTTCGTCACTGCGTTCCGCCGATTTCGTCGAACAGCGGTTTGGCCTGGTTGGTGAGGCGCTCGATGAGAGGCGCGACGTCTTCTTCGAGCAGGTAGCCCGACTCGACGTACGAGCGGCACGTGGTTTCTAGCCGCTCGCGATAGGCGCCGAGGGTGCCGTAGCGCTCTTGGATCGAAAGTCGCGGGTCGCCGGTCGCGTCGCGTTTTTCGCGCGTCGTGGCAAACGGAATGTACGACCCGTTGAGGCCGACCAGATCGTTCTCGGCCCCCACTTCGCGATTGCGCAAGCTCCAGCCGGTATAGGTGGCGAGCGGCACCGCCACTTCCAGCGGCAGCAGGCAGCCCAGCTCGTTGCCATCGTCGCCGCAGCGGGGAACGAGTACTTTGTAGCTCTTCAAGGCGAGCGGCGGCTGGCGGTCGATGATTCGCTCCGATTCCCAGCGCGGCCCCAGGTCCAACAGGTCGGGCTGCTGAATTACCTCAGGATAGCGGACGTGCGGAATCGCCGGGAAGCCGGTCGCCTGCTGGCGAAAGTCGACGAGCGTGCCGGCGGCAAGTGTCGGGTAGACGCTCGGCGGGGGCGGCTCGTCGTCGCGGCACCAGCGGTCGAGGGCCACCAACAGAGCGCGAAGCTGCGGACGATAGTCGGCGGGGTTGGCCAGGGTCTGGCCGGGTCCCGCGGAGGGCGGGAATCCACTCGGTCCATGCTGCGTACCGCCGAAGGCGAAGAAGCGGACATTGTCGGGGAGCACCGCGTCGCGCTCGCCAAGCGGATCGGTGTGAACGAGCGATCCGCTCCGCGACCAGTACTCGGTCGACGATTGCGATTGGATGACGCGCGGCACGTGGTCCGATGCTTCGGCACGGCGCAGGAGGCTGTCTTCCTTGTCGCTGAGCGGGTCGCGCTGCAGCTCGTACGAGAACGGGAAGCGGTCGGTGTGCCAGTCGTGGTGTTCGCGCTGGGTAACGTACGCGGTGGGCTGGGCGAAGCGGTGGTTGAACGAGCCGAGTCCGCCCCCGGCCACGTGTGGCATCAGGCCGTCGAAAGCCATGCGGCCATGCTCGTCGTCGTTCATGCCGGTGTAGAGAAACTCGCGGAGGAATCGCCCGCTCTGCGAAACGCCGAAACCGTAAGCGAGCGAGATGGCCGGTTTGCCATCGGGCGCGAGCGGGTTGCCTTCTCCCTCGCCGTGCTTGAGCGCGGCCACCAGATCGCGCACGGCGGCGAAAGAAACGCCTTGCACGAGTGGGTCTTCGGCTTCGTAAATCAGTTCGTACAGGTAGCCGCGTGCGAGGCCGGCAGGCACTTCCAACTCGATCAGCGGAAGCTCGCCTTCGGGCGCTTCGCCAACGTGGATGGTGAATTGGTCGCGCGGGATCGGCACGCGCGGGTCGCCAGGGCGCAACCGCCAAGTCAGCGTGGCTTCTCGCAGCCCTTTCTCAGTCGGGCGGTAGGCGCCGTGGTTGGCGCCGCTGGCTGGCACGCGATTGGTGTCGCTGTCGATCGCCATCTCGTAGCGGACCATGCCGGTGATTTTTTGATCGCCTTCGCGAGCCAGTGGAGCAGCGAGGCGCAGTCGGTTGTCGCCTTCGAGCAATTCGCCGATCCAGCCGCTCCAAAGAATCGTGTAGCCGCGCCGCATGAGAAAGCCGTTTCCGGGCGATTTGGGATTGTTGCCTCCCGGTGATTCGTTGAAGAACCGCAGCGCCAGCTTGTTACCGCGGTTGTTCACGTCGTAAATCAGGGCGCCGTTGCCTTTCGCAGGGTCGACCGGCGCCAGGATGAACAGGTCGGCGCTGAACTCGACGCGACCCGATTCGTTGCGCGGTGCGAGCTTCAGGTCGACGATGGGCTCATTCTGCGGCAGCGACGGTTCGACGGCGTAGAACACGCGGCCGGCAATGATTTCATAGGGGCCTACATCGCCGAACGACTCGCCTTCGGCAAACGGCTCGCGCCGCTCGATCTCGAACCGCACGACCTCGGCCGGCAGCGGCGCGGCGGCCAGAAAGAGGAGTGCGGCGGACAGAGCGGCGCGGAGCGTAATTCGCATCGGAGAATGGACGTTATGGACAGTAAGGACGAAATGGACGGCGCGACGCACACCATAAGGTGCAGAAACTGCGCCTGGCGCTACAGCTCGCGCACCCGAACGTTCTTCCAGCGGCAGACGGCTCCCTTGGGCCACGCGCCGCTGCCGCCATGCACCTGCACGGCGATGCTCCCGCGGTCGCTCAGCGCTTCGAACACCTTCTCTTTGTCGTAGCCGGGAGTCGTAGCTTTGTCGCCGTGGAACTCGCAGATCTGCAGGTCGTTGATCCAGGTGGTGATGTGCGGGTACTTGCCGACGACGCGCACACGGGCGGTGTTCCAGTCTCCGACCTTCCACGCCTCGACCCACTGGTCGCCCGTGCAGGAAGAAACCAGCCCCACGTCCTCCGGCTTCTTGTCGTTCGACGTGGAATGGCTCACAAGCCGGCCCTCGGAGTCGAGCTTGCCGTTGATGTCGAACGTGCGGGTGTTGAAGCCGCCGGTCCCCTCGCCGTACAGGTGCCCGACGTTGCCCGCTTCGTGGTAGTCGACCATCATCTGGAAGCACTGGCCTCGGTCGTTGCCGCGCACGAACAGGCCGGAGTCGACGCCCCAGTCGGGCATCATGTCGATCACCAGCTCGAAGTCGCCGAACTTGCGGTCGGTGAGCAGGATGCCGCCGTTGCCCGAGCCGGGCGGATCCTGCTGCCCGGTGATGACGCCGTCGACCACCTCCCACAGTCCGCCGGTGCCGTGGCCGATGCGCTGGGGATTTTTGTGCCAGCCCTTGAGCGTCTTGCCGTCGAACAAGCTAATCCACTTGTCCTCGGGCTCGGCCGCGTAGGCCACAGGATGCAGCGCGGCCCCCAATGCGATGGCGGAGGCGCCGGCGGCGCTGCTCTTCAGGAATTGGCGACGAGACGTGCGGCGAGTGTTCATGACGAAACTCCTTGGCGGGCGGCCTGGGATCGAGGTGGCGACGGTAGGCCAATTTGGCGGGTTGTCGGGTACCGGCGGCGTGCCTCCCCAACTCCGCGGCGAGACCCATGATACGTGCGGTGCAGAGGCGGGGCAACGAATGCCCCCTCCGGGGCGGATCGCCGATTCCGCGGCCGTTCGTAAAGTGCTGGGAGGCCGGGAATTGCCGCTGGCCCGCGCGGCGGCAAACATTGCGGGCTGTAGTGATTCCCGGCGTTATTCGGGCTGTGCGCTGGGGGTCGAAAAAGGTCACACAACCGCTGCGTTCGATCCGATTCGTATTTGCGGCGGTTCACGCACCGCCGTCAAATCCTTGCCAACCGCCCAACGGCGTCGGTCCCGAGCATCCCCGCCAGCTCGCCCCGCAGACGCGGCGCCGTTGGGTGATAAGAGCATGTCGAGAGCGTCCGCTTTCCCCACGGCGGCGCTCTCTTTTTGCGCGCTGCGTCCCGAACGCGCTCCGCTGCGCGTCGCGGCTAACTGGTCGGAAGCGCGTGGCATCTAACCGCCGATCATCACTCCCACTCGATGGTGGCGGGGGGTTTGCTGCTGATGTCGTAGCACACCCGGTTGACACCCTGCACCTCGTTGATGATGCGGGTCGAGATGTGGGCCAGGAGCTCGTAGGGGAGCCGGGTCCAGTCGGCCGTCATGAAGTCGTCGCTGTTGACGCAGCGGATGACGACGGCGTTTTCATACGTGCGGGCGTCGCCCATCACTCCCACACTCTGCACAGGCAACAGCACGGCAAAGGCTTGGGCGGTCTGGCGATAGTGACCGGCGGCCTTGATCTCGTTGACGACGATGGCGTCGGCTTCGCGCAACACGTCGAGACGCGGACGCGTAACTTCTCCCAGGCAGCGAACGGCCAGGCCCGGACCGGGGAACGGGTGCCGCCACACCAAATCTTCCGGCAGGCCCAGCTCCAATCCCAGTCGCCGCACCTCGTCCTTGAACAGGTCGCGGAGCGGC
>CAYQAJ010000350.1:0-4727 GCA_964415245.1 uncultured Pirellulaceae bacterium | reverse complement strand
GAGCCGATCACGAGCGATACGGATCGTCGTATCGTTGTCGCACGTCCTGAATAAACCGATTGCGGGCCCTTCACGGGCGCGATCAGCGGCCCGCCGCGCAACGACGGATGATCAATCACGAGTTCACGCCAAACGACGGCTCGCCGAGCGCGGGCGAGACGAGTCGACAACGAGAAGCAGCGACAAATGTGCGGGCTACCTCTTGCGATGGCGGATTTTGGCGCGCATGCGGCGCTTCTTTCGTCCCAACTTGCGCCGCCCTTTGCCGGTTTTCTTGGTTCCCACCTTTAGCTCCGCACTCGTTGACACATCGGCCGCGCGCCGCTGCCTGATTCTCGAACGATCGGCACGAGCGGATTCTTGCGGGCACGCAGCGCCGCGACACTCGCCCGGGCCGAAGCAACACGCAGCTTAGCAGAACGACACCATGGGGGGCAACATCCCCTCGGTGTCCACGGGGAGTATGAATTCCAGCAAGTAACCCGCGGCGGGCAAGTCGCATCGAAGAGTTGGGCCGAATCCAGTGTTCTCTTGCGCAACGATTGTCGCCCCCCTGCGTGGGGCGTATTATGGGGGAAGAATCTCTTGCATATCGTGCAATGGATCGTGGGGTCGCCATCCCACCCATCAAAGTGCCCACCGGGGGGCCGTTGCGAATCGTACTGTGTCTGCCACCAAAGAATGGCCGGAGTCCCTCCGTTCGTCGAATAGGAGCCCACACATGTTCCGCACAGTATTTCCGATTTGGCTGGGCCTGATGGTCAGCATGGTGCCTGCTTCGTTTGCTCGCGATTGGACCGACGCGACGGGCAAATACACGATTGAGGCCGAGTTGATCGGCTTCGATTCGACGACGGTCGTCGTCAAGAAGAAGGACGGGGACATGGTGGCCGTTCCGATCGAGCGGCTTTCCGAGGCGGACCAGAAATACCTTGAGTCGAAGGAAGCCGCGGAAGTCTCACGCCGTTCGGCCGACGAAACGCAGACCTGGACCTTGCGAGGGGATTTCAAGGTCGCGGGCCGCGTGGTGAGCTACGGGCGCAAGGAGATCGTCGTCCAGCGGCGGCGGGGCAGGGTGTACGTGAACGATCGCGTGTTCGACAACCTGCCCGAGATCTACCAAAAGATGGTGCCGAAGATCGTGGCCCATCACGAGGGGATCAGCTTCGCCGACGAGAAGGAGTTCCTCGAGTGGGTGCGCAAACAGGGGGGCAAGCCTCACGAGTATGTGTGCGAAGGGGTGATGCTCGAGCTGGCCAGCGGCGACGAGTACGGCATCCCCTTCTTCTTCTTTTCCGACGACGACCTGAAGGTGCTGAAGCCCGGCTGGGAGCAGTGGCTGGCCACGGAGAAAGACGACCAGGAGCGCGCCCAGCACGACATGATGGTCCGCTCCATGGCCGAGCAGTACCAGCGCGACAAGGCGATGGACCGGCAGATCGCCCTGATGCAGCTCCAACTGCTGGCGGTCGATGCGGGCGTGACCGACCTGTGGGAGGTCCATCTCGCGCCGGGTTTCGGTGTGCCGGTGTGGGTCGTGGTGCCGGGGCGAAACAGCGAAGTGGCCGCCGCCCAGGCAATGCGGATGTATCCCGGCTACGCGATTACCGGCATCGCGAAGGTGCGGTGACGCCCGCACGTATCGTTTCGCGTGCCGAGCGCGGGTAGGTCCCGTCTGCCGGGCGGGACCTGAACATGAGGCTCGGTGCGGCAGCGGGAAAGGTCCCGCTCGGCAAGCGCGACCTACTACGGGGCCCGCTACCCTTCGCCTATTCCGTCGTCCACAGCGTTACCGAATTCTGGTCTTTGATGAAGATGCGGCCCGCCGACAGGATCGGGTACGCAAACGTCTCGCTTTCGGCGACCTTGTAGCTGGCGATTTGCTTGAACTCCTCGGCCGTCGGCTCGTACACCACGAGCTGCGACGCGGGCGTAAGGGCCACCAGAACCGAGCCGGCGTCGACAATCGACCCGTAGCCTCGCTGGCGGCTGCGCTCGGGGAACGCTTGGGTCCAGGCCGTCTCGCCGGTCTCGGCGTTGATGCAGAACAGCTTGTCATCGTTGGTGATGCCAAAGACCAGGCCGTCCTTTAGGATGGGCGAGTTGAACTGCACGGAGTTTGCGTCGTTGCTCCAGACTTCGCTCGCGGCTAGCTTCTCCCCCTCTACCGCGAACTTGACCGCTTTCGTGCCGCGGCCCGACCCGGCGTAGAGCAGCGTTTGCCCGTCGACGATCGGAGTGCAGGCGTTGTAGCCGCGCGACGGAGCGGCATAGGCGGTCTGCCACAGGAGTTTTCCATCGGCCAGACCGACCCCCACGATGCTCCGGTCGGTCAATGCGACGACGGCCTTGGTGTCGTCGACCGAGACGAGCACGGGCGAGCCGTATCCGGGGCCGTCGCCGGTCCACTTCCATTTCTGCTCGCCGGTGGCCAGGTCGTACGCCACCATGGCGCCGTCGCGGCCACCGCCAAGTTGCAAAATGCACAGGCCGTCGACAATTACGGGCGAGCTCGCCGTAAAGAACCGGGGCCAGGATTTAATTTCGACCACTTCCCATAGCTTGTCGCCGTTGGCGGCATCAAGACAGGTTACGTTTCCCCGCGCGCCGAGCGTGACGACCTTGCCGTCGCTTACCGTGGGCGAGCTGCGAGGACCGGGGAATCGACCGGCGGGGCCGTCGGCGGGACGCGATTCGTATCCGTACTTCCATACCTCTTCCCCGGTTTCGGCATTCAGACAGCGAACGATTTCGTCGGCTCCGTCGCGCGTGAACACGTAGAGCTTGTCGCCGACCAGCGCGGGTGTGGCGACACCGTTACCGACCTCAACCGACCACTGTTTGGTCAACTCGGTGGGCCAGGTGCCGGGCACCTTGAAGCCCGTCGCCTTGGCGTCGCGGTTGGGGCCGCGCCACTGGGGCCAGTCCTGGGCCGACGAAGCGTGAGCGGCCAGTAGAATCGTGCTCACGACGATTGCCATTGCAAGCTGAGTCGTTCGTTTCATGGATCCGCCCTTTCGTCTTTGCGTCGTTGTGCCATTCGTAACAGATAGGTACAGCCATGCCGTCGGGATTCGGGCGCGGACGAGAAGGCGGCCCGATACCGGCGTTCATATCGCGCTCGCAACGCAGAAGCCAGTACCCACCACAGAAAAGCCGACGCATGGCGGGGCGTCGGACGGCGCACCGCCGAACGATTGGGGCGGCTGTCAGGAAAAAATGCGAAGGAAGCGAGCGGCGCGTGCCCGACGTGGGCGCGATCGCCCGTCGCTTCTCTCGCCGCCTTGCCGCATACTGAGAGGCTATCCGAAAACCGTCCGGAGACGCCCGTCGCTTCTCTCGCCGCCTTGCTGCCTACTGAGAGTGCGACTAGCCCAAAGCGTTCTCAATCAACAGCAGCAGCGCGTTGGGGTCGTACGGCTTGCGTACGTAGTACTGACAGCCGACGGATCGCGACCGGCGAATGATGTCGGGCCGCACCATGCCGCTAACGATGATCACGGGAATCGCGCACGTCGTTGGGTCGTCGGCAAGCTGCTGGCAGATCGAAAACCCGTCGACGTCGGGCAGCCGCAGGTCGAGGATCACCAGGTGCGGCCGATGCTCGTGCACCAGGTCGATTCCCCGTTGGCCCGATTCTGCCGAACGGGTCTCGAATCCCTGGCTCCGCAGTCGATGCGACAGTACGTCGACCTGGTCGTGGTCGTCGTCGATGATGAGAATCGTGTGCCGCTGCGGCGTGGAATTCGCGGCCGGTTCAAGCTGAGGGAGCGAGTCGGTCTGCATGAGGGGGGCTCCTCGAATCGCCGCCGACGCCCGGAGTGCCCGCCGCATCGGCCGCTAGCGCAAGGCTAGGTCACAGCCGGCGCATCGTCAAATCGAGTGGCTGTCCCTGCCGTTTTCCCTAATAGGGATTGACCGCCGTCCGCGTTGCCCCTCGCTTGCGGTTTCGCCCGCCGCGACCTTCGCGGTGCGTTGGAACCGCCATCAGCTTTCCCCGTCGCTTGCGGTTTTGCGCTCCGCCCGAATCACCATCGATATCCAACCTCCCGCTCCTCGGCGCTTGAGCCGCGGTCACGCCCACGTTAGTCTGGCCAAGTCGTCAGTCTGGCCAAGTCGCCGTTCGCTCCGCGATAGAACGTCTGAGCACTCCATCAAATCCCGAGGTACCTCATGATGACCCGCACTGCTCCCTTCGGCCGCGTCCGCTTGCTTGCCTTGCTCATTCCAGCACTCATGCTTCCTCTGACTCTGTCCACGGGAGTCGTCATGGCGGAAGACTACCAACTCGGCCCCGACTCGCAGCGTCAGGAAGGCGTGCCCCGCGGCACCGTCACCAAGCACGAGTGGAAAGACAGCAAGGTCTTTCCCGGCACGGTGCGCGACTACTGGGTTTACGTGCCGGCGCAGTACGACGCCGCGCACCCGGCCTGCGTCATGGTGTTTCAGGACGGTCAGGCGTACGTGAACGAGAACGGCGACTTCCGCGTGCCCGTCGTGTTCGACAACCTCATCGCCAAGGGCGACATGCCGGTCACCATCGGCATCTTCATCAACCCGGGCGTCTTTCCGCCCGAAAAGGAAGGCGACAAACCCCGCAGCAACCGCAGCTTCGAGTACGACTCGCTCAGCGACCAGTACGCCCGATTTCTGCTTGAGGAAATCCTGCCCGAGGTGGGCAAGTCGTACACACTCACCGACGACCCGAACGGCCGCGCCATCGGCGG
>CAYQAJ010000349.1:0-4749 GCA_964415245.1 uncultured Pirellulaceae bacterium | reverse complement strand
CGACGACCGAGGACCAGCAGCCGCGCTACTTTCGCGCCTTCGACTTCCTGTCGGGACCCGAGAAGGACGAAGCGCTCAAGAGCATCTTGGGGCTGTAGCGGTCGCCGCGGCGCGGTCGCGATGACCAGGTTTACGACTCGTCCAGCGTCACGGGTGAGACAAATCCCTTCGGCTTGAGCGCCAGGATCGAGCAGGGGACCTGGTCGACGATTTTTTCGGCCGTGTTACCCATTACCGCCCCGGCCACGCCGGAGCGGGCCGTTGATCCGATCAGCAGGAGGTCGACGTCGCCGCTGGCGGTAAGCCGCGCCATCGCTCGAGCCGCCTCGTCCTTTACGAAATGCACGTCGGGATCGCCGATCTTCATGCCGTGGCGCGCTAACAGCTCGTCGAAGGCACGCTCGATCTCGGTGCGTGTGTTCTCCTCGACTTGACGGAATTCCTCTTCGATCAGGCGGGATCGCAGCATGCTCTCGCCGTAGATTGACCAGGCGTGCAGCACGCTCAGCCGAGCTTTCTCCGCCGTGGCAATCGCCTTGCCCAGATCGAGGAGCGTGTCGTTCAACTCCGAGCGTGCGACATCGTGCGGCGCCGGGTCGACTGCGGCCAAAACGTGCCGAATCCTCGGCTTCAAGTCGGGCTTGACGATCCATACGGGACACGGGCACTTGCGCAAGAGCTGCAGTGCGGTTGTACCAAGTATTCCTTCCCGACGGCTCGATACGCCTTTTGGCAAGCAGACGACCAGATCGTGCTTGCCGCGCAGCACCTCGCGGATGATCTCGCTCGACGAACGTCCGCTGAACACCTTGGTCTCTACCTTGAGACCCTTCTTTCGCAGCGGGGTAGCCAGCGCGTCGAGTTGTTCGCGCTTTTCATCAACCAACAACCTGGTTACGTGCTCATGATCGCGCATCGCCAGCCGCATGGTCCATGAAAACGCCGGCACGACGTCGATGAGTGTGAGAGAAGCTCCCGTGTGCTTGGCCAGCAGCGTCGCCCACCGCAGGGGAGGGTGATCTTCGCGACGGGTATCGATGGAGACAAGGATCCGCTGGAATCGTTTCATGGGTACCTCACACTTGCTCGACACCGCCGCCGCTCCATCGCGACACGCTTATGGCGCCTCCTCGGGCCGGCGCCCGTGATTGTACCGACCTTGCCGGCAAATCGACAGCCGATTCACGTCTCAGGTCGCCGGCAGAATCTGGCGGCGACACGCGCCCTCCCCCGCTGGGTGAAGCGAACTGACCCGGCAGTCCTGTACCATGAATCCCGGCGGTCGTCGCGCCTTGGCAGCGTACAAGTTTAGTGATGGCCCTTTGGGACGACGCTCGCCACCGCGTCACGCCGATGCGATAAGCACCGATATGATCGCCAGCACGATTCCAAACGCCAGCACGGTGAAGAGCACCGCGCCGACGCTTCTACCGGCAGCCACATCCTCGTTGAGAAGTTTCTTCCGCGCGTCGCTGCCGAAGACGTGCGTCCACACGTAGTGTTCGTCGTCGCCGTGCGCTTGGTCCGATGCCATGTCATGCAGTGATGTCGTGGCCATAGGAATCACCCTCCCTACACCGGAAAACTGCTCGCCTGGTCGGTCGAAATGACTGCCTCTACAAACGGACTCCGCAACGATACTCGCGAGGGGCTCTGCTAGCACGACGGCTTTACGGACAAGCTGTCGTCGCCGCCTGGCCCAAGTCCGTTTGCAGAGGTGCTGACACGTCACCGCTCAATAATGCAATCGACGTGCCAGCATCTTGCGGATGGTCCCTGGGCCATGGCTGGATGTGTCCTATGCCGACGATGCGGGTAAATGCGCCGGGTCGTGACGACGGAATCGCGAATGAGCGGTCCTGGGAGTCCATCTTGGGCGGCCGAGCAAAACAGCCGTGCGCGCCCGGTAGCGCGCACCGCGCACAATGGCGCGCGGCGGCAATTGAGTTCCTTTGAACCCAAAAGGTCCAAGCCACGTAAGGTAGCGCAGAGTCAACTTGACAAGGGACAGTCAGCCAGTATGCTCTGAGTTCGGTGGCCCTTTCATGGCGGAACGGCCACATCGGGCGCGAAGCCCATTGACGCGGCCCATGTGACTTGGTGGACCTGATCGTCCCCGCGACATGGCGCCTGCGTTATCTCCCGCGGTTCCTGGCGGACCGTCCGTTTGAACGGTGGCAGCGTTTGCCCGCCAATGCAGCGGCACAGCCTTCGCCGCAAACCGAGGGCAACGAAAGCAGCACCGCCACGCGACCGTTTCATTCACGGCGTCGGCCATGATTACCCGCCATCCGACAATCGCCCACACCTCGGCCTGCCTGACACATCACGACGTGAAGATCGCCGGGCTCGCCGCATGCGAGTTTCAGCGCAGCAGCTACCGCGCGCTGCGAGACGTTGGCTGCACCTATCACGATGGCGTGCTGACTCTGCGTGGATGCCTGTCCTCGTTCTATCTCAAACAGGTGGCCCAGACGCTCGTGCGCGATCTGCCAAGTGTCGAGCGCATCGACAACCAGATTGAGGTGGTGAGCCCGCCGCACAGCGGTTCGGCACGCAACAGCACGGACGGCGACCAGGCGGCATCGTAGGCACCGTCCCCACGCGATTCACCGGCTTTCGCATTCGATGCCCCCTTCGCATCCTTACGGCGCGGAGTTTTAGGGGCCAGCCGATGTCGCGGTGGCCAATTCTCGCGGCGTCTGCCATCGCAGCGCCTCAAAATGATACGCTCGCGGGGCGTGGCGCAGCATCTTGAAACAGTCGCGCACTTCGGGCATTGGCCGGTAAAGGCAAAAACACGCAAGTCTCTCGCGCGTCACGAGCGGCGCAAAAACCGCAGTTTTGAGCCAGTTTCACCGACAGAGGGTGGGAGTTGGCGCACCCGGAGTGTGGCCTGGCGCCCCTTCGGCACGCGAGTTGCGACCCTGCTTGGCGGCGAGGGCCCCCGCCGGGTCCACCAGGACCCGCTCCATTCGTCCCTATCAGGGCAGCAGAGAGGAACCGGCAATGAAACTCGATCAGCCATCGGCCCCGAGGCGGAGCCGGAACTACAACCCCACCCCCTCCGAGATCGTCTCGCAGTGTCGGGCCATCCGCGACGGGTGGACGCCGCAGGAATTCCGCCGGCGCGGGAGGACGGCGCCGATCCCCGCCGTCACGGTGCAAGAGTACAACCTGCGTGAGTTGCAACAGCTTGTGGTCTACGAGATGTCGATAGCAGGCGGGGAAGTTCCGCTGGTATGACCCGGCACTAGCGTGCCGTCGCGACCGTCTCCGGATTCCATTCCGCCGCCTGACGGCCAGGCAATGACTTTCATCCTCGACATCGGCGGTGAGGGGCGACACGCGGGCGCCTGGAACCTCAACCCCAGCCCGCACAAGACGCTTGGCCCGGAGCGCGGCGCCCCGATACCGCGTCTCATTCTCGGCCGGGCCGACGCCATTCCGCTGCCTGCGGCCAGCGTCGACCGGATCATCGTCGAACGGACGCCTCTCACGGCGGCCGCCCTGCGCGAGGTCAGCCGCGTTATCAGGCCGGGGGGAACCGTGGTACTGCGTCACGCGAGGGTGCCGGGCCACGATCCTCATGCCACGGCCAAGCGGGTGTTCCAGGCTCCCTGGCGGCATCGACGGACAAACCTCGCCGGGGCCTGGGTGGAAGAGACCGAGTTCTGTTTTCCGGCAGATTCGGTTGCCTTGCCCGCGGCGAGGGTGGACAATCAAATGCCGCTGGGCCAAGCGCGGCGGCCGTCAGCCGGCCGCGCCGGCGCTGTGGCCTGAAGCCCGCTCCTGTCCGTCGACAGCGCATTCGGCAAATCGACCGCCTTGCCCCTTCCCGCATCGCGAACGCCGGAAGGTTTTCCCGAGCAATGCCCGGTTTGCGGCAACGAGATGCGGATCGACCCGACGATCCCGCCGGGAGATGCGCCGTGCCCGCATTGCGGCAGCTTGGTGTGGTTCCGCATGGCGGCGCTGAAGCGCGACCTTCCGTTCCTGTGCGAAGATGCCGCTGCTTCGGAACTCGACTGCTCATCGGCCCAGGAGGCGATCAAAGTGCTAGTGGGCCGACTTGCCGACGCGGGCGCTATCGAACAGGAACAACGCGAAGAGATCGTCGCGAGAATCGTGGAGCGCGAGCGAATGGGCACGACGGCCATCGGGCGCGGCGTCGCCGTTCCCCATTGTAGACACGATTCGATCGATCATTTGGTCGGCACGTGGGGATTTGCGACCGACGGCGTGAACTTCGGTTCGCTTGACGGCAAACCGACCCACCTCGTGCTCCTGCTCATTGCGCCGGAGAATCGACGCGGCGAGTTGCTTCGGGCACTGGAGCGCATCAGCGGCCGGCTGAGAGTCCTGGACTTCAGCCGATAAGCAAACAGCAGGAAACCGCGGACGATGTACAACGACGCGTTTGTCGCGAACCGAGGTCGGCCATGCTTGTGGCCATCCTGATCGTCTTGAACATCCCTGTATATCTGTTCCTTGGCTGGGTCGTGTTCGACGACCGGCACAAGGCGGAGAAGACGTTTGTTGAGACGATCGTGGACGTGCTAAAGATCCTATTCATCCCGCGCATCGTGCGACTTTTGGCGGGCACGGATACGACCGGCGCGATCGGCTGCCTGCCGATATCGGCATACTTCATCGCTTGCGGTTTCTTAACCTACGGCGAATACTGGCTGTTGACGAAATTCGTGTTCACATCGTGATGGCGCGCAAGAAAAGCCCCGGCCTGCCGGC
>CAYQAJ010000348.1:0-4810 GCA_964415245.1 uncultured Pirellulaceae bacterium | reverse complement strand
TACTGTGCCGGTTGGCCGACTTTAGCAGCCTGTTTTTAGAGGGGAGCGCATTCGAGCAGGATCTCTCGGCCGTTCGCCGCGCGATGGACCAGGGCTGGCCCGTTACCGCCATGATGCACCAGCGAGAAGGGCCGGTCACCTTGTCGCAACCGCTGAGAATCGTGTACGTCGATCCGACGGTCGAACCGCACTCGCGCTCCGCGCGATTCTATGTTGCCCTGGAGAACGAACCTCGTCGTGGCGCTAACGTGGCGGGGCAGTTCGCCGACTGGCGATTTCTGCCCGGCCAACGATTCGAGCTGCGCGTGCCGCTCGAGGCGCCGGCCAAGCGGCTTGTTGTGCCGACGAGCGCCGTAGCGCAGGACGGGCTGGAGAACTACGTATTCCAGGTCGGCGGCGAGGCGATCGTGCGACGACCCGTTACGGTCGCGTATCGCGACGCGAACGTCGTGGTGCTCGACGAAGACGACGCCTGGCTCGAAGGGGCCTCGTTGGCCATGACCGGCGCGTACCAATTGCAGCTTGCGCTGTTGAATCGAGCGGCTGGGCCGGTAGCACCGCACACACATAGTCATTGAGCAGGTCAGTTGTTGATTGTCAGTGGTCCGTTGTTAGTTGGGAGTGGAACGCCGAAGAATCCGTCTCGCTCTTGGTGAGGATTTGTGTGAGGGCTGAGTGAGGGCGGACGTCCCGTGACATCCCCCGTGTCTCTGCGTCAGGCGATGACGCATCGTTGGGTTGTTGGCAGCGAGATTGTCGGACGATCACAATACTGAGCGAATAACACTGTCATGCTCAACCACATCATTCGGTTTTCGCTGCGGCAGCCGCTGTTGATTGTGGCGCTGGCCGCGCTCGTGATCGCCGTCGGGCTGCCACAGAGCCGCCGCCTGCCCATCGACGTGTTTCCCGACCTGGACCGGCCGAGAGTGGTGCTCCTCACCGAAGCCGAGGGGCTGGCGCCGGAGGAAGTCGAGCGGCTGATCAACATTCCGCTCGAATCGGCCCTCAACGGGGCACCCGGCGTCGAGGCGGTGCGGGCATCGGCCGCGGCGGGCGTTTCCGTCATCTACGTGGAGTTCGCGTGGGGCACCGACATCATCACCGATCGCCAGATTGTGAACGAACGGTTGGCCGTGGTGGCAAACCAGTTGCCCCCCGGCGTGCAGCCGCAATTGGCCCCTATCTCCTCGATCATGGGGCAAATCATGCTCGTGGGCATGTACGTGGACGGAGCGGGGGAGGACGAAGCGCTTGAGCCCTCACCCAAACCCTCTCCCCGCGGGAGACGGCTTTTGGATCCAGACGCGGATTCAGCCGGCGACCGAACCGGCATGCTCGAATTGCGGCAGATTGCCGATTGGACCGTGCGGCGGCGGCTGATGAACATCCAGGGCGTGGCCCAGGTGTTTGTGATGGGGGGAGAGCGGGGAGGAAAGCGACAGGTGCAGGTGCTAGTCGACCCCGACCGGCTGCGCCAGGCCGACGTTACTCTGCACCAAGTCGAAGAGGCGCTGTACGCGACCAACACAAACACCTCGGGCGGCTACGTCGATATCGGCGGACAACGTCTCCTGGTGCGCAGCCTTGGCCGTATCGAGTCGCTCGACAATCTGCGATCGCTGGTCGTCGACAGCAGTCGACAACCTGCCGTGCTGTTGCACCAAGTCGCCGATGTTAAGAACGGACCCGAGGTGCCGCTGGGCCGAGCCGCCGTCAACGATCGCCCGGCGGTAATGCTCATGATTGTCAAGCAGCCCGA
The DNA here is from genome assembly GCA_964415245.1 of uncultured Pirellulaceae bacterium. Taxonomy (GTDB): domain Bacteria; phylum Planctomycetota; class Planctomycetia; order Pirellulales; family Pirellulaceae; genus CAYQAJ01. The sequence goes on along the minus strand of CAYQAJ010000348.1, from coordinate 3,048 downwards.
CACCGACACGCGGAAACTGACTGCGCACGTGCTCACGGCGCTGACGGAATTGCAGCCCGCCTTGCCGTCCGACGTGCGCGTCGAGCCCGACGTGTATCGGATGGACACGTTCATCGATCGCGCAATCGAAAACGTGCTCGAGGCGCTGCGCGACGGCGGCCTGTTGGTGGTGGTCGTGCTGGTGCTGTTTCTGCTTAATGCGCGAACGACGTTCATCACGCTGACGGCAATCCCCCTGTCCATTTTCCTCACGGTGCTGGTCTTTGCGGGCTTCGGTTTGACCATCAACACGATGACGCTGGGGGGGTTAGCGGTAGCCATCGGTGAGCTGGTCGATGACGCCATCGTCGACGTGGAGAACATCTACCGGCGCCTCAAGGAAAACCGGCACGCGGCCAGCCCACGGAACGCGCTGTTGGTGATTTTTCGTGCCAGCGTCGAGGTACGCAACTCGATCGTGTTCGGCACGATGATCGTGGTGCTGGTGTTCGTGCCGCTGTTCGCCCTGGGAGGGATGGAAGGGCGGCTGTTCACCCCGCTAGGCATCGCCTACATCGTCTCGATCCTGGCTTCGCTGCTGGTATCGCTTACGGTAACGCCGGTGTTGTCGTATCTTCTCTTGGCGCGGCGCTGGGTTTGGCCGTGCCTGGCGGTGCTTCTAGTTCCAGCACTGGCGATCGGCGGTGCGGCTCTCTTGCTGCCCGGCTGGACATGGTGGGGAAAACTCGCCGTTGCCGCCGCCGCGACGCCGCTTTTGGCGGGCGGCCTGTTACTGCTGGAACGCTTCTCGAGTCACAACGGCGACGGCCTGCTGCTGCGGGCTCTCAAGTGGCTTGCCGGGCATACCATCGGCTATGGCCTGCATCATCGGTGGCTGGTGCTGGGCAGCGCCGGGGGGCTCGCAATGATCGCGGTGATCGTGCTGTTGAGCCTGGGGCGCGACTTTATGCCTCCCTTCAACGAAGGGGCGGTGCAGGTGAGCGTGATGCTCCCGCCGGGCACGTCGCTCGAAGAGTCGGACCACATTATTCGGCAAGTCGACCGCGCCTTGCTCGATCTTGACTTCGTCTCGCAGGTCGGCCGCCGCACGGGCCGAGCCGAAGAGGATGAGCACGTGGCCGGCGTAAACTATTCGGAAATCCTGCTCCAGCTCGATCCCCGTTCCCGGCGGAACCGCCAGGAGCAGCTCGCCATGATCCGCCAAGCGCTCGACAGCGTGCCGGGAGTGGAGAGCGGCTCCGGACGCACCGAAACCGAGCAGCCCATTTCGCACCTCATGTCGCACATGCTCTCCGGCGTGAAGTCGCAAATTGCCATCAAAATCTACGGCGACGACTTGGGCGTGCTGCGCATGCTCGGCCAGCAGGCACGCGCCGCCCTGGCCGAAGTGCCGGGAGTGGTGGACCTGTCGCTCGAACCACAGGTGCTCGTGCCGCAGGTTCAGGTCCGGCCGGACGACACCAAGCTGGCACAGCTCGGCCTGAAGCCCGGCGACGTGAACCACCTGGTCGAAACGGCCATGAACGGTCGCGTCATTTCGCAGGTGCTTGAGGGAGACGCCGCATTCGATCTCGTCGTGCGATTAGACGACGATCACCGACGCGACCTGGCAGCGCTGGCGAACCTGGCGGTTCCGCTTCGGTCCGGTGGTTCGGTCGCACTGTCCGAAGTGGCGCAAGTGCTTCCCGATCGCGCCGGTCCCAACCAGATCAATCGCGAAGAACGCCGCCGCCGCGTGATCGTGCAGTGCAACGTGTCGGGCCGGGCGCTGAGCGATGTGCGCGACGAAATCGAAGAAAAGCTGGCGCCGCTCACGGCGTCGCTCCCATCGTACGGCCGGGGCTACTCGATCGAGTACGGCGGACAGTTTGAAAGCGAGCAGGCTGCCACGCGGATGCTACTGTTATTGAGCATTGTTTCCGCGACCGGCATCTTTCTGCTGCTGTATACGCTGTTCCGCTCGGCCAACCTCGCGCTGCAGGTGATGGCGGCCTTGCCCATGGCGGCGATCGGAGCCGTCGCCGCATTGATCATTACGGGGCAGGACCTGAGTGTGCCGAGCATGGTCGGCTTCATTTCTCTGGGCGGAATTGCCTCGCGGAACGGTATCCTGCTGGTGGCCCACTATCTATATCTAATGCGTCACGAGGGAGAAGGCCTGACGAAGAGCATGGTTATCCGTGCGGGCAAAGAGCGACTGGCGCCGGTGCTCATGACCGCGCTGACCTCGGGCATCGGCCTGGTTCCGCTGGCGATGGCTGCCGGTCAGCCGGGCAAGGAGATTCTGTATCCCGTGGCGACCGTTATCATCGGCGGACTGGTAAGCAGCACGCTACTGGAGTTTCTCGTGCGACCCGCCCTGTTCTGGACGTTCGGTCGAAAGGCCGCCCAGCGCGTGATCGCGCGTTCGACGGACGACGATTCGTGGACAGTGACGCCCGACGGCGAGCACGCGCCCGCCGCGCCCGGTTAACGGCGACGTGAGGCCTTCCGCGACTTCCCAGACCTGCCATCCTTCGACGTTGCCGAGCCGCCGCCGCTAGCCCGCACGCCGCGCTCAATTTCCGAAATCGCCACGGCGCGGTGTTCCCGGGCCGACACGTAACACGCCTCGACCAGCGCCATCGTTTTGAGATTGTCGGTGCCCGATATCTCGGGCTCCTTATTCTCTTCGAGCGCACAGAGCAACTGCGCCATCGTGCCCGCGAAGGCATCGGGGAACCACACTTCGTCCCACCGCGGCTGAAACCAATAACCGGGACGACGCGTGGTGGTGAAATCGAGCGTGCTGGGCGTGCGGGCCGGATACGAGGGCCAGCCGATTGTGCCTCGTGCCATCCCCTCCAGGCCCTCGACGCGCCAGCGGATGGAGATGTCTTCTTCCGCCCCTTCGCGGGCTGGGCCGGTCCACACGTCGTCCCACGCGGCGGCCCGCGTTCCATCGGCGTACTCCAGCACGTACAGGCAGATGCCGTCGGTGTGCCGGAACTGGGTGGCGGTACGCGGGTCGGGTCGCACACTGGCGAACACCCGCACGGGATCGCCTAG
>CAYQAJ010000347.1:506-4841 GCA_964415245.1 uncultured Pirellulaceae bacterium | reverse complement strand
GGGCATCGGCGCGGGCATGCAGCTTTTAAACGTTGCGCAGGGGGGGAACCTGTTCCTGCACATTCCCGACGACATGCCGGAGGCACTGCCGCATCGCGATCCGCAGGACCCCGCCCACCGGCACGGCCTGGTGGTGACGCCGGGCTCGCTGATGGAGCGGGTCTACGGAGATGGCGAGATTCGTGTCAACAGCATGCATCACATGGCCATCGACGAGGTGGCTCCGGGATTCACCGTTACGGCACGCTGCCCCGACGGCGTGATCGAAGCCATCGAAAGCACCACTCCCGACTGGTTCGCGCTGGGTACGCAGTTCCATCCGGAGGCCGAGTCGGCCTCGGCGCTCGACGTGCGCATCTTCGAGGAATTCCTCGACGGCGTGGCGGGGCGTATTGGTGCTGAAGTGCGGCTGGTGGCGTAGAGCGTTGTGGCCAGTCTCCTGACCGAGCCACCGCGATGGGACCTGTTGTGGCCGGTCTCCCGACCGAGCCACAGCGATCCACCGAATAATTCAACGCAGGAGACCTGCGGTCGTCGCCTCGGCGGGGTCGGGAGACCCGCGCCGAACACAAGAAAGGTCCTGCTCGGCAAGCGGGACCTACCGGTTCTCACACGCTGACTGGCGTGCCCAGCACGCGAAGAAATTCGCGGATCCAGGCTGGGTGCGCCGGCCAGGCGGGCGCGGTGACCAGATTGCCGTCGACGTGTGCGTTATCGAAGCCTTCGCTGGCCGGCACATACCGTCCTCCGCAAAGCTCCACCTCCGGGGAAACAGCGGGGTACGCGCTGCACGATTTGCCGTCGAGCACGCCGGCGGCGGCCAAAAGCTGCGGGCCATGGCAGATGGCGGCGATCGGCTTGCCCGCCTTAGCGAAGTGCCGCACGCATTCCAGCACTCGCTGGTCGCGGCGCAGGTATTCGGGCGAACGGCCGCCGGGGATTACGAGCGCGTCGTAGTCGGCCGGGTCGATCTGGTCGAACGCGGCATGGAGGCGAAAGTTGTGCCCGCGCTTCTCGCTGTAGGTCTGCTGCCCCTCAAAGTCGTGTATGGCGGTGGCGACCGATTCCCCCTCCTTCTTGCCGGGGCAGGCGGCGTGCACGGTGTGCCCCACCATCAGCAGCATCTGAAACGGGACCATCGCCTCGTAGTCCTCGACGAAGTCGCCGACGAGCATGAGGATTTTCTTTTTTGCCATCGTGGCTTCCTTGGCTTGAGAGAGACTGGCGCAATGCTCTCATGTTGTGGCCGGTCTCCCGACCGAGCCACGTCGGTCGACCGTAGGTCTCAAAACTGCCAATGCGCGGTCGCAGCTTCGGGGAAAGTGTCCGTGGTCAGTTGTCAGTCGTCAGTTGTAGGAACCCGTTGCGCTTAAGCTGTCGACTTCCGCGAACGCCGCAGCATACGCACGAGAAGCCACAGGGGGAATACGACGGCCACCAGAAACACGCCCAGCCAGGGGCCGATAGCCACGGCCGCCAGCACCACGAATTCGCCGAACTTGCGCAGCGCCAACAGCGAGCCGCTGAAGGTTTCACCGATTCGGCCGCCGAACGTGGGGGCCTGCGGCGGCGTGTACGAACGGTCCTCCTGGGCGGTGATCGTGACCGTGGTCATTTCGATGCGATCGTCGAAGTACCGTAGCCGCCCTTCGTACAATTCGATCTGCTCGCGGATCTTGGCAAGCTGCGACTCGGCGGCAATCACGTCACTCACGTTGCCCGTCCGTTCGTCGACCAGTTTAAGCATCCGTTCCTCAAGCCGCCGCTGGTTGGTGAGTCGCGCGCTGATGTCGACGTACTCGGCGCTCACGTCCTCTGAGCTGATCTGGCGATCCCGCGGAACGCCCAGGTCGACCACCTGATCCACAAAGTCGTCGAATCGGGCCACCGGAATCCGTAGCACCCAGTGGCCGCTCAGCTCGTCGCCCGTGCGGCGATATTCGCGAAACTCGGCGATGTTGCCGCCGAAGTCTTTGACCATCTTGCGAATCTGGGACTCGACACCGGCGAAGTCCTTCACCACCAGGTCGATCGTGGCGGTGTAGATGATCTTCTGTTCGTCCGGCTCGAGATTATCCGGCAGACTGATTGGGTTGACCTCGCCGGCGACCGCGTTGTCTTGTTGTTCGGACAATGTCTGCTCCATGGACCTGGCCGAGTCGTAGGCAACGGTCGACGGCGAATACTTGGCTCCGGTCATGCGATCCTGAGCACCGCAGCCGGCAATCAGCACGGATGAAAACACGACCGTGGCGAATGCGAGGGAGCGAAGCATGGGGCAACCCTTTCTTAGAATTGGCCGAGCGAGAAGGAGAGTTCAACACTTAGGATGCCGTTCGCTGCCCGCTGATTCCCTTTCGAATCGAAGATATCCAAAATGGCATGTACCGGGCGCTATGGATAGACTGGTGAAACGGCGGCGCGATTGCCGATAGAAGAATGGATTCCGAGTACGAGCGACTTTGCGGCCACTTGCCCGAGAAGCGACGGGTGCCCAATTCTGGGCGCACTATCGCAGAGTGCAACAAGCAGCGCGAGGCTCGTTATCTCGATCCACAGGCAATAGTAGGCGGACAGTAAAGGATTTACGACGAATTCAGGCGGATGGATCGCGCCGCGCCTTCGAACGTTTAACGATGGCCCCCTAGCCATTTGGTGGCGATCCCATGAGTGTGCCGACACCGCACTGGATGCTCTATTCGCGCACGTCGGAGCCCGACGATCACGACATCGGGTACGACGGTATCACAGCTTTCCGCTGGCACTTTTCGCTTCGCTCGGCCGACGGTGACGTTCAAGTCGAGGCGGCCGACGAAGAGCCAGAGAGCGACCGCGAGCGGATCGAGCTGTTGGCAGTCGTACGCGGCCTGGAATCGCTCGATGAGCCGTCAAGGGTAACGCTCGTCACATCCAGCCCTTACGTGCGCCGCGGCTTTCGTTTCGGCTTGGCCGAGTGGAAGAAAAACGGCTGGCAGTGGGAGCGGTTTGGACGCATGGCCCCCGTGAAGCACGCCGACCTGTGGCGGCGCGTCGACCGGGTGATGGAGTACCACCAGGTGGAGTGCCGCGAGTTGCGGTTCGACCCGCCGCTCGATGACCTGTCGCCGCCGCACTTTCAGGTGGGGCGCCGCATCAGGCGGCATCGTGGCCATGTCGCCGTCGCCGCGCAATGCGTCGTGCCGGCGGCTCACGCATTTCGGGCATCGATCACCAATCGGCTCGAAGGATTGCTGGGATGGAGGCTTCAGGCCGTTTGCTGCTGGTTGGCAAGGACTTACGGCGAAACGACGCGGCGATTCCGCCGCCTGGTTTCCTCCGCAACGGGCGGCTCCCACTTTCGCCGTCGCGCTTGTGAACAGACACTTCAGGGAAACTGCTAGGGCAAGGATCGGTCAGGCAGGTCGGAACACAGACATCCACGACTGCGGTACAACTTGTACAGTGGCCGAATGGATAGGCGTGGATCAACATGGCGGGATCGCGGTCTCTTCGGGAAAGCCCCCACTGCGGGATGGCCCCGACGGATGAGGCACAATCCCGGTGCATCGGCAATGGACGGGAGAAGCGGCCGTGCGAACAGGCGTTTCCAAAGAGAGTGTCGGTGCTCTGGTCGAAGGGCGACACGAGAACCCTTTTGAAATCCTCGGCCCGCACGTTGTAGAACAGGGCGGTCAGCAGGTGCTGGCCGTTCGGGCCTATTTGCCCGGCTCGAAGCAGGCGTGGGTGCTGCACGGAGCGCATAGCGCGACGCTCCCCATGCGGTGCATCCATCCGGCCGGATTGTACGAAGCGATTTGTCCTCTCTCGGCCGCTCCGGCTGCCGGGAGCTATCAGCTCAGGTTTGCCAACGACCACGGCGAAGTGACAACCGTGCACGATCCGTACTCCTTTGCTCCGCTGCTATCTGACTACGACCTGTACCTCTTCGGTGAAGGTTCGCACCTGGAGGTTTACAACAAGCTCGGCGCCCAGCTTCGCGAGGTCGACGGCGTTGCGGGCGTGAACTTCGCCGTTTGGGCACCCAATGCCGCCGGCGTCAGCGTGGTCGGCGATTTCAATCGTTGGGATGGTCGGCGGCACCTGCTTCGCAAACACATTCCCAACGGCATCTGGGAGCTGTTCGTTCCCGGCATCGGCGCTCGCGAGAAGTACAAGTACCGAATCCAGAATGCGTTCGGCGGCTCGATCGATAAGACCGATCCCTTCGGGTTCGCGGCGGAGCTCCCCCCACGCACCGCTTCGATCGTGACCGACATCAGCCGCTATCAGTGGAACGATGCCGGTTGGCTCGAAGCGCGAGCCAGCACCAATCCGCTCGACCGGCCGATCTCCGTG
>CAYQAJ010000347.1:0-496 GCA_964415245.1 uncultured Pirellulaceae bacterium | reverse complement strand
CCGTGTACGAGGTACACCTGGGGAGCTGGCGCCGCGCCGGCGATCGTATGCACGGCTGGCTCTCGTATCGCGATCTGGCCCACCAGCTTGTCGACTATTGCCGCCAGATGGGCTACACGCACATCGAATTATTGCCCGTCAGTGAGCATCCCTATTCCGGCAGTTGGGGGTACCAGACCGTAGGCTATTTCGCCGCCACCAGCCGATACGGGTCGCCCGAAGACTTCATGTACTTCGTCGACTACTGCCATCAGCACGGCATTGGTGTGATCATCGACTGGGTGCCGGCCCACTTCCCCCGCGACGACCACGGTCTGCGGCGGTTCGACGGGTCGGCGCTGTACGAGCACGCCGATCCCCGGCAGGGCGAGCACCCCGACTGGGGCACGATGATCTTCAACTACAGTCGAACCGAAGTACGCAACTTTCTGCTGTCCAACGCCCTGTTCTGGCTCGACAAGTACCACATCGACGGGCTGCGGGTCGACGCGGTGGC
>CAYQAJ010000346.1:0-4884 GCA_964415245.1 uncultured Pirellulaceae bacterium | reverse complement strand
ATCTTGATTTCCTTGCGCGTACTGCGAGTGCGAAAGGTGTTGCCGCAGCCGCACGTTACCACCGTCTCGACGTAGTTCGGATGGATGCCTTTTTTCATAACGCCAACCCCTGGCTGAAGCCGAACATCCACGGGCGAGGCCCCCCCGCGCGAGGGGTGCAACCGAACCGCCGAATTAGCAACCCTTTTCGATGGTCGATCCAAAGACCGAACCGCAAGCAGGCACCCTCTGGGCCGCCTAGCCGGCTATTCAGGGCGCGCAATTCTATCAGCCGCCCCGCCCCCCGCCAAGGCGGCGGTCGTCGCCATTGCCGGATCGCAATTCTGCGAGCATTTCGGGGGAAAACGAGTCGCTCCGTCCAAGGAAAAAATACGCGGGAAATAAATAACCCCCCCCGTTTGGTGTATGGCATGCCCCATGAAAAAGTGCGATAGTGGTAAACTGCGTTGGGCGGACCTCGTCAGATGCGCTTCAATTGCACCTATATCTTTTTGGTAACGCCGGCTTCGTGACTGCGCCATAGCTTGCGCAAGCGGCTGCTTATGCGTTAAGGCCGATCAGCACAGGACACCTCGTTGTCAGAGGTTTTTTGACGGAGTAGGCAGATTGAACAGCTCGGGCCGCAGGGGAGCGCGCCATGACGATCAAACTGCTGATTGCCGACGATCACGAGGTCGTAAGGTCGGGTCTCAAGTCGCTCGTCGCCAACACCGACATTCGCATCGTTGCCGAGGCAGCTACCGGCAGCGAAGTGGTGCGATTGGCACTGAAGCACGAACCCGACGTAGTGCTGATGGATGTCCGCATGCCGGACGGCGACGGGCTCACCTCGTTGGGCCGCATCAAGCTCGATCGGCCCCACATGCCCGTGCTGATGTTTTCGGCCTACGACAATCCGACGTACGTCGCGCGAGCGGTCGCGTTGGGGGCGGCGGGGTACATTCTCAAAAGCACGCCGCGCGACATGCTGCTGGCGGCAATCCGCACGGCGGCCACCGGCGAAGGCGCTTGGACGCGCGACGAGCTGCGCCGCGTTACCGGCGCCTTGGCCACGCCGCGGCTCAACGCCGACGTCGAGGTGCCGCTCACACAACGCGAGAGCGAAGTACTGAATCAGCTAGCGATGGGCCTGACGAACAAGGAGATCGCCCAGTCGCTGCACATCAGCTACGAGACGGTCAAGGAGCACGTACAACACGTCCTGCGCAAGATCGGCGTTTCGGATCGTACGCAAGCCGCCGTGTGGGCTGTGCGCAAAGGCCTGGTGTAGACGCCTCGTCGTAGCTGAGTTCGCAAGAACGCAGATCGGTCAACGCTTATCCCATCATCGGAATTCTTGCGAATTCCGATACCATTCCAAAGGCTTGGTATAGATGGCCCGAGCGACCGACATCCGCCTCTGCGAGATCGCCGCGACGAGGGAGCGCATCGAGTATCGCACCCCCATCAAGTTCGGCGGCCGCGTGGTGAGCGACGTCGTGCTGCTGCACGTTACGGCAACGGTGGAAACGCTCGACGGACGCCGCGGCGTGGGAATCGGCTCGATGCCCATGGGAAACGTTTGGGCCTGGCCCAGCCAACGCGTATCGGCCGATCAGTCGCTCTCCGCAATGACGGCATTGGGGCAGCGACTGGCCGAGGTGGCTGGCGATTACACTGAAACGGGACATCCGCTCGACATCACGCACGCTCTCGCGGAGCAGCAAGCCGGCGAAGCGGAAAGAATCGTACGACGCGATGATCTCGCCGAGCCGATGCCACGACTGGCCCAGCTTGTGGCCGCCAGCCCGCTCGAAGCTGCCCTTTACGACGCCTACGGCAAGGCGGTGGGCCAAAGCGCTTACAATCTGCTCGGCCCCGAGTACGTTCCCGCCGACCTTTCCGCCTATCTGAACGACGAATTCCAAGGCGAGTACCTCGATCGCTACACGCTTCGCCAGCCCAAGCCGCGAATGCCGCTGTATCACCTGGTGGGGGCCCTCGATCCGCTGACCGAGGCCGACGTCGTCGCTCCGGTCGGCGATGGGCTTCCCGAAACGCTGGGCCAGTGGATTCTGGCCGACGGACTGACCCACCTGAAAATCAAGCTGGCCGGCGATGACCTCGACTGGGACATCGACCGCGTCGCAGGAGTCGAGCGCGTCGCGGCCGAAGCGCAAACAAAGCGCGGATGTAACCAGTGGCACTACTCGCTCGACTTCAACGAACGCTGCGCGAACGTCGACTACGTGCTCGACTTTTTATCGCGGCTGAACAAGCAGTCTCCCGATGCCTTGGCACGCGTGCAGTACATCGAACAGCCCACCCATCGCGATCTGCGGGCCAATCCCGAGAATCGCATGCACCGGGCGGCCCGCATCAAGCCGGTAGTCATCGACGAATCGCTTGTCGACTTGGAAAGCCTGCTGCTGGCCCGCGAGCAGGGCTACTCGGGCGTGGCCCTCAAGACGTGCAAAGGGCACAGCGAGGCGCTGCTGATGGCGGCTGCGGCGCAAAAGTACAACATGTTCCTGTGCGTGCAAGACCTGACGTGCGTCGGCGCCTCGTTCCTGCACTCGGCCAGTCTGGCCGCCCGCATTCCGACGGTCGCGGCCATCGAAGGCAATGGCCGACAATACTGCCCGCGCGGAAACGCCGGCTGGTCGAACCGCTACCCTGGCATGTTCCACATCACCGACGGCACGGTCCACACGGCGGAACTCGACGGACCGGGGCTAGGGTACGTGGGCAAATGAGCGGCAAGGGAATGCCGGACGACAGCGCGGAGCGTGCCTGCCGAACCAGTTGCAAGTTGTCCGCAGTCGCGCCGCACCCTGCTTACGCGTTGGGTTTCGGCGGGCCGACGGCACGGCGGAGCGTGCCTGCTACGGTTTGAGCTGCACAACCGCGCTGTCGCGAAAGCCGAGGCGGAAGGATTGGGCGCGTAGGGGTACGTCTGCGTCACGCGGCAGTTCGATCGGGGCGGTGTAGAGGAGCCAGTGCTGGCGGCCATCGGCTTGTTTGCCGCCGACGGTGTAGGCGATTGACGCGCCTTCGGTGGCGCAGGTGATTTCTGCTTTGCCGTCGTCGCGCACGCGCACCACGGGGTCGTCGGTCACCGACCACTTGCCGCCGGGGCGGACGCGCTCCCATATCTCGTCCTCGGGAATCAGGCCGAGATCGCCGGTGTCGCGCATCCACTGCTCGTGTACGGCCCGCATCCGTTTGAGCACTTCGGCGTACTTCGGGTCGTCGGCCAGGTTCACCACCTCGTGCGGGTCGGCCTGGGTGTCGTACAGCTCCTCAAGCGGCTTTTTCCGTTGAAAGAAGATCGCCGGCGCCCCGTGCAGTTTCCCTTCGTTGGCCAAGCGGCGCCACTCCTGCATCGTGGGCATCAAGTCCATATACGCAATGTGCTGGGCGTACGGCAGCTCGGGGCGGTAGTTGCGGATGTACTTGAACCGCTTGTCGCGCACCGCGCGGATGATGTCGTACGTTTCGTCCATGCGGTCGCGGGCGGCGAAGATGTACTCCCGTGGCGGCGCCTTCTGCGGGCCCAGGATCACCTGTCCCTGCATTTTCTCGGGCACGGGCACGCCGGCCAGCGACAGCACCGTGGGTGCCAGGTCGAGAAAGCAAACCAGCTCGTCGCTCGTGGTGCCCGGTTCGATGTGACCGGGCCAGCGCACGATGAGCGGCACTTGGATGCCCGAGTCGTACACCCAACGTTTGGCGCGGGGGAGTCCGCGGCCGTGATCGCCCCAGAAGAAGACAATAGTGTTCTCGGCCAGGCCGTCGTCCTCCAGGTCCTTGAGAATCCGGCCGACGCGCTTGTCCGTAAACGTGATGCAGTCGTGGTAGCGGGCCCAATCTTGGCGTACGACGGGCGTATCGGGGTAGTAAGGGGGCAACACCGCCTTTTCCGGGTCGTGCACCTCACCCGGTTCGAGTTGGCCGGCCATCTTCTGGTAGTCTTCTTCGCTTTGCCGGATGCGGCTCTCGTGCGTGGTGATCAGATTGATTACGGCGAAGAAGGGTTGTTCGGGGTCGGGCCGGTTGCGCCAGTGAGCGCCCCGGCGATTGTCGTCCCAGGCCGTGCGCGGCGACGCGAAATTGTAATCGGTCTTGCTGTCGTTGGTGCAGTAGTAACCGGCGGCTCGCAGGTATTCGGTAAAGCACTTGACGTACGTCGGCGGAACTCCCTCGCACCGCATGTGGTGCGTGCCGATCGTGGTAGGAAACATGCCGGTGATGATTCCGCTCCGCGTGGGGGCGCATACGCCCGCGTGCGAAAAGGCGAGACGAAAGCGCAACCCCTCGGAAGCGAGGCGGTCGATGTTGGGCGAGACGGCGTAGGAGTCGCCGTAGCAGCCCAAGTCGGGGCTGATGTCTTCGAGACTGATCCAGAGGATATTGGGGCGGGAGGGCGGTTCGGCTGCGGGGAGAGCGGTAGCGGCAGTGGTTGCGGTGAGCAGCGCGGCGGCGAAGAGCAGATGGACGAGGTGGACGGAATGGACGCCAAGAAGCCGTCGAACGAGATTGGGCCTCATGATTCACCTACCCTGCGATCAGTGCTTGAACTTGATTTGCGTGAACTCGCGCACACGGTTTTCGATCGCCGGTTCGACGGGCAGCCGCTCCATGCTGCTGGCGCCGTAAAAACCTACCACTCCCTCGGTGTGATCGAGGATGTACTGCGCGTCGGCCGGCTCGGCGATGGGGCCGCCGTGGCACAGCACCAGCACGTTGGGGTTCGCGCGCTTCGCCACGTCGTGCATCGACTGCACGCACTTCGCCGACTCTTCCAGCGTAAGCGCCGTGTGCGCGCCGATCGACCCCTTGGTCGTGAGCCCCATGTGGGCGATTAAGATGTCGGCTCCCGCGCCGGCCATCGCCGCCGCTTCA
>CAYQAJ010000345.1:4261-4912 GCA_964415245.1 uncultured Pirellulaceae bacterium | reverse complement strand
GGCGGCGATCGCTTCGCGGCGGCCAAGCCGATCCACCCCAACGACCACGTCAACATGGGGCAGAGCACGAACGACATTTTCCCCACGGCGATTCACGTGGCCGTGGCGACCGAAATTCAGGGCAAGCTGGTCCCCGCGCTCACACAGCTTGCCGACGTGCTCAGCGCGAAGGCCCGCCAGTGGGACAAGATCATCAAAGTCGGCCGCACTCACTTGGCCGACGCCACGCCCCTGCGACTCGGGCAGGAGATCGGCGGGCTCGCGCGGCAGATCGAGTTGTCGATCGAACGGGCCCGCGCCGCCGTCGAGGCAGTTTGCGAACTTCCCGCCGGCGGAACAGCCGTGGGAACCGGCATCAACACGCATCCGCGATTCGGATCGCTCGTGGCCGAGAGTCTGGCCCGCGAGACGGGCATCCCCTTTGTCGAGGCCGTGAATCACTTCGAGGGCAACGCGCAACGCGACGCGCTCGTATCCTGCCACGGCCACCTCCGCACGATCGCCACCACGCTGTTCAACGTGGCCAACAACATCCGCTGGCTCGGCTCGGGGCCGCGGTGCGGGTTTTACGAAGTGCGACTCCCCGACTTGCAGCCCGGCAGCTCGATCATGCCCGGCAAGGTGAACCCGGTGCTGTGCGAAAGCATGATG
>CAYQAJ010000345.1:0-4251 GCA_964415245.1 uncultured Pirellulaceae bacterium | reverse complement strand
AGTTGAACATCATGATGCCGGTGATGGCCCACACGGCGTTGGAAAGCGTCGGGCTTTTGTCGTCGGGCACCAAGGCGTTCGTCGAGCTGTGCGTGTCGGGCATGGAGGCGAACGAGGAAACGTGCGAGGCGGCGGTGGAAAAGAGTCTGTCGATGGTTACCAGCCTCAACCCGCTCATCGGCTACGAGAAGGCTGCCGCACTGGCGAAGGAGGCGTTCGCCACCGGCAAGACGATCCGCGAGTTGTGCCGCGAGAAGGGCATCCTGTCAGAGGAAGCGCTGAACAAGGCGCTCGACCCGTGGAGCATGACGGAACCGCATGAGTAGTGAGGCTTGAGGCGAGAGGCTTGAGGCGCGAGGATTGAGTGGAGAGCGGAAAGTGTTAGCCGCCACATTTATGTGGCGCTTCTGCCGTCTCGCACTGACACGGGGACACGGGGACGCGGAGATGGGAAGCCTTTTTTGAAACGGAGCAAACCCACATGACTCGATCGCTTGTTTCATACTGTGCCGTGTGGTTTGCCGCGACCGTAGCGCTATTCACCGCGATGCCCGCTTCGGCCACGGAGTTGGGCATCCAGGGCACGCAGTTCACCATTGACGGCAAGCCGGTGTTTCTGCTCGGGGCCAGTTATTACGGCGCGTTGGGCGCGAGCGACGAAACGCTTAAGGCCGATCTGGTTGCGCTGCAGAAAGCCGGGTTCAATTGGATTCGCGTGTGGGCCACTTGGGTCGCATTCGGTGAAGACTTTGCCGCGGTCGACGGCGAGGGGCGGCCGCGCAACGCGCAGCTCAAAAAGCTCCAGCAGCTCGTGGCCGAGTGTGATCGACGCGGCATGATCGTCGATGTCACGCTGTCGCGCGGCGCCGGCGACGAGCGGGATCGGCTCATCAAGCATGAGCAACACGCGCGGGCCGTCGAAACAATTGTCACGGCGCTGAGGGAGCATCGAAACTGGTACATCGACCTGGCCAACGAGCGCAACATCGGCGACGCGCGGCATGCGTCGATCGACGAGCTGGCGAAGCTTCGCGAGCTCGTGCGGCGGCTCGACGAACATCTGCTGGTGACCGCCTCGCAGGGGGGCGACATCGGCCGCGACGAGCTGGGCGACTATCTGCTGAAGGTAAGCGTCGACTTCATCACGCCCCATCGCCCGCGGCATCAAAAATCGCCCGGCGAGACCGAGGAAATGACCCGACGCTATCTGGCCTGGATGAATGAGTACGACCGCGTCGTGCCGGTACACTATCAGGAGCCGTTCCGCTGCGGCTATTCGTCGCGAAGCTGGGAGCCCTCGACCGACGATTTCTTGATGGACCTCAAGCAGGCGCATGACGGCGGCGCGGCCGGCTGGTGTTTTCACAACGGCGACGAGCGCGGCGCCGACGACGGCCGACCCCGCCGCTCATTCGACCTCCGCGACGGCCCGCTGATCGAGCAGCTTACCAAGCCCGAGCGCGCGGTGATCGAAGGCGCCGTGGGAGTGATTGCACCCAACAAATAGCAGCGGAACCACGCTTCGGGAGGTGGCCGCACGAGTGCCTTGCCGTCAGCCGCCGGAGGAAGTTACGGCGTCGGGTCACCCGGTGCACGGATCATCGACTCGATGAACTCGGCCGGGCTGACGATTTGAATACCTTGAAACGTGCCGAGCGGCAAGAGATGACGTCGGTCGCCCGTAACGATGTGCGTGGCGCTGCCGGCGACGGCGCACTCCAACACTTTATCATCTCTGGGGTCGGCGGCGACGACTTGGAGTTGACCGGCGATCGGGATGAGCCGAAGGAACGCAAGCAGGTCGGCCAAAATTTCATTCACCTGATCCGCCGACATCCCCAGCTTTCGCTCAAGCGTATCGGCCAACTCGTCGGCAATCTCTCGGCAGATGAGACCGTCGATGACTCCGGTTCGGGCCAATTCCAGGCATTGAAAGGGCTTGCCTTTCCAGCCCACGCCGGAAAGCAGAACGTTGGTGTCGAAGACGGCTACGTGCCGCATGAACGATCCTCGTGGACCAGTTCATCGAGGAACGACTCGCGCTCGTCCTGTGACATTTTGTCCCAGTCCAGGCGGCGCTCGGCGCAAACTCGGCGGATTTGCGCTTCCACGGCCGCCATCCGCTGGCTGGCGCGCGCCGAAGCACCCTGCGCCAGATTCAATAAGGCGTCGCGCTTCTGCTCCGGCGGCAATTGCGCCACCAATTCAACAATTTGCTGATTCGTCAATTCCAACTTGGGCATCGATCGCACCTCCGACCTCAGTGTCGCAATTGTACCACGCCGACAATGCCAAGGCAGACGGAAAGCCGCCGAGGAGCGTCGTAAGAGAGTTCAATCGACCCCGCCGCTCATTCGACCTTCGCGACGGCCCGCTGATGGAGCAGCTTACCAAGCCCGAACGCGCGGTGGTCGAACGCGCGGCGGGCGTCATGACGACGGACGAATAGTAGAGATCTCCATGGTTGGTTGTCCTGCCAAAACCCCGACCTTCCGGTTGGAGCTATGGCGGCGCGTCGGCGGAACGGGCGGCCATAGGTCGCGGCCGGCTCTAAGTGGCGTACGTTCGCGGGCTTGCAGGCGATGCTGGCAGGGCTGGCATACCCCAATCTTTGTGGAATGTTTGTCTAATCTGGCCTTTCCCGCCGGTCGAAAACCCCTAAGATATACAGCCCAACCTGGTCAGCCCCTTCCGATAGCGCCCCGCGCCGGCGGCCAGCGCTGGCCATACCGCCGGAATTTGGGACCGCCGGACCCGATGCACGGGCAAGCGCCTCGTGTCGGTGGCGGCGAGCGTGGCAACCCCCTTTTCACGCCGTAAGCTTGGGTGTGCGCCCAGCGTATACACCGAGACCCGCGGCACTGTCGAACCATGGACCGCTCCAAACTCCGCAACATCGGCATTTCGGCCCACATCGACTCGGGTAAAACCACCTTGAGCGAGCGGGTACTGTTCTACTGTGGCCGCATCCATCGCATGGAGGAGGTGCATGGCTCCGGCCGCGGCGCCACCATGGACCACATGGAGCTGGAGAAGGAGCGGGGCATCACCATTACCAGCGCCGCCACCAGCGTCGCCTGGCAGGGGCATGCCATCAACCTAATCGACACGCCGGGGCACGTCGACTTCACCGTCGAGGTCGAGCGCAGCCTGCGCGTGCTCGATGGGGCCGTGCTCGTGTTGTGCGCGGTTGGCGGAGTGCAGCCGCAGTCGCTCACCGTCGATCGGCAGATGAAGCGGTACCACGTGCCGCGGCTGGCGTTCGTGAACAAGATGGATCGCGTGGGCGCCGACCCCGAGCGCGTCGTGCGGCAAATGCGCGACAAGCTGGGGGCCGACCCGATTCTGATGCAGTTGCCCATCGGCGCGGGCGAGAAGTTCGAGGGCATGATCGACCTGGTGACCATGGAGGCGGTGCGCTTCGAGGGGCGCGAAGGGCAAACCGTTGTCCGCGGCCCCATCCCCGCCAATCTTGCTGAAGCAGCGACCGCCGCGCGGCAGCGGATGCTCGAATCGCTGGCCATGTACAGCGACGAGCTGATGGAACTTCTGCTGGCCGAGACCGAAGTGCCCGTCGATCTGATCCACGCGGTGACCCGCACGGCCGTGCAGCAGCAGGAAGCCACGCCGGTGTTCCTGGGCACGGCCTATCGCAACAAGGGCGTGCAGCCACTGTTGGACGCCGTGGTGCGCTATCTCCCCTCGCCGCTGGAACGGGCCATCTCCGCTCGGCGGTGCGACGACCCCGAGCAGCGCGTCGAGCTTTCGCCCGACGACGCATTGCCGTTGGTGGCCATGGCGTTCAAGCTCGTCGACGATCCGTTCGGGCAGTTGACGTTCATGCGCATTTACCAGGGTCGCATCGAGCGCGGCCAAACCTACGTCAACCAGCGTACCGGGCGCAAGGAGCGCTTCGGCCGCATCGTGCGAATGCACGCCGACAGCCGCGAGGAGATCGACGCGGCCGAGGCCGGCGACATCGTGGCCATCATGGGCATTGAGGCGGCCAGCGGCGACACCTACGCCGCGCAGTTGAACTATTGCACGCTCGAGAGCATGTTCGTGCCCGAGCCGGTCATCAAGGTCGCCGTGAGTCCGGCCAGCCGCGCCGACGCCGACAAGATGGGCAAGGCCCTGGCCCGCTTCCGCAAGGAAGACCCCACGTTCCGCGTCAGCACCGACGAAGAGACGAACGAAGTGATCGTCTCGGGCATGGGCGAGCTGCACCTGGAGATTTACGTCGAGCGGATG
>CAYQAJ010000344.1:0-4966 GCA_964415245.1 uncultured Pirellulaceae bacterium | reverse complement strand
GGTAGCGGTTATTGGTTGGCGGGAACAGTCGCCGGCCGCGAGTCATCGGGCAAGTAGGGTCTCCGTGTCATGGCCCAGAATCAGCAAAAGTGCGTGCAATGTGGGGCGGCTCTGCCGGCCGATGCGCCGCAGGGGGTTTGCCCTAAGTGTCTGCTGAATCTGGGGCTTTCGAGCCGCGAGGAGGGGGCCAACGCCGACGCTTTTGGGCCGCAGCGCTCCTCTCCTGCAGCGGCCCGATTCGACGCTCCCACGCCCCAGGCGCTCGCCCCGCTCTTTCCGCAGCTCGAAATCCTGGAACTCTTGGGTCGCGGCGGCATGGGGGCGGTTTACAAGGCTCGACAGCCGGGGCTCGACCGCTTGGTGGCCCTCAAGGTGCTTCCGGCGGAAGTAGGCCGCGATCCGGCATTCGCCGAGCGCTTTATCCGCGAGGCCCGCGCGCTCGCCCGGCTCAACCATCCGCACATTGTCGCCGTGTACGACTTCGGCCAGACCGGCGACTTGTGTTACTTCGTGATGGAATACGTCGACGGGGCCAACCTGCGGCAACTGATGCGCTCCGGCGGCGTCACGCCGCAGCAGGCGATGGCCATTGTGCCGCAGGTGTGCGAGGCGCTGCAGTACGCACATGATGAGGGCATCGTCCACCGCGACGTGAAGCCCGAGAACATCCTGCTCGACCAGAAGGGTCGGGTGAAGATCGCCGACTTCGGGCTGGCCAAGCTGCTGGGCCGCACGCAGGCCGAGCTATCGCTCACCGGCACGCACCAGGTGATGGGCACGCTGCACTACATGGCGCCCGAGCAGTTGGAGACGCCGTCGGCTGTCGACCACCGCGCCGACATTTTTTCGCTGGGCGTGGTGTTTTACGAATTGCTCACGGGGCAGTTGCCGATGGGGCGTTTCGAGCCGCCGTCGCATCGGGTGCGGGTCGACGTGCGGCTGGACGAGGTGGTGCTGCGTTCGCTGGAGCGGGAGCCCTCGCGGCGATACCAGAAGGCGTCGCAAGTGAAGACGGCGGTGGAGAACATATCGAGCGCGCATGTCGCCACGGCCGCGTTCCCGCGCATGCCGGCCGAAGCGCCCACGCCGCGCGCCGGGCGAGCGATTAGCCTGCCGTTCATGATTCCGAATGTGTACGAGGTAGCGACGGCGCACGGCATCATGCGGTTCGACGGCCGGCACTTGATGCTCGAATTCGAAGACGCGGACGAGATTGTGCGGGCCATCAAGTCACACGATCTCGCCCGCCACCTCGAAAACGAGGAGATGGACGAAATCGTGGGGCACATCAAGTCGGGCCTCAAGGATGTGTCGATCGCGGTCGAGGACCTGGTTTCGATCGAGTTGCGGCGGGGCTTGATTCGCTCGCGCGTCATTGTGCAGACCGATTACCTGCGGGCCGCTATCAAATTCCCCGGCATGCAGCGGGGCCGCTTCACGGTGCACGTGACGGGCGGCGATCGCGCGTTGGCCGAGCGTTTTGTCGAGTCCGTCCGCCGCGGCATCGCGGGCCAAGCGTGGGAGCCGAGCGAATCGGGCGTCGCTGCCAGCAGCACCGCGGTTCCGGTCGACGATGCAGATCGCAGAGCGGCCCGCGCGATGGTCACCGCGCCGGCGATCGGGCTGGTGCTGGCGGGCGCCGTGAATCTGATACCGCTGTTTGTGCTGCTGGTTGGCGCGGTGATGCAAATGCGGTCACTCGGGCAGATCGATGGCGGCATATCGGTGTGGATGTTTCCGGGGTGCAGCATGACGCTGATTCATCTCCCCGTGGCGGGATTGCTGATTCTGGGCGGGATCAACATGCGCCGGTTCCAGACGTTCGGGCTGGCGGTGATGGCGGCCATCGTAGCGTTGATCCCGTGCCATGCGGGATTCGTGATCGGCCTTCCCGTGGGCATCTGGGCGCTCATGATTCTTGCCAAACCCGAAGTGAAGCGGGCATTCCGCGGCCCGCGACACGCGGCGCAGCGTCACGGCGCGGCGGCGTCATCGGAGCTTGTACCCATTTATTCGGCGGAGCATGAGGGGCGCTCCTGGCAGGACGAGGCGCGATATTGGACCGACAAGTACGCGGAATGGCCGGCGGCGCCGGCGAAAACGGCAGCGCCTGCTCACGCGGAATCGCCGGTCAAACCCGCTGCGCCGATCAAGCCGGCGCTGGATTCCGGAAGCTCGCGAATTGACTCCGTGATCGCGGACAATTTTGCCCGGCAATTGAAAGCGCCCGCCATTGCGCTGTTGGTGGTCGGCATTCTGAATTGCGTCTTCGCGATGGCGCAGTGGTCGGCCGTGCTGGCCGGCCGCATCGGCATGTGGGAAATCGGCATGTTAACCGTCAACTGGGCCGCCAGCATGGCCATCGGCGCCATGACGATCGCCGGGGCCCACAACATGCTGCACCGCAGGTCGTACGCTCTGGCGATGACGGGAGCGATCGCCAGCGTGATCCCCTGCACGATCATGTGGGTGCTCAGCCTGTGCTTCGGCATCTGGGCCTTGATCGTGCTCACGCGGCCGGGCATCAAACGGGCATTCGGTATCGGCGCAGGAGCGTTCGATTCGGCCGTCGCGCTTCGCGATACGCGCCGCTTCGCGGACAGCCGGCCGGAGCCGATCGCGGGCGATGAGTTGGAGCGCGTGCGACGCCGGCTGGCATGGCCGGCGAGCTTGTTGCGCGCGTCGGCCATGCTCGATGCGTTGTCCCTCGCGGCTTGGGCGTTGTTCGCCATCTTCATGATCGTCCAAAGGATCGTGCCACCGTTCCCCGAAGAGGCGCTGCTGGTTGTGCTGATCTCACTGCGACTCTCGTATTGGCATTTCGTGCTGGCAGTGAGCTACCGCATGAACTATGTCCGCTCGTATGGCGGGTGCGTCGTGGCGGCGCTACTGTCGTTGGTGCCCGTTTCGCCCGGTTGGCTGTTGGGCGCGCCGGGGGGCATTTGGGCGCTGATGGTGCTGGCCGATCCCAAGGTTCGCGATGCATTTGCCCACAGCCGCGCGGCGCAAGCGGGCGGTCCCCGCATCGGGCCGTTCGGGTGGCTGTTGTGGCTCGCGCCGACAATCGTCATCGTCGTTCTCGCGGGAGGAGTGTTCCTGTGGTCGTACTCCGATTGGGTGGCGAAAACTCGCGTGAGGCAAGCGAACAACGTGCCGGGCGCCCCATTCCCTCCCGGCAGCGGCCAATGGGAGAATCTGGCGATGACCGCGGAGGGCCCCCGGTTGACCGAGTCCGTGTGGCGCAATCTGGGGCTGGACGTTGTCGAACGCGAGCAGGTCGATCAGGCGCTGAGCGATCTGTATCGGCGATTCCTTGAGGAGGAAGACAAATACCTGACGTTTAACACCAACGAGCTGGGCCACCTGGTGCTCGACTTTCAGAAGTTTCCGGCCGAGATCGAAGCGATCGATAACGAGTTCTGGTCGAAGGTCGATCCGCTCTTGCTTGGAGAACAGCAGCGCCGCTATGCGCGATCGGTTCTCACATACGAGCCGATGCTCTATCCCTACGGCACCCACCTGCGGCTGGAAGTGTGGCGCATCGGCAGCTTCTACCATTGGAAAAGCGACCGAGGCGATTTCTCGAGCGGCAACGGCGAGGCGCTGCCTCCCAAAATCCAGCGGCTGCACGACACGATCGACGCCCACTTGGCACCGGCAATCGAGAAACCTGTCGGCGACATCAATGAAGGATGACTCTCAACGCTCTCACGCCGAATCGCCCACTTCGCGCAGCGCGGCGCGCAGGCTTTCGTAGCCCTCTTCGCGCGGGGGCATCCACTGGCGCAGGCCTTCCAGCTCCAGCAGCCGCCGGTGATCGGGATTCTCCCACCGCATGGCGAACAGAGCGCGGCAAAAACTTTCCCGTTTCGCCTCGTCGAGCGTGGGGAGCGCGTCGAACATGCAGTGGTCGAACGGCGGAGTGGTCCACAGCGGGGCGATCAGCGACTCGTCTACGTGACCAGCCGCGAGCTCATGACGCCACATAGGGTCGCCGAGCGCGCCGGCGTCGGCCTCTCCTTCACGAAGCGCGCGAAGCACTTCCAGCTCGCTCGCACCCGTGTCGCCGTGTTTGCCCATGTCGCTGTCGAGCGAGATAACGTTTACATGGTCCAGGTCGACACCCTCGCGGCGCAGAAAGTACAGGGGCAGAATCCGGGCCTGCGTCGAATCGCGGCTCCCCACGGCGAGGCGCTTCCCGGCCAGATCGCTCAGCCCTTGGATCGCGGCATCGCGCCGCACGACCACGCACGAGCGAAAGTCGCGATCGGTATCGCGCATGCCGAGCGAGATCGAGCGGTCGCCCGTCTGCCGCTGCACGCGCACGTGCGCCAAGGGCGTGTTCCAGGCGATGTCGACGTGCCCGGCGAGTAGCGCGGCGACCTGCCGCTCGTAGTTCGAGAAAAGCACGTAATCCATCGGCACGCCTTCGCCCAGGAAGTGCGTGCGAATCCCCTCCCAGATCGTGACGGCCTTGGGATGGTAGGCGACCGCGCCGAGAAGAATCGTATCACTACTCACCGATACTCACCTCCCAGTGGCTGTTTCACAACCGTGCAGAGAAGGGGACGGGCACAATTTGCTCCGATACTTGCGCAAAATGAACCAGTCCCCGACGGTTGTGAAACAGCCGCTACATCAAAGGAAGCCCCGTCAGTGCTCGGCCCACGAATTCCTGCAAGTGATCGACGGTCGGCGCCATGACCCAGCCGGCCCGCGCGTCGCGAAACAGCCGCTCGATCCCCAAGTGTTTCGAGAAAGCCGTTCCGCCGCAAGCCTTCATCGCTCCGTCGGTCACGTCGAGCGCCGCGGTGAGAGCCGACAATCGGGCCAACAGCACGTACAGCGGCGTATCGTCGCTGGGGCGCTCCATCGAAGCGACCGTGTGGGCCAATAGTGCGCGGGACTGTTCAGTACGCAAGCTCATGTCGGCCAGCCGGGTGCGCAGGTTGGCCAGATCGCGCAG
>CAYQAJ010000343.1:0-4968 GCA_964415245.1 uncultured Pirellulaceae bacterium | reverse complement strand
CGAATCCGAGCGACTTCGCCGGGCGCGACGGTGTTCTCGTAAACGGAGACGGTGACGCGGACACGACCGTCGTCGCCCGATGCGCTTGTTGCCCACGGCTCGGCCTTCGGAGGATAGGGCAGTGCGGCGGCGCAAACGGCAAGAAGGAAGTAGGCTGTAGTGGTCATCGCCCGAGACCTCGACGGCGCAGAGAGCGGCTCCAACGCTGTGTGAATTGCGTCGGCGACGCGCTGTCGATTCTACCAATCTCGAGCGGCGATTGCGTAACAAGTGCGTAACAGCGGCGCGGCGATTTGTCGATGGGCCGTCGATAGAGCTGCGCATCGCCGGCTGGCGGATGCTTCGAGGCAGAGCCTCGCGGGCAGTTCGTTCCTAGGCAGAGCCTTGGAACGAGGAAGGCGAGGAACGGGGCGACATAGCCGCTTCCCCGCGTCGCCGTGTCTCCGCGTCACTGTGTTCCGGCATCGCCGCGTCAGCGCGCTTGCGTCCGCGGCGTCGTGCGTGAGGCGGAATCGGAGGCGTTCGACTTCACCTCGGTCCCACCCTTGTTGGAGTCGGTGATCGTTGTTTTCACCGGAGGCGACGGCACGAGCTCGATCGATTGGACGAGCGCCTGGTCGGCTTCGGCGAAGCGTTCGACGCGCGACGCTTCGAGCGTGAAGGCCAGGCCCACGCGGTGTCCCTTGTCGTCCGACACGTGGTAGTGAATCCACTGGATGGGAATGTTCTCCACGTTGCTGATCGACACGGTGCGCAGCACGCGCAAGCCCGATTCGGTGGTGGCCTGCGAGGCCTCGATGAACTCACCAAAATTTTTGCCGAGAGCCCGTTGCACGTCGCTTTGAAGCTCTTCGAGCGAAAGTTGTTTGCCGGGCGCGAGCGGCGTGAGGGGCGAGAGATTGCACTGCGCCAGGATGTCGCCCTTGTCGACCAGGCGCAACACGGCCAGCTCGTCGCTGTCTTCGGTCACGCGCCAGCGGCGATCGCACAGCAGGTGTACTCCGCCGGCCGCCGGCTGCAGTCGCAACATGGTGATGCCGGGCGGACTGACGAGCGGCAGATCGACCAGCGCGTCGTCGCCGAGCGAGGGGGCATCGTCGATCGGCAGCGACTCCAGCCGGATGCGGCACACCACGTCGAAGCCCGGCTCGGCGTGGCCGATCGATCGGCGTTCCTTCATGGCCAGCACGAACCAGTTGATCCGCTTGTCGCCAATATCGAAGCTGTACTTGGTCTTGAGTTCGATGTCGCTGGCCACCCCCTCGGCGGCGCCGCTGGCGGTGCCTCCCATCTCCATGTATGCGACGTTCTCCTCGACGCGGTCGAAGCGGCACGTAATGTCGGTCTGGCTGACCGAGTCCCAGCCCAGGATCGGCGCGAGCCACCGCGCGTCGGGCTTCCACGTGTCGCCCGGATTGACGGCCGACTCGGGCAACAGCGCGGTCAGCAGCAAGCTGCTGGCCGGCACGTCGAGCAGTTCGAGCTCTTCGCGAGTGAGCGGTTCGATCGGGGAGAAGAGGAGCTGTCCCTCGGGCGCGGCCTGGGCGACGATCAGTCGGCGGTCGGGGGCCAATCGCGAGGCGATGTTGGATTTGCCCACGACGATTGAAGCCTGCGCCTCGTCATATTGTCGGATCGATCGGCGTTTGGTGCCGCCAGCGCCGGGGGTGTCGCCGGCGTCGAGAATGCGCTCGTCGTACGACAGATCGGCCCTCACTTCGAGCGGCAGGTCGGTCGGCGTCTTGCCGGGCGATCCGACTTTCAGCTTTCCCTTGATTTCAATGGCGACCTTTACATGGGCCAGTTGGCCGTTGGTGTGGTCTGCGGAGAGGCTGTACGCCTTGGTGTCCGAGTTTGGTGGATTGTCGTCCGCCAGGACCGGCAGGGCGGCGCCGGCGACCAGAATTACCCAGGCTGCCAGAACCGCTACAGCGGGGTGCAATATGGCGCGCCGCAGCGATTTCGAGCGAAATCCGGCCTGAAATGGGGCGGTGAGTGTAACTTTTCGGTGGCCAGCGGTATCTAATAGTGCGCTAATCATTACGAATGACACGATGTGGAGTCCGGTCGAAGGGGAGTTTGCGTACGGATAGCGCGGCAGCGGTGGTCGGGCACTATCTGGGTTCCATCGGCCCTGGCGACCCGCTGGATTCACCGCGATTGGCGGCGGATTGCAAGGTGAGCGCCGATCGGTGAATGGCGCAATTTAGAGGCTTTGGGTTGTTTCGCTGCGGCGTCACGGCACACGGCTGCGGTTTTGGCGGCCCGAGAAGCAGGTTGGGCAGTTCCGAGGTGTGGATTGGTGAAAGGGAAACGATGGTCGTCGGGTATACATAGAGGAGAAGGCGACCCGCAGGCGCGAACTTCGCGGCCCCGCGATGTGACATAAACTATTGGCCAGACACGGACTCGGGTCGCCCGGGCAGCGACGAGCGGCCGAAGCGGATCGACGACCGGGTTGTCGAGGCAAAGTCGGGCCACGGGTTTTCCGCCTTGGGAACAGTTATTGCACTGAATTGGGGGCTTGCTTGCAAGGCTTGGGGGGACCGGGAGGCACAGAACCAATGCGGTGATTGGCACGTACCAGAGAGCGAACGGCAACCCACCTAATTCTCTCTCTTCTGCGGCCTACGACGCGCCGCGATTTTCCAGGACAGGACCCCCCGCGGGCGACGGAATCGCAGGGAACACCGAAGGGGGCCCGGCTTTCGAGAGAAGAGGCCAACGAGATGCACACGGAGTATCGCACATCACTGATTCGGGAGCTGCGAGATCAGCAGTCGCGGTTCGCGCCGCGCGAGCGCAAGCTCGAGCAGATCGCCCGCGCCGAGGCATTGCTCGGCGAGGTCGATCCCGCGCGCGTTTACACGTTTGAGTACGTCTGCTATCGCATCACCGATTTTCGCCCCGACACGAATCTGAAGCAGTCGATGAAGGGGGCCGACGTTCAGCACGATCTGCGGCTGTTCGTCGAGGACCTTTCGGAGTCGGCCGACGTATTGGCCGACGAAGCGGGCGAGCCGGTCCACACGGTCGACCAGCTCAGCCGCATGTTCAACGTTTCGACCAAGACCATTTCGCGGTGGCGGCAGCTTGGCCTGGTGAGCCGGCGATTTCTGTTCGAGGGTCGGCGGCGAGTCGGATTCTTGCAGAGCAGCGTCGACCGCTTCGTGGCGGGAAACCGCGAGCGCGTACAGCGCGGCGAGCGGTTCAGCCAGCTTACCGAGGGCGAGCGGGACGACATTATCGAGCGGGCGCGGCGGTTGTCGCGAGCGGGCGGTTGCCCGGCCGACGTCACACGGCGCATTGCGCGGCACATGAACCGCAGCATCGAAACGATCCGCTACACGCTCAAGCAGTTCGACCGCCAGCACCCCGAGATGGCCGTTTTCCCCGATCTCACGGGTCCGCTCTCGGACGAATCGAAGAAGAAGATCTACCAGCAGCATCGCCGCGGCGTGTCGGTCGAAGTGCTGGCCAAGCGGTACTGCCGCACGCGGACCAGCATCTACCGCGTCGTGAACGAGATGCGGGCCGAGCGGATACTCGAGCTGCCGCTGGACTACGTTTACAACGAATGCTTCGCCGAGGCCGGCGCGGCGGGCGAGATTCTGACGCCGATGCCCGCGGCGCCCACGGCTCCCAAAAAGGCCAAGCCGCCGGCGGGTCTGCCTCCCTACCTGGCGTCGTTGTACGAAGTGCCGCTGTTGAATCGGGAGCAGGAGTATCACCTATTCCGCAAGTTCAACTTCCTCAAGTACACGGCCAATCGGCTCCGCGAGGAGCTTGAACCCGCGCGGGCCAAGAGTAGCTTGATGGATAAGATCGAGCGGCTGTACGAAGAGGCCGTGCGGACCAAGAACGAGATCGTGCAGGCGAATCTGCGGCTGGTGGTTTCGATCGCCAAGCGGCACGTGGGACCGTCGGAGGACTTCTTCCAGCTTGTGAGCGACGGCAATATGTCGCTGATTCGGGCGGTGGAGAAGTTCGACTATTCGCGCGGCAACAAGTTCAGCACGTACGCGAGCTGGGCGATTATGAAGAACTACGCGCGGACGATTCCCGAGGAGTTCAAGCACCGGGACCGGTTCCGCACCAGCTACGAAGAGATGTTCACGGCGGCCGAGGACGCTCGCACCGACCAATACGAGCAGGAATCGGCCCAGCGACTGCGGCGTGCGCAGATCGGCCGCATCCTAGGTCATCTTGACGAGCGCGAGCAGAAGATTATCATTAGCCGGTTCGGATTGGCCGGCGGCCAGGAACCGCTCACCCTCAAGGAGGTGGGAGTGGAGATGGGGGTCACCAAGGAGCGCGTCCGTCAGATCGAGGCTCGTGCCCTCAACAAGCTTCGGTTGGCGGCGATGGACGAAAAGATCGAGATGCTCGAGTAACGCGCTTCGAGCCGCCGGTCGTCTTCTTTTTTGGCAGAACATGGGCGCCCCAAGTCAGGGGATTCAGGCTGGGGAGACGCGTCTCGCCATAAACCCAAGCCAGCAGAGCGGTTGTGCGCAGCCCGCCATGGGCGTATTTCTTGGCGGCGCTGCGTCGAGCGCAGGGACCTCGGTTTTTTGCCTAGCGTGGCTCCGGCCAGGGGCGAATCGGCTTGGTCGCGGTCCTTGGCTGCTTCTAACTGCTATTGGTGGTGGCCTTGCACGAACTTGTCGGCAGCCGTCGTTGTCTGCCAGGCATGGGGCCGACGGATGCCACGCGGCGACCAGACTGGATTGGGGTCGCAGCTCGGGTGGGGCGGAAATCGCCGCCAGTCATATTGCAAGGCGCGTGCCTTTGGCTATAGTAACTGGTTTTCGTGGTCCTAAGTACAGGCCAGCGTAGCTCAATCGGCAGAGCGGCTGATTTGTAATCAGCAGGTTGTGGGTTCAAGTCCCTCCGCTAGCTCGTAACGGAACCCCAACGACTATTCGGGGCCTCGCCGTAACGAGTAACGGACAGGCGAGGGTCGGTTTG
>CAYQAJ010000342.1:0-5016 GCA_964415245.1 uncultured Pirellulaceae bacterium | reverse complement strand
AGGCTGATGAGGTTGACCGCGTTGGCTTCGAGAATCATCTTCTCCAGCTCTTGCACGCTGAGCCCCATGTGCGTGGCCAGCTCGATTTCAGTCGGGTGGCGGCCGAGTTGCGCTTCGAGCGTTTTGGTGGCTTCGCCCAGCTTGCTGGCCTTGGAGCGAACGAGTCGCGGCACCCAGTCCATGGTACGCAGCTCGTCGAGCATGGCGCCGCGGATGCGGGGCACGCAGTACGTTTCGAACTTCACGCCCCGCGACAGATCGAAGGCGTCGATAGCGTCCATCAGCCCGAACACGCCGGCCGAGATCAGGTCGTCGAGCTCGACGCCGTCGGGCAGTCGGGCCCAGATGCGCTCGCCGTTGTACTTAACGAGGGGAAGATAGCGTTCGACCAGCCGATTGCGGAGGGCTGTGTTGCGCTGGTCGCTCTTGTAAATGCGCCAGACTTGTTCGATCTCATCGACCGGGGCAAGAGTCGTTGCCATGCAATCCTCCCTGATTGTTTGGCGGTCGTCCGACGTGGGACGTCGGGTCGGCTGTCGTCTAAGCTCGCGTCATGTGAGCCGCCTGCATGGCTCCCGTCTTCGTCGCCAGTGCGATCGGGCCGCGGTAATGCGCGGTCCTCGCGCGTGGGCGAAGGGAAGCATCAGGTCTTTGATACCTGCGAGTTCTTTTCGTGTTCCTGTCTGCCTTTGGCAAGTGCCTGGTATTTCGCGTGTACCGAGTCGCGAACGATTCCGGCGGCGACCCTCCCGGCGACGTAACCCACCGCGGCAAACACGAACAGCGCCGCGCTGGCGGTCTTGAGCGTCGCAATCACATCGGCGCCCGCCAGCAAACCGCGAACGATCACGGTGGCGAAGGCGAGCGGCCCCAGAATGCCGGCGTAGGAACGACCCATCGGCATCCCCGTTGGTTCGTCAAACTTTACTCAGTCCGTGCAGATTAACGCCGTACTGCGTGGTCAGGCACCTTCTGTTTATCGGCATTTCGGGCTCGATGAGTGGAATCGATTCTTCCGGTTTTTGCGTCTCCTGTCGCTAGCTTCTTACTCTCCCGCGTCCGATGCAACGGAACGCTCCAGCTCGATGCAAGCACCACCTCGCTGGCACGCACCCGCGGTCACGCGGAGGCTGCGTAGTGGATGCTTGCCGGCGCAGCGGCCGCAATCAGTGCGGCCGCGAGCTCGTCGAAGGCCTGGACGGCGGGGCCCTTCGAGCGCCGCGCGCCGATCGCCGCGATCTGCCATTTCACTACCTCGTCGACCTCTTCGTCCAACGGCACGTGGCCCAAAAGGCGCACGTCGCGTCTCAGGAACCGGTGGCACGAATGCCCGATGCGGCGTCCCACGTCGGCGGCCGAGTCGGCGCTCGTGGCCTTGTTGACAACCAGGTGCACGCGAGTCGATTCATTCTGCGATTGGAATACCTTCATCGTGGCGTAGCAGTCCATGACCGAAATCGCGTCGGGCGTGGTGACCAGGATTACGTCGTCGGCGGCCTGCCAGAATCGGCCCACCACCTGGCTGGTTCCGCTGCCGACGTCGACCAGTACCATGTCGCAATGCCGGCCGAGCGCCTTCATTTGGCGGATCAGCCGCTTCTGGGCGGCTTCGGTACACGCCAGCGGCGTGCCCGGCGCCCAGGCGCCGGGCACGATTTGCACGCCAGCGGGTCCACGCTGGAGTACTTCGTGGATGTCGCGCCTGGCGGCCAGCACGTCGGCCACGCTGGCCTCGTGCGAGAGGCCGCAGCGGGCGGCCGCGTCGGCTCGGTACAAGTCGGCCTCGACCACCACGGTACGTGACCCTTGCTGCGACAAGGCGACGGCGAGATTCACGGCCAGCGTCGTCACGCCGACGCCCCCTTTGGCGCCATTAAGCACCACCAGTCGCGGCGATGGCTCGGCCGCGGGAGCGGTCAAGCGGGTCGCTTGAATCACGAGTCTTCTGAGTTCCGCGGCTTGATCACGCATTAGTTTGCTCGCGTATGCGATACGGGCCGAGTCTGTGCTGCATCGCGAAGTGGGGGTACGTACTTGTGAGCCAATGACCTAATGACCAAGCACAAATGACCAATGCAATCGCGTCGCTGCGGCATTCATTGGTCATTTGGATTTGGTCCTTGGTCATTTGCCCGCGATTATTCACTACGAGCTTATCCAAAAACCGTGCCAGAGAAGGGGACAGGCACATTTTGCTCCGCTGGGGGCTTCAAAAACGGCACGATGTTTGGCGCGCTCCGCAAAATGAGCCAGTCCCCGACGGTTTTCGGATAGGCTCGAAGTCCTTTGTCGTCTCATGGCTCTCCGACGAATCATCCGCCCGTCTCCATGCCCAGCACCATCCGCGCCAGCTTGCGAGGATCGGCAGCCTCGATGTCGTCGGGCACATTCTGTCCGTTGGTCAAGTAGCTCAAGGGAAGCTGGCAGCTTCGCAAAAGCGGCAGCAGGTTTCCCAGGCCGGTGGCTTCGTCGAGCTTGGTCATCAATAGCGACGTGACGCCGACCTGGGCGAATCGGGCCGCGGTCTTCTTCAGTGTGGCAACGCTCGAAACGCTGCTCAGCACGAGATGCACGTCGTCGGCTCGGGCCTCGGCCAATAGCGACTTGAGCTCCTGAATTCTCACTTCGTCGCGGGGACTGCGACCCGCGGTGTCCAATAGCACCAGATCGAGGTTGGAGAGGCGATCGACCGCCTCGCGCATTTCGCGGGGCGTGGACACGACTTCCATGGGCAGGTCGATGATGTCGGCATAAGTGCGCAATTGCTCGACGGCGGCGATGCGGTAGGTGTCGACGGTGATCAGCCCCACGCGACGCCGCTGCCGCAAGCGGAAATTGGCCGCCAGCTTGGCGATGGTCGTCGTCTTGCCCACGCCCGTCGGACCGACCAGCGCGACCAGCCGGCGGCGGCCGGGCGTAACCTCGATCGGGCCGCATGCGCGAATCTCGTCTTCGACGAGACGAGTGATGCGGGCCTTGAGCAGCACGGGGTCATCGAGATCGCTGCCGCTACTG
The DNA here is from genome assembly GCA_964415245.1 of uncultured Pirellulaceae bacterium. GTDB lineage: Bacteria > Planctomycetota > Planctomycetia > Pirellulales > Pirellulaceae > CAYQAJ01. The sequence continues at coordinate 2,001 of CAYQAJ010000342.1, read as the reverse complement.
TCGGTGCGGACTCGCTCGATCAGTTCTCGGGCCAGCTCTTCGCTCACTTCGGCGTCGATCAGGTCGGTGAATAGATGAAACAGCCCTTGGGGCAATGCGTGTGCTGCGGTGCTGTCGCCGTTGCCACAAAGGTCCTCGACCATCGAGTTGAGGTCGGAGAGCGGGGCCTTCATGTCGCGGCGGAACTTGTCGCGGTAGCTCTGCGCATGCGCCGGGGGCACGCTCCCGGCCGCGACAAGCGTATCGCTATCGGCCTGGGCGAAAGCCGGGTCATCCACGAAATCGAGCAGCGAGCCGACTTCGCCGTGGGCCGCGTAACGGCTGGGAACGTTCACGTCGGCCGAGGCCGTCACCTCCACCTGATGTGCCCCGACCAGCCAGCGGAGCAGCCCCCCGCGCACATGGCGCGTGTGCAGCACGGCGGCATCGGGGCCCAGGTCGCGGCGCACCAGCTCGAGTGCTTCGTGCATCGAGCGGGCTCGGTAGGTCTTGGCGATCATAGCTTGCCTTTCGCGGCAGGTTGCGGAATGTGCGTTGCCTTCGCGTTCTCTTCAGGCCCCCATCGGAGCAGCGTCTCTCCCCCCGCTCATACCCCGTCGGTAATGATGCCCACGGATTCGATCTTCGTATCGCGCGTGATCTCGTTGTAGCTCAGCACCACCAGCTTCGGCAGGCTCGACGCCGTGATCTGCCTCAGGCCCGCGCGAATCTGCGGGCTGACGAGCACGACCGGCGGGTGGCCGGCACGGGTCAGCTTTTCGACTTGGTCGGCGATGCGAGAGCAGGTCTTGTCGACGGCCTGCGGCGACATGCGGATGAACAGTCCTCGCTCGTTGTGCTCGATGCCGGAGGCGATGCGGTCTTCGACGGCCGGGTCGAGCGTGACCACGTGCAGGCGGTCTTCGGCATCGCGATAGCGGGTGCAGAGGGAGCGCGCCATCCGGTGCCGCGCGTATTCGGCCAGCCACACGGCGTCCTTCGTGCGGGAGGCGTAGTCGCCGAGCGTTTCCAGGATGAGGGCCAGCGGGCGAATCGGCACCTCTTCGCGGAGCATCAACTGAAGCACCTGCTGCACCTCACCCAGCTTCATCATGCCGGGGATCAACTCGTCGACCACTGCCGGCGACGTCTTCTTCACTTCGTCGATCAGGTGCTTGACCGCGTCGCGCGTGAGCAGGTCGTCGGCATGACGGCGGACGACCTCTTGCAGGTGCGTGGCCAGCACCGCCGCAGCATCCACCGGCGTGTAACCCAGCATCTCCGCTCGGTCGCGCATACCGGTGTCGATCCACACGGCGGGCTGCCCGAAGGCGGGGTCCTGCGTTTCGACTCCTGGTAAGCTGCCGGTGGCCGTTCCGGAGTTCATCGCCAGCAGCCGATCGGGATGGATGGTTCCCTCGGCGACGGGGTTGTTGGCGATCTTGATGCGGTAGCGGTGCTCCTCGAGGCGGAGGTTGTCGCGTATGCGCACTTTGGGCAGGATGATGCCGATGTCGCTGGCCACCACCTGACGCACGCCGGCGATGCGCGGCAACAGGTCGCCCCCGCGGGCCGGGTCGGCCAGGCGGATCAGCCCCACGCCCAGCTCGATCTCCATCGGGTCGACGGCCAGAAAGTCCTCGATCCGCTCGTCCGACTTGGCCTGCTTCTCGGCCGTCTCCCGTTCCTCGGCGGCCGCGGTAGCCAGCTTGCTGCGATTCTGCTTGGTGAGGAAGATCGCCAGTGCCGCGCAACCCGCCCCAATGGTTAGCAGCGGCAGTGCGGGGAGTTGAGTGAATACCAACACCGCCAGAAACGCTCCCGTCACCGCCAGTGCCTTGGGGCGTGAAAACAATTGCTGGATAAAGTCCATGGGCAGGTTCGACGGCTGCGTGCTGCGGGTTAAGGTGGTCCCCGGCGCCAGCCGAGACCGCATCGCCGGCGTGCTGGGCGACGCGTTGAAGGTAGCCACCATGGCGCCTCCGGAAAAGGGCAAGGCCAACGCCGCCGTCGGGCGGATAA
>CAYQAJ010000341.1:0-5031 GCA_964415245.1 uncultured Pirellulaceae bacterium | reverse complement strand
TGCTTTTCGCAATACAACCGATCGAAGAGCGATTGCCGCCGCGACGGCTTTTCTGGCCATCGCCGCAATCACGATTGCCGCCGCGATCGGTTGCGGTGGATCGAACCGCACTTCGCAGAATCCGCAGGACGGCGGAAGCGCCAACGACTCAGCGGCCGGCTCGTTGGAAAAGTCGAAGAACGGCTCCCAGGTCGCCGGCACTTCGACGGCGAAGTCGGGAACACAGTCAAATGGCGCCACCAAAACCGGCAGCAGCAGCAAATCAACGGGTGGCACGTTCACCGCGCCAGCCGAGGCATCGCAGTGGATCGCCCGACTTACCGACCCCGATCCCGCACGGCGAGACGAGGCACGCGCCAAGATCGAGGCACTCGGCGACGGCGCGACCGAATTGCTCCTCACAGCGCTCCAAAGCGGCACGCCGACTGAACGACAAGGTGCGGCGTTCTACCTCATGGGGGAGCTTCACCCTGACAACAACACACTCGTCGCCGCGTTCACCGAAGCTCTCGGCGATCAAGACCCCACGGCGCGGCACATCGCTTTGCAAGCTGTGACCAGTCTTCCCGACGATCGGCTTTCGTCGATCGTGCCGCAACTAGTGGTCATGGTCGAAGACACCGGCGAACAACCGACGACCCGAGCCGAGGCCGCCCGACTCCTCGCTCGGCTGGGGAGCGCCGCAGCAGAAGCCGTCCCGGCTCTCGAACAAGTGACCGCTAGCGGCGGCGATCCCCGCGTGCGGGGCGCTTGCGCCTATGCCATTTCGCGCATCGCGACGGCCGACGAAGCGGCGGCTGTGCTGCGACGTCTCTTGGACGACAACGACGCCACCGTTCGCCGTTTGGCCGTCGCGCGGCTGGCCAGTATCGGTTCCGATTCGGAAGCGGCACTGGCCGGCCTGGCAAGCGCCCTGGGCGACGACGACGAGCAAATTCGTAAAATGGCTAGCGACGCCCTGGTGCGAATCGGCCGGTCAAGTGTGGGCGCACTCATTGCTGCCCTTGACGACGAGAACCCCGTCGCTCGGCGCAACGCCGTCTACACGCTGGGGCTACTCGGCCCACTGGCCAAACCGGCGGCTGCGGCGCTGCGACTGCGACTCAACGACCCCGACGAAGAAACGCGCCAACTGGCGAAAGCCGTGCTCGTCCGATTGGAGGCAACTCCGCAATGATTCGTTCCACCACTCCGAGCATCCAAGGCATCCGCGAGAAAGTCGAGGCCGGCGAGCGCCTCACGTTCGACGACGGGATACTCCTGTCGCGCCCCGAAGTGCCGCTGCACGAGGTCGGCGAGCTGGCCAACCTCGTGCGCGAGCGGACGGGCGGCAACCGGGCGTACTACAACATCAACACGCACCTCAACCCCACCAACGTGTGCGTGTATCGCTGCTCGTTCTGCGCGTTTCGCTCCGACCTGCGCGATCCACACGGGTACGTGATGAGCGACGAGCAGATACTGGCCCGCGGCCAGGAGGCGGTCGACAACGGCTGCACCGAGATGCACATTGTCGGCGGGCTGCACCACCAGAAAGGCTACGACTGGTACGTGCACCTGATTCGCATCCTGCACGACGCCTATCCCACGCTGCACCTCAAGGCCTGGACCGCGGTCGAAATCAACTGGTTCGAATTCCTCACCAAGAAGTCGGCGCGGGCCGTACTCCAGGACATGATCGAAGCGGGCCTGGGAAGCATGCCCGGCGGCGGCGCCGAGATCTTTCATCCGCAGGTGCGCGATCAGATTTGCGAGCACAAGGCCAACGCCTCGCGATGGATCGACGTACACCGCGCCGCCCACGAGGTCGGCCTCAAGACCAACTGCACGATGCTCTACGGCCACATCGAGGAAGCGTACCACCGCATCGACCACTTGCTGCGGCTGCGGGAACTGCAAGACGAGACGGGCGGGTTTCAGACGTTCATCCCGCTGGCGTTCCATCCCGATAACACCGGCCTGGCGCACATAAAAAAGGCATCGGCACTGATGGATCTCCGCACGCTTGCGGTTTCGCGCCTGATGCTCGACAACATCCCCCACATCAAAGCCTACTGGATCATGCTGGGCGTCGGCACCGCGCAGACCGCCCTGTCGTACGGCGCCGACGATTTCGACGGCACGGTTCGGCACGAGCTGATCTACCACGACGCCGGCGCCACCACGCCCGAGATGCTGTCGGTCGAGCGCATCCGGCAGTTGATCGAAGAGGCGGGTCGCGAACCGATCGAGCGCGACACGCTCTATCGCCGCATAACGCGCGACCCGGCCGACGTGCGACACTGGTCGGTCGGCGAGCCGGTGACGGCGGCCGCGCGATAGTCGGCAACTTCAGTTGCCGATTTCTGCTTTCCGCAGCTTCGATCACGGCATCTTCGCGCGACTTCGTCGGCAGCTCCCCCCGGCCGCATTTCTCGACGGCGCTCAACTCTTCATGATCGAAAGCAAGATTCGCTTTCGGCCGACGCCGACTGCCGTTACAATGAGTTGCCGAGTGCCGGCGCGGCGTAAATTAAGATTTCCGTGCTGCAATCGCCCGGCTGCGACGTTTCGCGCAGCACCGGCTCACGTTCGAGCACAACAACCGCCACGAAATCGTTACCGTCAACAGGGCCGACGTGATCGATGAAGTGTTTGCCTGAATGCGCTCTGCGGTGGGCCGTGGTTTCCTTGCTAATTGCCGCTACCGGCAGTTGGCACGTCTGCGGCATAGGACCGTTTTACAGTCGTGCCTTTGCTCAGGACGGAGGGCAGGAAACCGCGCCGGCCGAACCCGTCGACCCCAGCGTACCCGAGCCGCCCAAGCCGATTGTCGACGCGACCGGGCGAGCGCTGCCGAAGCCAACTCCCACAGACGCGGCGAATCAGCTCGCACCGGCGGAGTCGATCCCCACCAATCCGGACGGCAAGTCGCCCACCGACGAGAAAATCGCCGCCTGGGTCCGCGATCTCGACGCCGATTCGTTCGCCGTGCGGGAGGAAGCCACGCGGCGGCTCGTCGAAGCGGGCGCCCCCGCCGTCGCGCCAGTCGCGCTGGCCATATCCAGCGCCAGCCCCGAGGCAAGCTGGCGGGCGATGGTGGTGCTCGAATCGCTGGGCGAGCAGGAAGACCCGCTCAAGGTCGACGCGGTGATCGTCGCCATGGCCCGCGTCGCGGAAATGCCCGACCACCCGGCCGCGGGCCGAGCGGGCGAGCTGATCCGCCAGTGGGAAAAGAGCCGCACGATGCGGATCACGGCGTTTTTGCAGCGCCGCGGTGCCCAGGTCGGCCTGGAGCGGGGCGCCGTGACCTCGCTCCGCATTCCCGAGCAGTGGACCGACGGCGAAACGTGGTTGCCGGTGCTTGCCTTGTGCGACAAAGTGCGTTCGCTGCGGCTGGAATCGCCCGCCGTCACCGACGACGCTATGCGCTACGTCGACGGGCTTGCGGAGCTTCAAACCTTGCATCTGCGCGGCACCGAGGTACACGGCGCTGGCCTCGCGCATTTGCGCGATCTTGGCGAGCTGCGTTTCCTTTCGCTCCAAGGCTTGCCGTTGGACGACGCGGCGTTCGACGCGCTGGCGGAACTGACGCAGTTGGAACATCTCGGCCTCGACGATACGCCGGCCACCGACGCCCAACTGGCTCGCATGCGCACCCTGACAAGCCTCAAGACACTGTGGCTCAACGGCACGAAAATCACCGACGCGGGCCTGGCCGAACTGGCCCACCTCACGAACCTCAACAAACTCATCCTCACCGGAACGGCGATCGAGGGACCCGGTCTGGACGATCTGCAAAAGCTGGCCGGTCTAAAATACCTCAGCATGCAGGACGCGGCGCTCGGCGACGAGGCCATGGCGCACGTGGCCCGACTCACGCAGCTCGAAACGCTCGGGCTCGACGACACCAAAATCGGCGACGCTGGCGTGGCCAAACTCCGGGACATGACGAACCTGCGCGAACTCTGGCTCACGAACACGGCCGTGACCGACGCGGCCATCGACGACTTGGCCACGCTCAAGGGCCTCAAGATGCTGCACCTCAAGGGGACCAAGATCACCGAAGAGGGAGCACAAGCACTCGCCGAAGCACTACCGGGCCGCCGGATTGACCGATAGCGACGTCGTCAGTTGTCCGCTATGCGTAGTTGCGAGTTGAAAAGGAACTGCGTCCGGTGGCATGTCCTGGGATTCCCTATCTGCTCCCTTACTGCTTCCTGAATCGCGGCCATTCGTAGGGTGACAATATGGTTAAGCTGTGGCGACAGGACGCGCGCGTCGAGCGGTACACGACCGCCGGATTCTCAGACGAATCAATGGAAGCGTTGGACGCGTCGGGTGAAAACTACGGCGGCGCCGCTCCGCTAAGCGATCAGTTCCCCAAGCTCACGATCCGAATTAGGACACGGCACGCCCCGGACGACTACTTTACCGTTGGCATACTGTTTGTCGCTTCAGAAGGGATAAAGCGGATATTGGAAGAATTTAACGTCAAGGCGCAGTACTTTCAGCTTGATGTAATCTACCGGCGTAAGCCGTACCTGAAGCGACGGTTTTTCTTTGTGCACCTGCTCGATTATGTAGATTGCTTCGATTTCGACAGGTCGCAATATGCGATGGAAACGAAGAAAGGATGGCCGGACAGGGTCAAGACGATTGAGATGCTCGCCATCGATGAGAGCAAGGCGGCGGGCTATGATCTCTTTATTCTTGACAAGGTGCGAGATCTAGTGCGGTGCGCTAGCGATGAGCTGGCGGCACGAGTTGAAAACAGTGGTATGACGGGAGTGGAGTTTGTGCCGCCCTCGATGTGGGGGCGGTATTGACATTGGGGAAGGAATCGCGAACGAATGGGGTACGCAGCCGCTATAAGGGGAGGAAGGTCTTTGCTGCGCCGCTTGCACTGAAAACCGAGCGTTGACAGTCTTTGTCTCCGACTCAGCCTTCGCGAACTGTTCCGCTGACGAATTCGACGAACGACTCCGCGGCTTCGCTCAGGATGTGACCCTTGCGGACCAGGATGCCCGAGTCGATGGGTCGTATTTGCGT
>CAYQAJ010000340.1:0-5053 GCA_964415245.1 uncultured Pirellulaceae bacterium | reverse complement strand
AGCCGTTTCAATTCTTCCGGCACGTCGCTGGTACCGGCGTAGGAACGAATCGGAAGCGGCGCGGGTGGATCGTGCTGTTCGGTCGAGCTCTCCGGAGGCGTGACGTCGGGGATCGTAGTGACCGTGCCGCCGCGGTCGCCGATCTTGGGCTGGATGGAACGCTCCTGAAGCAGCCGCACCGATTGCTGTTCATCCTGCTGCTGGGCAAGCTCGCGAAGCTGGGCGACCAGTTCCTGGATTTCCTGTTTCTGCTTCTCGTCCAGATTGGCCACCTGGGGCGGTTTTTCGCCAACGAAATCCGGCCCCGTCGCGCGCTGCGATGCGAGGTAGATCACGACCGCCAAGATCACCATCGCGGCCGTCGCCAGCGAAATCAGCGCCGCACGCAACGGCGTGATCGCGGTCTGCCGCCGGGCCGTGCGGCCGGAAGGCTGCTCGATTTCCAGAACGGCCGCCAGCGCGTTGAGCTGCGCGGCGAGCTCGTCGGCGGTTTGGTAGCGCTCGGCCGGGTCTTTGGCCAGCGCTTTGAGGCAGACCTCTTGGAGCCGCAGCGGAATCGCGGGCGCGTAGAGCCGCGGCGGTGGCGGATCGGAGTGCAGCACCAAATCGAACAGCCGCCCCACCGTGTCGGCCATGTACGGGAGTCGCCCGGTCAGCAGCTCGTACAACACGACGCCCAGGCTGTAGATGTCGGCGCGGTGGTCGGGCCGCGCCTCTCCGGCCGGCGTACGCTGGGTGCCCGGTCTGTCGGAATCGCCCGGTGAACGTGCCGCCACCGCGTCGCGGACCATCTCCGGCGCCAGGTAGTTGGGAGTTCCCTGCGGAATGTCGCCGCGGCGCAATTCCTCGAGACTCACCGTGAGCCCGAAGTCGGCCAGGTACGGGTTGCCCTTATCATCCAGCAGAATGTTCGCCGGCTTGATGTCGCGATGCGCCCAGCCGTGCGTATGCGTAAAGTGAACGGTCTCGGCCAATCGCGCCGCCAGCCGCAACGATTCGGCGAGCGACGGGCGCTGCTGCTTGAGGCGCTCGGCGAGCGTGCCCCCTTCGATGTACTGCGCGACGATGTAGTACACGTCGCCGCTTTGCCCCACGTCGTAGACGGGCACGATGCCCGCGTGGCGCTCGAACTGCGCGGCGCGGCGGGCTTCGTCGACCAGCCGCTGCATCTCGGCCTTGTCGGTAGCGCCGGTGCGGGGAACTTTGATCGCCACCTGGCGGTCGAGCTGCGGATCCCAGCCCAGGTAGACCGTGCCGAATGCGCCGCGGCCCAGCACGCGACGCAGCTCGTAACGGCCGAGGTTGGGGAGTCGCGGGGGCTCGTCGACCGGTACCACGTCCTCGCCGTGGCGGAACGTGGCCGTGCGCGACATTTTGCCGACCGTGTCGTGCGACTCGCTGAAGGGGTCGGATGACGCCAGGGTGGGCGCGTCCTTTGGGGCGCTTCCCGGCGCGCTCCGCTGCGCGTCGCGGCTAACCGAGCGGCGCGCATCGCGGCTAACCGGGCGGCGCGCGTCGTCGCCGTGCGGGCGTGGGTTTTCGTCGGAGTTAGCCATGGTGGGCCGCGCGGCGGGGGCAACCGCGAAATCGGGGCACGATAGGGATTCCGCTCGGTTCATTGTACAACGGTTTCCGGTCGCGCTGGCCGCAAACGAGACGCAACATTGGGAGTGCTTGCGAGACGCTTCGGGAGGGCGAAACCGCAAGCGGAATGGGTCACTTGGTGTTGGAATAAGACGCCGTAGAGTGGGGAAAGGTTCCCGGTGGGATGGAGCGTTTACGGGGGAGCGCCTACCTCGATGACGCACCGTCGAGCCCGATTTCCCACCGATCCGTCGCACCGGACGGCACGCAGCCCGCTGTGGCGAGCTTTACCGCAAAACCGGGCCGAAAACGCCCGCGCGGGGGCTTGTCGAAAACACGCACCGTGTGCGATATTCCCTCCATCCTTCGCGTCCGCTTCACACGACGTTCGACCGTAAGTAGGGCAGCTCAACCGGAGCGCCCTGGCGGCCGCGGCATCGTGACGATCGCATCCCAACGCCTTGCAGCTTCTCTAGTTCCCGCTGCGGGGCGACTGCCCGAGAACGATTCGATTCGTGGCCGAGTTCTTTCACTCCACGTGGCACTTTCCGATTCCGCTGGCCTATCTTGTGGCTGCGCTGATTCATGCGGCCCTGTTGATCCAAGTGCCGGCGGTGGGGGCCCTGGTTTTCATCTGGCTCGAACGCAAGGTAGCCGGGCGCATTCAGGACCGGCTCGGTCCCACGCGCGTGGGGGGTAAGTTCGGCTGGCTGCAAACGCTGGCCGACGGCCTGAAGCTGATCGCCAAGGAAGACATTTGCCCCGGCGACGCGGACCGAATGCTGTTTCGGCTGGCCCCCTACATCAGCTTCGCTGCCAGTTTCGCCGCCTTCCTGGCGCTGCCGTTTGCCAACGGCTGGGTAGCCCAGTACGTCAACGTCGGCGTCTTTTTCATCGTGGCCGTGCTGGGGCTGGAAGTGTTCGGCGTGATTCTGGCGGGCTACGCGTCGGGCTCGAAGTGGTCGCTGTTCGGCGGCATGCGCGAAGCGGCCCAGGTCGTCAGCTACGAAGTGCCGCTGGGGCTGTGCATCGTGGTGCCGGTCGTGCTGTGCGGCACAATGAACCTGGTGACGATCGCCCAGATGCAACAGGGGTGGATCACCAACTGGCTGATCTTCCACGACCCGTTTACGTTCTTGATCTTCTGGGTCTACTTCACCTGCGCCACGGCGAGCGTGAACCGCGCTCCCTTCGACCTGGCGGAAGCCGAAAGCGAGCTGGTGGCCGGCTTTCACACCGAGTACTCGGGCCTGCGGTGGAGCGTGTTCTTCATGGCCGAGTACGGGTCGATGTTCGTGGTGAGCGCGCTGGGCGCCATCCTGTTCTTCGGCGGATGGAACGGTCCGATTCCCGTGTTCGACATGATCGGCTGGAGCTACCACGCCGGGGAGTCATGGCGATTGACGGGCTACTTGGCCAACCTGGCCGGCTGCGGAAATTTCCTGTTCAAGACGGTCGTGGGCGTGACGTTCATGATGTGGGTGCGGTGGACGTTGCCGCGGCTGCGGATCGACCAGGTGATCACGACCTGCCTGAAATACTGCGTGCCGCTGGCGGCCGTGGGATTTGCCGGCGCGGTGATTTGGACGGCGGCGGGTGTTCCGTTCCTCAACGACCTGCCCGGCCTGTCGAACGACCGCACCGCCGTGCGGGAGCACTGGGTTGAGGAGACGATGCCGGCGGCTGATGTGACGACGTCAATTGGCGAAGAACCGCGAATGGTTGCCGCCGAAAACCGTCGGGGACTGGCTCAATTTGCGCAGTCCGCAGAGCAAATTGTGCCTGTCCCCTTCTCTCAAGACGGTTTTCGGAGGAGCGCTAACACCGTCGACACAGGGGAGTCGCACTGATGCCACTCTTGGCCGCTATCGACTGGCACAGCGTGTTCTTCTACCTGTTTGCGCTAGTGACGTGCTTCTTTGCGCTGTGCGTGCTGTTCTCCAACAACATCGTGCGAATGGCGTTTTACCTCGTGCTGTCGCTCGGCGCCACGTCGGGGCTGTTCTTTCTGGCCGGGGCCGAGTTTGTGGGAGCCATGCAGCTTTTGATCTACGTGGGCGGAACGCTCGTGCTGTTGATCTTCGGCGTCATGCTCACCGCCCAGAAGTCGTTCATCACCATGAAGACCCGCACCGGCGACTGGATCCTCGCGGCCATGGTCGGCGGCGCGCTGCTGTTGCTATTGCTGTATTCGACGGCCAACGTTCCCTCGTGGCGCACGCCGCGCACCGACCGCGACCAGCTCACGCAGGCCGATACCGAGGACACGGCCCGCATCGGCGCCGCGTTGATCGGCGAGCGTGTCGACAGGCTCGACGCCGACGCGCCGGAGGACGGTCGCGAGGCGGGCATGTCCGGCTACCTGCTGCCGTTTGAAATCATTTCGGTTCACCTGCTGGTAGTGTTGATCGGAGCGGCGTACTTGGCCCGCGCCCGGCGCCGCGCCGCGCCGGACAGCGCTAGCCTACGTGGACAGCCGGGGACGCCATGAATCCGCTCACGCAGCCCATTTCCGTCTCGCATTACCTGGCCGTGGGGGCCGTGCTGTTTGTCACGGGCGCCGTGTGCATGGCCACCAAGCGGAACGCCCTGGGGGTGCTGATGGGGATCGAGCTGGTGCTCAACGGCGCCAACTTGAACTTCATCGCCTTCGGCAGCAAGTTCTTCCGCCAACAGACGCTGGGGCTGGACGGGCAGTTGATCGCATTGTTTGTCATCGTGCTGGCTGCCGCCGAAGCCGCCGTGGCTTTGGCGATCGCGCTGAACTTTTACAACAACCGCGCCACCATCGACGTCGATCGCGCGGATGAATTGAAGGGCTGACCTCGCTGAAGGGCTCACCTCGCGGAAGGGCTGACGAATCGGCCCTGACAGACGCAGCCGCACTCGATGCTTCACGCTCACTTGACCACGCAATCCGCACAGGCTGATGGATCAACCGGCTGAAATACTTCCCGTCCTGCTCGGGCTGGCCGCGCTGCTGCCGCTGGTATCGTTTTTCACGATCCTGCTGGCCGGTCCGCGCCTGGGCAAGCACGCCGGCTCGGTATCGGTAGGGGCAATCGTGGGGGCTGGCGTGCTGGCGTTCGTGGCGCTGGCCGTGTGGCTGGGGCATCATTTTCCGCACGGGGCGGAGCACGCAACCCACGTCAGCCAGCAGCAAGGCGAACCGGCGAGCGGCGACGCGTCCGGAGCGGATGAGCATCACGCGGGCCCCGTCTATTATGCCGGCGACTATTACGTCATTGGCCGGTTCGGCTCGCTGCGGCTCACCATCAGTTACTACATCGACGCGCTGACCATCTGCATGTTCTGCATGGTCACCTTCATCGCGTCGTGCATCCAAATCTACTCCACGGGCTACATGCACGAGGAGCTGCACGACTTTACCGATCCCGAGGTGCGCGGCGAGGACGGCCAGGCATTCAAACGCCCGGGCCGCTATCCCCGTTTCTTCCAGTACCTGTCG
>CAYQAJ010000339.1:0-5059 GCA_964415245.1 uncultured Pirellulaceae bacterium | reverse complement strand
GTCGGGCGTGGCGACGATCACGGCGTCGATCGACTTGTCGTCGAGCACTTTACGCAAGTCGCCGACCACGTCGACCTTGCCCCCGAGCTTGGCGGCGGTTTCGGCGGCGCGGCGCGAGTCGGGATCGCAAGCGTACGCCAGCTCGACGCCCTCGACGGCCACAAATTCGCCGGCGACGCCTGTCCCGCGGCCGCCACAGCCGATCAACCCCATCCGCACTTTGCCCTGGGCATCGCCGGCGCGACTCGTGCTGGCGGCGCTGACGGCGGCAGCTCCGGCGATGGCGGCGGCAGTCTTCAAAAAGTCCCGGCGATTCGCGGTGGACACGTTCTTCACTCCCTTTCCGATTTCATCGCGAAAACGCGAAAGGGCGAAAACGCGAAACGGAAGCGGACTCCTGTCGCACAAACGCGGGGACGCGGCGATGATCCGAAGCCACCGCTACAACCGACCACGGACAACTGACAACTGACCTCCGCCAACTGAAAACTGAACACTGAAAACCCTCGCCTCGTGCTTGATGACGCTGATCCGACGCCAAGCGTTCAATCCTTCGTCTCGTTCCAATAGACCTTCACATTGTGCGTCTGGCGGCCCACGGTCACCACGTCGAGATGGCCGTCGCCGTTGAGGTCGCCCGCCGCCAGGTCTTCAATCGCCACGGCGCCGGGATCGACAATCTGCCGCTGCCAATCGGCGGGCGAATCGCCGCTCGGGTCGTAAATGCGAAGCCCGCGACGGTGCGTGTCGCTGGCGTCGTCGCGGACGCCGATGATCAGCTCCTCGTCGTCGTCGCCGTCGAGATTCGCGCACCACACGGCGTGCCCCCAGGCAAGCTCTTCGTCGAGAACGTGGCGAGTCCACATCTCGCGATATGAATCGGGCCCCGCGGATTCGGGCTCGGTGTAGACAACCACCTGGTGCCCGTGCCATGGCTCGATCGTGGCGATGTACCGCTTGCCGCTGGCCAACCGACCGAGCTTGATCTCGCTCGCGCCGCGGTTGGGCGATGTCTTCTGGTTCCCCTCGCCGATGAGGTGGCGCTGCCAATGACCGTCGTCGTCGCGCTCCAGCAGACTCACACCCTCGAAGCTCACCACCAGAATGTCGGTGTGGCCGTTGCCGCTCACGTCGACGGGCCAAAAGTTGTGCGTGACGTGCAATTCGTCGTTGATTACCTCGGGCACCCACGGGCCGGCGACCGGGTCCTTGGGGATTTTGAACGCCAACAGGCGAACGCCGTTCTCGGCAAAGTTCGGCCGGGTCGTGCCGCGGCCCAAGAGCGGGGCGACGATCAGCTCCTGTCGACCATCGCCGTCGAGATCAGCGAACCGCATGCGGTGCACGGTCGGCTCCTCGCCGATTTCGTGTTCTTTCCAGGCGTCGTCGGGCGCGTCGCCGTGGGCGATCCAGCCGATGGTGCCGCCTTCGCCCGTGTTGAGCGTCCAGTCGGCCCCCACGGCCAGGTCGAGCTTGCCGTCGCCGTCGATGTCGTACGGAGCAAAGCAGACGTTGTCGGTTCTGTCGGGATGTTCGGTGAGCACATGCTCGCGCCACGAGGGGTTTTCGAGCCACAGCACGCGCTTGCTGTCGACGATGGCGATATCGAGCCGGCCGTCGTCGTTCATGTCGAGCAGCCGCACCGCGTAGCCGACGGTGAGCTTCGTCGGCAGCTCTTCGCCGCGCAGTGCAATCTCGCCGGCGGAAACACACCGCGGCGCAATTGCAAACGCGAGCATCATCGCTGCCAACGTGCCGATCGCTGCGTTTCGCGCCGCGATGGACGGAAATGAAATACGCGAGACTATTCGGGCTTTGGACTTCGTCATTGGGCATTCCTTCGTCATTCGTGCTTCGACATTCGTCATTGGTATCGCAAACGCTCCGCGCCAAGAGTCGCGCCGGCGTGCTACTTATCCGACTGGTCGCTCGGAGCGGTTCGGCCGATTCGCTCGTGCAGCATATCGCGGAGCTGCGCGATGGTCGCCTCGTGCGCGGGATCGTCGGCCAGGTTGTTGTACTCCAGCGGGTCGTTCTCGTGATCGTAAAGCTGCACGCCGCGGTTGCCGCCATCCCACTCGGTATACCGCCACCGCTCGGTGCGCAGGCTGTAGCCCAGGAACCGCTGCTGCTGGTTGCCGCGGCGCACCTGGGTGATTGCCGGCTTGTCCCACTCGCCCTGGGGGTCTTCGAGCAATGGTCGCAGGCTTTGGCCGGTGAGGTTTTCGGGCACGGGCAGGCCGCACAAATCGGCCAGCGTGGGATACAGGTCGACCAGCTCGACGGTGCGAGGCGACGCCTGGCCCCGCGCTTTGCACTGCGGCGGAACGATAATTAGAGGCACGCGGGCCGACTGCTCGAATAGGCTCATTTTCTGCCACAGCCCGTGCTCGCCCAGGTGGTAGCCGTGATCGCTGGTCATCACGACGATCGTGCGATTCGAAAGCCCGAGCCGGTCGAGCGCGTCGACCACGTGTCCGACCTGGGCATCCATGAACGTGATCGACGCCTGATACGCCTGAATCGCCTCGCGGCGCCGATCGTCGGTCATCTCCTTCTGCTCGGCCTTGGCGCTGGCGAGCGCGGGGCGGGGAACGTTTTTGAGATGTCCCTTGGGTCCGGGCGCCAGGGCGATCTCGCCGGTGGGGTACAACTCGAAGTAGGGCTTTGGCGCCACGTACGGCGTGTGCGGCCGGTAGAAGCCCATGGCGATAAAGAACGGCTCGTCGCGGTGCCTTTCCAGCAGGTCGATCGCGGCGGCGGCACCGATGCCGTCGGTCTGCTCTTCGTCGGTGCCGTCGGCGGCTAGCCAACTCAGCGTGCCGCCGAACTGCCCAGGCACCAGGCTGAAGATCTTGTCCTCATCGTCCTTGTCGCGGCCGCGAGGGTTGACGACTTCATCCCATGACGAAGCGTCGTCCAGTCCGTTGGTGCCGATCTGCCCCGGCACGCCGTAGTGGTACAGCTTGCCGACTCGCGCCACGTAGTAGCCGTGGTTGCGAAACTGCTGCGGCAGCGTGACTACGTCCTTCACGTTGGTGCGAAAGTGAACGCCGTTGTCCTGCACGCGCGTCTGATCGGGCCGCAGGCCGGTGAGAAACGACGCGCGGCTCGGGTTGCACAGCGGATACTGGCAGTAGGCCCGATCGAAACGCACGCCGCGTTTGGCGAGTGCGTCGATGTTGGGGGATTGGACCTGAGGGTTCCCATAGCAATGCAGGGTGTTGTTCAAATCGTCGGAGACGATGAACAACACGTTGAGCTTCTTGCTACCCTCGGGGCTGTCATCAGCGGCGGCGATGCGAATTGAGGTAGTCGCTGCCACGAGGGCCGCGAGCAGCGCGGCGAGAAAGTACGAGCTTGGGCGATACATGGCGATGCTCCCACAATGCCTGGGCAAGCGCGGAGAATGCGCGTTCGCCCGACATTGTGGACCGCTACGCCGGGAGGTGCAAGCAAGTAGGGGAGAAGCGCCGGATAAAACCGGCGGCTAATGCGGGGCAATGCGTCGAATTTACCCAGCGCGGCGGCGCGAGGACGATGCGGTCGAGACCGGTAGCGCCAGCGCCGCCACTTCCTTGGCCATGCTGAGATAATCTTCCGCGCCGGGCGACGAGGCGGCGTACTGGAAGATCGACTGCCCGTAACTGGGTGCCTCGGCCAGCCGAATGTTGCGGCGGATGCGTGTCTTGAACGCACGTGCGCCGGCCCAGGGCGAGCCTTCGGATGCGGCCGACGCGAAGAACTCGTCGACGTCGCTGCACACTTCGCCCGCCAGCCGCGTGTTGGCGTCGTACATGCAGAACACCACGCCGGTGAGTCGCAGCGCCGGGTTGAGCCGCTGGGCCACGATCTCGATCGTCCGCAGCAGCTTGCTCAAACCGTGCAGCGCGAGAAAGTGCGGCTGCAGCGGCAGGATCACCTCGCTCATCGCCGACAGCGCGTTGAGCGTGAGCACGCCCAGCGACGGCGGGCAGTCGATAATGAGAAAATCGAACGCGGGGGCGGCCCTGTCGCGCAGCAACTCGGCCATCTTGTCGCGGAGGATGATCTCGCGGCCGACTTCGCCCGCCAACTCCATCTCGGCCGCCGCCAGGTCGATGTGCGCCGGCACGATCCACAGGTTCTTGTCGACCGCGTGCAGGATCTCGGCCACGCGCGTCGGTCCGGTGAGCACGTGGTAGATCGAGGGTGCGTCGTCGGACAGCGACAGGCCCAAGTGCAGCGAAGCGTGAGCTTGCGGGTCAAGGTCGATCAGGCAGACGCGGCTTCCCATGCGGGCCAGCGCCGCGCCAAGATTCACGGCGGTGGTGGTTTTGCCCACGCCCCCTTTCTGATTGATGATGGCGATCGATCTCATACGGAGTTCTCGCGCGTTCGGGTTGGCTGTCGGTACAGGGAAGCTGTCAGCTCTCAGTTTTCAGCCGTCAGCTTTTTTCGCGGTGCACACTCGCGGTAGTGGCACGCGGTAGGCATGCTGGACGGTATGGACGACATGGACGTGCCAAACGCTTGTCCAAATCGTCCATATCGTCCGAGACGTCCTTCGTCCATGCATACGCAGGCACCACCGCGTGCGCCGTGCCAGCACAACGGAAATCGCGGCGGATTGTAGCGGCAACGCCCCGTTCCGGCCTAGACGAATCGCGGGCCATTTATCAAGCTGCCCGGACCCGAAATCCGGGACGTGTCGCGGTGGCGCGGCTGTTGGTTCCGGGCTGGTTTTGGGCTACAAAGGTGCGAGAATTGAGGGTGAAACAACGGTCGGGGTGCTCCTCGCATCGTGCGGTGCCCGATCGACTGGTCGGTTTCGAGAGAGGCTCCCTTGCGCGTTGTCATCGAAAAAAACTCCCCGGCGGTGGCCGTCCGCTCGGCCCAGATCGTCGCCGCGCTGGTCCGCCGCAAGCCCCATTGCGTGCTGGGTCTGGCCACCGGCTCGTCGCCGCTGGAAACGTACCGCGAGCTGATTCGCATGTACCGCGACGAAGGGCTCGACTTCTCCCACGTCACCACGTTCAATCTCGACGAGTACGTGGGCCTCGGGCCGCAGCATCCCGGC
>CAYQAJ010000338.1:0-5074 GCA_964415245.1 uncultured Pirellulaceae bacterium | reverse complement strand
GGGCCACGAGAAGTGGGCCTGCGGCGTCACGTGCAGCAGCCGCGCGGGCACGTAACGGGCAGGAATCGACTCGTGGTCGTTGTCGTTCGAGAAGAGATTCCACTGCGGGTCAAACGCCTGCCCGCACGAACCACGCGTTCCGCTGGCGACGACTTGCAAACCGCTCGCGTCGGGGCGGCAGCGGAAGAAGCCGCCCATGCCGGTGAAGGGGACGGGGACCGAATCGGGCCCCGTGTACAGCGTCCAGTGTCCCCAGTGGTCGGGGCGGCGGCCGAAGTCGCCGTGATTGAGCAGCGGATCGCCCGACGAGAAGTAAAGATCTCCCTCGGGTCCCCACGCCAGGCTGTGCAAGGTAACGTGCAGATCGACAGGCAGGCCCCACATGATGCGCCGCGGCTTGAGATTGTCGCGCTCGATGCGTCCGCCCGCAATGCGATACAGCGCCGAGACCGTCATCACGTATAAGTCGTCGCCGCGAATTTCGATATCGGTGACCCACGTGTCGGGAGGAAAGCGATAGAGGAGAGTGCGCGGTCCGAACCCGCCGTTGCCGTCGGGCTCGTAAACGAACAGCGCTTCGCGCCCACCCACGAACAACCGGCCAGACGTGTCGGCCCGCATCGACAGGAACGACTCGTCAGGCGAGAAATCGATACGCGAAATTCGCAGCCGCTCGTCGCCCAGGCGATACATGCTCGTGAGATCGGGCGGCGGCACGGCTTGTACGCGGTGAACGGCCGAATCGTGGAGAGCGAGGTGATTGGCGAACCGCGATTCGTCCGCTACCGCGCCGTCGTCGCCCGCGTCGAACCGCCACAGCGCGATGGTGTCGTCGTCGGCTTCGAGCGGTGCATCAGGCAATCGATCGATTGCGCGGACCACGCTCGAGATGCGCACCTCGTCAATCAGCGCATCGCAGCCGATACCCTGTGGCGGATAGCCGCCGGCAAATAGCGGGCCAAGCCGCTTATCGGGTGCCGCGGCGGTTCGTTTCACCGTGGCCTCATGCACGAGCTGCGCGTCGACGAACAGCCGCACCTGCTCGCCGTCGAACGTCATGGCAAAGTGGTGCCATTTGCCGTCGGTCACGTCGTGGCCCGACTTGATCTCAGCGGGCGTATAGCCAGGCAGATAGGCACTCAGTTCACCGCTGCCGGCGTACGTGTAAAGCTCCCAGTGCTCGGTCGATTCTTTCACGTTCTGGGCCACCATCACGTTGAAGCCGCCACGACTGAAAACGCGGGCCCACGATTCGACGGTAAGCGGCGCCGCCTGGTATTCGGCATGCGGCTCGGCAGCGAGCACCGCGCGACGGGCATCGAGCGCGCTCTCGAATCGCCCTTCGACGAGAGCGCCCTCGGGCAGCGGCTTGCGGCGTGTTTCACCCGAATCGTCGCCATCGGCCGCGTCGCTCGCGTCGACTGCCGGCCTTCGCGCCGCCCAGGCCGATCCGCGCCGAATCAACTCGGCCGTTCCCGGCACGCGAATCGATTCGGCGGCGTGCCCCAGTACCGTCTGAAAAACGCGTCCCATTCCATACGAGTAGACGAAGGCCATCGGCTCGTCGCGGCCCGTGACTTTCGACCGTGCCGTGGCGAGCACGTGAATCGGCCGCTCGCCCTGTTGGTTGAAGTACAGCTCGTCGATCGTTTCGTAGGCTTTCAAGCCGCGGGTGATTTCGTGCTTCGAGTCGGCGATGTCGACCTGAAAGCGGCCGTATGCGTCGTGACCGCTTTTGCCCTCGCCATGCTCCCACACGCGTCGGCAGATGTTGCGATACTCGGGCCAATCGGACTCGCCCGCCCCGGGCAGCGAGAAATGAAACGCCCCGTTGGAGAAATGCACGATGACCAGCCCGCCCCCATCGGCCAGGTAGCGCTGGAAGTTGGCTTTTGCCTCGTCACTGAGCCCCTTCGTTTCCCAGTTGCAGTAGTTGAGAAGAACGACATCCTGGTCCGACAGCTCCTTCGAGGCGAGGTATTCGACGTCGGTCTTCACTTCGACGTGAAACCGCTTGTCCGCGGCAAGCGCTTCCTGAAGTGCGATCGTTGTTTCGCGCCATACGTGAGCCGGATGCTGGTGCCCGGTGACGATGACCGCGCGAATCGGCTCGTCGTCGCGTGCGGCTTGATCGTCGGTACCCGGGTCACGCTCTTCGTCGGGAAGCGCCGATTCAACTCCTCGCTCGGGCACCTCGGCATGGGCGGTCCAAACAATCGCGTTGAGCACCATCCGGCGAAAGTTGTCGATGCGCCAGTTGTCGTGAAAGTGGCCGCCGGTGAAGCCGAACCCTCGCCCACCCTTGTCGCGCTCGACGGCCCAGGCGACGACCTGCGGCTGGGGCTCGTCGGGAATCTCGGTCACCAGAATCGGGGCCAGCCGCTTGTCGCCGTCGCGAAAGCGGATGTTGTAGTAGTATTCCTCGCGCAGGTCGAACGGCGTCAGGCCGCGGCAAATGGGGTGATCGGGCGAGGCGGGACGCGGTCGCGTCTCGGCCGTGCGGATTTTCGAGTACCAGTGGTTGTCGGCGCTGCCCGTTTCGTAGTCGAAGTAGCCGCCGATCCACTCCAGAAAATCGTCGCCGCCGCGCTTGACGGGCACGAACACCGTGTAGTGAATGGCCACCAGCCCGCAGCCGCGCTCCATCTGCCGCCGCAGCACGTCGAGGTGGTCGCCACGCAGCAGTGGATGGGCCGCTTCGTCGTGATCCGAGCCGTCGCAGAACATGACGATTGTGTCGGCGTCGTCCAACACCGACGCGTCCTCGGGCCAGCCGTCGGTGTAAAGCTCGGTCTTCATCGTTTCGATCCCCGGCGCCGAATCGAGACAGTGCTTGAGAAGGCGGAGGCCCTTTTCGTATTCGTGCGCGCCCGGTCCGTGGCTCTTGGTGCCGGCGAGAAATACGATCTTTCGCGGGCGCGCGTCATCGCGCGGTGCGGAAGTGTCGTCCGCGCGCGCGATGATGGCGGTGATGGTAATGAGGAGACATAGCACGAGTGAAGCAAACGCTGCGGAGCGCGAAACCGCAAGCGAGTGGCGGTGTAGGAAGTGCGGCACCGTCAACGGGATGTCGTTCTCGATCGGTGATGCGGGGTTTCGCATTGGTCGCATTACTCGATACTCCGCTGTTCTAAACGTTTCGCGGCGACAATTGACTCTCGCCGGCGCGCGCTGTACGGTGCCTCACTGGGCCGCGTGCAGCAAACAGCTTATCCGAAAACCGTCGGGGACTGGCTCAATTTGCGTAGTCTGCGGAGCAAAATGTGCCTGTCCCCTTCTCCGGACGGTTCTCGGATAAGACCTTAGTCATGCGCGCCCAAAGCTTCAACTTACCACGCCCCATCTGGTGGCGCCCATGTTGCACGAACAAACATACGATTGCGATGGGCTGTCGCTCAACGTGGCCGTGGGTCCCGAGTCGGGTCCGCCGCTGGTGCTGCTTCACGGCGTGCTGCGCGGCTGGCGGGACTTCGCGCCGCTGTTGCCGTCGCTCGTCCTACGGTGGCAGGTCTTTGCGCCGGATCAACGGGGGCACGGCCGATCGCAACATGCGGCGGCCAAATACCGCGTGGTCGATTACGTTCGCGATGCGGTCGCACTACTGCGAGATCACGTGCCGGGTCCGGCGGTGCTCTACGGCCACTCGTTGGGCGCGATGGTCGCACTGGCGGCGACCTGCCAACAGCCTGATCGGGTTCGCGCTCTCGTGCTGGAGGATCCGCCGTTGGAAACTATGGGTAAGCGGCTGATCGGAACGCCACTGCACGACTACTTTGCTGCCCTGCGCGAAGCCACGCGAAACTCGCACCAAAGCACCGACCGCGAGGATGGGCCGCCGGACGTCGACGCGCTGTCCGCCGCTCTGGCCGACATCCCCGTGGCGGCGCCCGGCGGTGGAACGACGCGACTCGGCAACCTGCGCGACGCCCCTTCGCTCCGCTTCAGCGCAAGCTGCTTGTCACGGCTCGATCCCGACGTGTTCGAACCGATTGTCGAGGGGCGCTGGCTGGAAGGCTACGACGAGCTGGCCGTGCTCGACCGCGTGACCTGCCCGACGCTGCTCTTGCAGGCGGACCAATGGGCCGGCGGAATGCTCATCGATGCCGACGCGGAGCGGTTGGCGAGTGTGCTGCCCCGCTGCCTGCGCGTTACAATGGCTGGCGTGGGACACCTGATCCACTGGACCAAGACGGAAGATACGCTGCGGCTGGTCGTCGCGTTTCTTGAATCGCTCGATCGCCCAGCGTGATCCAACACAGCACGGCCCATCATGGCCGACAGATTCAGTCATGAAAATCGCACAAGGCGTAACGGTCATTCGCAACGGGCAGCTTGTCGACGGCACGGGCACCTCGCCCGTCAGCGATGCCGTCGTCGTGATTCGCGATGGCCGCATCGAGTACGCCGGGCCGGTGCGAGGGGCTCCCGAGGTTCCGCCCGATGCACGCGCGATCGATGCCCGCGGTGGTACGATCATGCCCGGTCTGGTCGAGGCGCATTACCACCCCACCTACTTCAACGTGGCCGAGCTGGTTGATTTGGACATCAAGTACCCGGTCGAATACGTGACGCTCTTGGCGTCGGTGAACGCCAAGCTCGCCCTGGAGTGCGGATACACGGCGGCCCGTAGCGGCGGGAGTCTGTTCAACATCGACTACTGGCTCAAGTTGGCCATCGAGAACGACCTGGTGCCGGGTCCGCGGCTGGCGGCAAGCGGGCGCGAAATCTGCGGCGTGGGGGGGCTGATGGATTGGAACCCCGACTTCCGCAAGATCGGCATGGAGGGGCTGGTCCTCTTAATCAACGGTCCCGACGATGCCCGCGCCGCGGTTCGCAAGCTCGTGAAAGACGGCGTGGAGTGGGTCAAAACGTATCCCACGGGCGACGCCGCCGCGCCCGACGTGAACGACCACCATACGCTGTGCATGACGTTCGAGGAGATGCACGCCGTGGTCGCTGAGGCGCACAACCACAAGCTCAAGGTCACCGGCCACTGCCGCGCCACGCAGGGAATCAAGAACGCCCTGCGTGCCGGCTACGACACGATCGAGCACGGCTCGTTCATGGACGACGA
>CAYQAJ010000337.1:0-5083 GCA_964415245.1 uncultured Pirellulaceae bacterium | reverse complement strand
GATTTTCGACTCGCCGGAGACAAGCGCCCGGCGCTCGTTACGCCTACGCCCGCCGCTGCGGCCGCCGACCGGAAAAAGCACAAACCGCAACGCGGCGGGCGGCGGCAGGAAGGCGCCCGCGGGAAAAAAGCTGCGACCGATAAGTCGAAGGGGCGCGGAAGTAATTCTGGCAAGCAGCCGCGCGGTCGCACGCCACGCCGCAAGAAGTAGCGGCCACTGGCAAGCGATTTCCCATCGGATAGAATGCGGCGACGAGGGTGGAAATCCCAAATCACAAGCACCAAATTACAAACAATACCCAATGACCAAATCCCAATGACCAATCGGGGCACTGGCCGGCGCAACGACCGCGATGGCTAACCGAGCGTCGCATGGGAAGGTTCTCCGTTTGAGATTTAGCGATTGAGATTTGTTTGTGATTTGGTGCTTGGGATTTGGAATTTGATCTCGCGCAGCAAGACGACGATGGCCGATCGAGCGACTACAACCGATCTTTTGCGAACCGCGCTGCACGACTGGCACTCCCAGGCCGGTGCGCGGTTGGTCGATTTCGCCGGTTGGTCGATGCCGGTGCAGTACACGTCGATCGTCGAAGAGCACGTCGCCACGCGAACCGGCGTCGGTTTGTTCGACGTTTCGCACATGGGGCGGATTCGGTTCGATGGATCGGGCGCGGTTGCGCTGTTAGAACGGCTGCTCACGCGCCGCGTATCCGATATGCCGCTGGGCAAGATCCGCTACTCGCTGGTGACGAACGAGCAAGGGGGCATTCTCGACGACGTGCTCGTCTATCGCCTGAAGGACTCCGAAGGAAGCGATTACCGCATGCTGGTCGTCAACGCCAGCAACCGCGGCAAAATCTTGTCGTGGATCGAGGCGCATCGTGAGAAGTCGGACGACGTCGATCTGCACGACCAGACGCTCGAAACCGCCATGATCGCCGTGCAGGGACCCCGCGCCATCGAGCTGGTGCAGCCGCTCGTCTCCGTGCCGCTGACCCCCATGAAGTATTACACGGGCGCTGCGGCCCAGATTGGCTCGGCACATGGCCTCGTCAGCCGCACGGGCTACAGCGGCGAAGACGGTTGCGAGCTGATCGTGCCCGCCGACGCTGCAGTGCAGATTTGGGAAACTCTGCTCGATGCGGGAAAGTCACTCGGCGCTCGGGCAGCGGGTCTCGGCGCACGCGACACGCTTCGCCTGGAAGCCGCCCTGCCCCTTTACGGCCATGAGCTGACGGAGACAATCGACCCCTTTCAGGCCGACTTGGCGTTTGCCGTGAACCTGGAAGGCCGAGAGTTCATTGGCAGCAAATCGCTGGAACGACTGCGCAATGCGCCGCCGCAGTGGCGCCGCGTGGGAATCGAGCTTGCCGGCCGACGCGTGCCGCGCGAACACTTCGCCGTTCGCGGCGAGCGGGGGACCATCGGCGAAGTGACCAGCGGAACGTTTTCGCCCACGCTGCAAAAGTCGATCGCCATGGCGTACGTGCGACCTGACACGGCCGAAATCGGCAACGAGGTCGGCGTCGACATCCGCGGACAAGTTGAGCCGGGTAAAATCGTAAAGCTGCCGTTCTACTCGCGCAAATCGAACTGAGGAATTGTTTTCGAGGGAAAGCCAAGCGCATGTACGCAGGTCGATGATGGAAGTAGGTCCCGCTTGCCGAGCGGGACCTGTGGCGATGCCACACGCTGCGCTGCTTTGAGGTCCCGCCCGGCCGATCGATCGTTTGGCCCGAAACTTGGATCATCAACGCCTTAACCGCAACGAGGTCCCGCCCGGCAGGCGGGACCTACTTGATAAGGAATCGTAACCTTGAAACCCGAGGAACTGCGTTACGCGCCCACGCACGAATGGGTGCACGTGACCGAAGAGGGAGGGGCAAGTATCGCCACCGTCGGCATCTCGGCCTTCGCCGTCGAGCAGTTGACCGACTTGGTGTACCTCGATCTGTGCGAGGTGGGCCGCCGCGTCGAAGCGGGCAAGGAGTTCGGCGAGGTGGAATCGGTCAAGGCGGTGAGCCCGCTGTTCAGCCCGGTGAGCGGCGAAGTGATCGCGGCGAACAAGGAATTGGCCGATCGGCTGGAAGAGCTAGGCAGCGACCCCTACGGCAAGGGATGGCTGATTCGCGTCCGCATGAGCGACGTGGGCGAAATCGACCGCCTGATGGACCACGCCGCCTACCAGCGCCAATGCGCCGAGGAAGGCTGATTCGTGCGCGCCGGTGCGCTGCCGTAACGCCTCCAAGCCGGAACGTCCCGCACTCGAATGGCGAGCCTTCGCGCAATGACCAATGACCAAATCCAAATGACCAATTTCGGCGTCATCGCTCGCGGTGCGCCCCCGTCGTTTGAGACTTGAGCCTTTGGCGATTGGAGTTTGTTTGTGATTTGGGATTTGTGATTTGGAGCTTCAACCCAACGGCAGGGTCGGGAGACCGTGCCGCAACGAGGGCGGGTGCCACAACAAGTCATTGGTCATTGAGACATTGGTAATTTCCCCAAGATGCCTTACTTCTTCAACACGCCCGACGATCGGCAGGCCATGCTCGCGGCGATTGGCGCCGGCTCGGTCGACGAGCTGTTCGCCTCGATTCCCGCGGAGCTGCGGCTGAAGCGCCCGCTCAACATCCCGCCGGCGATGTGCGAAATGGAGCTGACGCGGCACGTGTCGGCACTGGCCGCGAAAAACACGGGCGCCGGGCGGAAAGTGTGCTTCCTCGGCGGCGGCAGCTACGACCATTTCGTGCCGGCGGCCGTCGACGCCATCTGCTCGCGCGGCGAGTTCTACACGTCGTACACGCCGTATCAGCCCGAGGTGAGCCAGGGCAATCTGCAGGCGGTGTTCGAGTACCAGACGCTCATTTGCCAATTGACTGGCCTGGATGTGTCGAACGCGAGCCTCTACGACGGTGGGAGTGCGGCCGTCGAGGGAGTGCTCATGTGCATGGGCGTGACGAAGCGCGAGCGCAAGGTGGTGGTCGCCGAGAGCGTGCATCCCGAGTATCGCGAGATTCTTGGCACGTATCTGGCCGATCGCGATACCGAGCTGGTTACGGTGCCGGCTCCTGGCGGAGTGATCGCGGCGGCCGACTTGGACAAGGCGGTAGACGGCGATACCGCCTGTGTGCTGATCCAGCACCCCAATTTTTTCGGCTGCTTGGAAGACGTGCGCACGGTGGCCAGCATCGCGCACGACAAGGGCGCGCTGTTGGTGCAGTCGTTCGATCCGATCAGCCTCGGCCTATTGAAACGGCCGGGCGATTTGGGGGCCGACGTGGCCGTGGCCGAGGGGCAATCGCTGGGGAGCCCCATGAGCTACGGCGGGCCGTATTTGGGAATCATGGCCTGTCGCGAGGCGTTCGTGCGCCGCATGCCGGGCCGCATCGCCGGGCAGACCGTCGACCGCCGTGGCAACCGCTGCTGGGTGCTCACGCTGCAAACGCGCGAGCAGCACATCCGCCGCGAGAAGGCCACCAGCAACATCTGCACGAATCAGGGGCTGTACGCGCTGCGGGCCAGCGTGTACCTGTCGTTGATGGGGCCGCACGGTTTGCGCGAAGTGGCGGAGTTATGCGTGCAAAAATCGCACTACGCCGCGAAGCGGTTCGCCGGCGGGGGAACCGCGAGCGCGAAGGGTGCCAGCGGCCGGTTCGAGCTTCCGTTTGTCGCGCCGTTCTTCAAGGAGTTCGTCGTGCGCGACAAGCACGGCGAAGTCGAACGCCTGCTGGCCGAGGCGACCGAGTCGGGTTTCCTCGCGGGAGTGCCTTTGGCTCGGTGGTACCCAAGTCTGGTGGATTCGTTTCTGGTGACGGTGACCGAGAATCGCACTCGCGCCGAAATCGACGCGCTTAGCCAATGTTTGGAGAAGGCCGGTTCGCCGGCCGCGGGCCGCCATGCATAACCGGCAAGCCGTGCAGCTTTTGTTTGAGCTTTCGAAGCCGGGGCGGCGCGCGCTGCAATGCCCGCCGTGCGATGTGCCGCCCGCGCCGGTCGAAGAGCTGTTGGGCAGCGACGCGGTGAGCTCCGCGCCACCCCCCCTGCCCGAGCTGGCCGAGCCCGACGTGGTGCGGCACTACACGAACCTGTCGACACGCAACATGTCGGTCGACACACACTTTTACCCGCTCGGCTCGTGCACGATGAAGTACAACGCGAAGCGGAACGAGCGGTTGGCGGCGCTGCCAGGTCTGGCCGATTTGCACCCCTACCAGCCCGAAAGCACGATCCAGGGTTTGCTGCAGCTTCTCTACGAACTGCAGGAGATGCTGGCCGAGATCGCGGGATTGCCGGCCGTTTCGCTCCAGCCCGCAGCGGGGGCGCACGGTGAATTGACGGCGCTCATGGTCGCCGCGGCTTACTTTCGCCATCGCGGCGAGCCGCGACGAGTGGTTCTGGCGCCCGACAGTGCCCACGGCACGAACCCGGCCAGCGCGAGCATGGCGGGCTTCGCATTCGAGACCGTGCGCAGCTCGCCCGACGGCACCGTTGACCTGGACGAGCTGCGATCGAAGCTCGACGACCGCACGGCCGTGCTGATGATCACGAACCCCAACACGCTGGGGCGATTCGAACCGAACATCGCCCAGGTGGCCAAGCTCGTACACGATCGGGGGGCGCTAGTTTATCTGGACGGAGCCAACATGAACGCTATTCTCGGCGTTGCCCGGCCCGGCGACTTCGGCGCCGACATGATGCACTACAATCCGCACAAGACATTCAGCGGGCCGCATGGCGGCGGCGGACCCGGGGCCGGGCCCATCTGCGTCACCGACGAGCTGGCACCGTTCCTCCCCTCGCCCGTTGTCGCGCGGAGCGGCGACCGCTTCGCGCTCGACTACGACCGGCCCCAATCGATCGGCCGCGTACGGAGCTTCTTTGGCAACGTGGGCGTGCTGGTTCGGGCGTACTGCTACATCCGCACGCACGGGCCCGACGGTCTGCGGCGCGTGGCGGAAGACGCAGTGCTCAACGCCAACTACCTGCTCAGCCGCGTCAAATCGACCATTCCCGTGCCGCACGGCGATCGCTGCATGCACGAGTTCGTGGCGTCGGCCGAGCCGCTCAAGAAGAAGATCGGA
>CAYQAJ010000336.1:0-5090 GCA_964415245.1 uncultured Pirellulaceae bacterium | reverse complement strand
GCCGTGATGAGGCGGTTGTCCTCGTCCCAGTCGTACAAGGTGAGCGTGCCGGGCGATTCTTTGCGAAAACCGTCTCGGAGAAGGGGACAGGCACATTTTGCTCCGCAGACTGCGCAAAGTGAGCCAGTCCCCGATGGTTTTGCGCGGTTCCCGTCGGCGTCGTACTGGTACGAGGTGACGCCGGCCAGCGCCGCTTCGGTGATGAGCTGATTGGCGGCATCGTACGACGAAATCCTGCCGCGGCTAAAGCGGGAGCTCGATGCCTTGATCTCCCAGCGTACGACGGTAGCGCGTTAGCAGAGACGCGCCCCGCTGCGCGTCGCGGCTAACCGGGTGGGGAGCGCCACATGAATGTGGCGGCTATCGGTCGTCACGCGCGCATTGGCGTTTGTCTGCGCGGGGCGATTTGCTACACTCCCGCGTTTTCGGTGGCGCGACGACGATGCGGGAGACCTGCGGTCGCCGGAACGGCGGGGTCGGGAGACCCGCGCCGAACGGAGGCGGGGTCAGGAGACCCGCGCCGAACGGATGTACGAATTCCATGGGGCCACGGATGGCGAAACCGCAAGCGAAAGCGATACCAAGACGGTATGCTACACGCTTGGCGGTTTCGCGCGCATCGGTCGCATGCGTCCTAGCCATCGTATGCATCCTATGCGTCGCGCTGACTAACGGTTGCGCGACGACGCGGCGGATCGCGGTTCTGCCCGATGGGTACAGCGTCGTTCGCGATCAACTTGTCATCTACAGCGACTTCGATCTGCCGCGGCATCATCGGCTGTTGGACGAGCTGGCGGCGCAGCGGGGCGACGTGGCCCAGCGGCTGGGGCTGCCCACCAGCGACGAGCCGATCTACGTCTACCTGTTCGATTCGCCCGAGCAGTATCGCGATTTTGTCGGGCGGCATTTTCCCGACTTTCCCGAGCGGCGGGCGGTGTTCGTGGAAACCGACACGCGGCTGGCGGTTTACGCCCATTGGAGCGACCGCGTGGCCGAGGATTTGCGTCACGAGGTGGCCCACGGCTATCTGCACGCGGTGGTGCCGCATCTGCCACTGTGGCTCGACGAGGGGCTGGCCGAGTACTTCGAGCCGCCGCGGCATCTCGTCGGGCTAAACCAGCCGCACGTCGACCGGCTGCTGGCCGATCACGAGAAGCACCGCTGGTCGCCCGACATGACGCGGCTGGAGCGAATGGTCACCGGTGGCGAAATGACGCAGCGCGACTACGCGGAAGCGTGGGCGTGGGTACATTTTCTTTTGGAGACGACGCCCGAGCGGCGCGAACTTTTGCGGCAGCATTTGGCTGAACTGCGCGAGGGGAGCGCGACCAGGGCGCTCAGTGACGTGCTCTATGAACGCGAACCGAAGGCCGGCGAGGCGCTGGTGGCGCATTTGGAGACCTTGCGCGGGTAGAAGCGCTCCGCTGCGCGTCGCGGCTAACCGGGGAGTGGACGCGGTTAAACGGGAAACCGAAGTCAGCGGCGCGAGGTGAGGATGAATTTGAGCAGGCGGGCCAC
This sequence comes from uncultured Pirellulaceae bacterium, assembly GCA_964415245.1. Lineage (GTDB taxonomy): Bacteria > Planctomycetota > Planctomycetia > Pirellulales > Pirellulaceae > CAYQAJ01. Next base: position 3,572 of record CAYQAJ010000336.1, on the reverse strand, counting down.
TCGCGGCGTGAGGCGGCCACGTTGGAATTGATCGCCGATGCGTTTGAGGACTTCGACCTGCGTGGGATAGCAGTGGATCACCCCGGCGAGTGTGCCCAGCTTCAGCCCGCTCGTCATCATCACGGCCATCTCACCGATCATATCGCCGGCGTGGCGGCCGACGATCGTGGCGCCCACGATGCGGCCCGTTCCCTTGCGACAGTGCACAACGGCGAAACCTTCTTCGTCGCCGTCGAGAATGGCGCGATCGACGCCGCTGAGATTCTCCCGGTAGGTATCGATGGCGATGCCCCGCTTCTCCGCCTCGGCGGCGGTGAGTCCGACATGGGCCACTTCGGGGTCGGTGTAAGTCGTATGCGGCACGAGTAGTCGGCTGAGCTTTTTGCGCCCGAAGAAAAAGGCGTTCTGCACGCAGGCGCGGGCCATGGCATCGGCGGCGTGGGTGAACTGGTAGCTGCCGGCCACGTCGCCCGCGGCGAAGATGCGCGGGTTCGTCGATCGCAGCCGGTCGTCGACCACAATGCCGCGTTCGTTGTACGATACGCCGGCCGCATCCAGATCGAGCCCCTCGACGTTGGGCGTTCGGCCCGCGGCGACGAGAATCTCGTCGGCCTCGCAGGCGGTTTCTTCGCCGCCGCGGCGCACGACGAGTCGTTTGCCGGTCGCCGAGCGTTGCGCGCGTACGACGGCGGCATTTACGAGTACGTCGATGCCTTCGCGTTCGAATTGTTGCGTGACGACGGCGGACGCGTCGGGTTCGTCGCGGGGCAGGATGCGCGGCCTCCGTTGTATGAGCGTCACTCGGCTGCCGAAACGGCGGAAGGCCTGGGCCAGCTCGCAGCCGATCGGTCCGCCGCCCAGAACGATCAGGCGCGAAGGAAGCTCGGTCAGTGAGAAGACGGTTTCGTTCGTGAGAAAGCCGACCTGCTCCAGACCCTCGATCGCCGGATGGGCCGCTCTTCCGCCGGTGGCGATTACGCACCGCGTGAAGCGGAGCTCGTGGCCAGTCACCTGTACGCGGTCGGAACTGGTGAAGCGTGCCTCGCCCAGGAAAACGTCGACGCCGAGGCTGGTAAACCGCTCGGCCGAATCGTGATGGCTGATGTGCGACCGCAGCCGGCGCATGCGGCGCATGACTTCGCCAAAGTCGACGCGCACTTCGCCTTCGACTCGAACGCCAAAGTCCGCCGCGCGGCTCACTTCATAAGCGGCTCGTGCGGCGCGAATCAGCGCCTTGCTGGGAACGCAGCCGTAGTTGAGACAGTCGCCGCCCAACAGGTGGCGCTCGATCAGCGCGGCGTTACCGCCGAGGCCGGCAGTCGCCAGCGCCGAGATGATTCCGGCCGTGCCGCCGCCGATGGCCGCCATGTGATACTTGGCGCGCGGCGCGGGATTCTTCCACTCGGGTGGATGCGCGTGTCGGAGAAGCTCCCGGTTGAACTCGTCGTCGGGCGCTGGCATCGCGCTGGACATGGTGAAAGTGCTCCACGGCGGCGCGGCCCGCATTTGCGACGCGGCGACTCAGCGATACGGCTGCCACGTCGGGCGACGAGGTGCACCGCCGGATGTTGCCGGCTGACCGCCGCTGCTGGACGCGGGTGTCGGCGCCATGCGCGGAGTGCCTGACAATACGGCATCGCCAGCGGGAATCGCAGGAACGGTGCCGGTGTTTCGCGGCAACTCGCGCGGGGCCGACGCCGAGTCGTCGGAAGTCGCGTTGTCGCCACGGCGCGAGAGAACGCCTGTGCCCACGGGAGCCGTGCCGACCGGCGCGATCTCGGCGATCGAAGTCCGCGGCGTGATGCTGAACGTTGAGCGTGAGGCAGTGCTCGTCGCCGGTCGCGGAGTGCTGCTCGCCGCCGGTCGCGGAGTCCACCGCTGCGATACCTGACCCGGCAGCGTGACGACCAGCGGCCCGTCGACTTCCAATTTGCGGCCGTCGTCGGTTTCGTAGCGCACGAATACGTGCAAATCGCCATGCGCCGGAGGTTTGTCGGGCCAGGGGAGTTTCAGGTCGATGCCCCGGCTGGTTCGACTCCCCACGCGGAGGCGGTAACCGATTTCGTCGGCGTCCAGGTCCCAGCGTGCGACGCGGGCCTGGTCTCCCTCTTGGGCCGGATCGAGCACGACCACGGAAACGGCGCCGGGCCGCGGCACGAAGCGATCGTCGGCGTTGCGGGGCTCGACCACGACGGTGACACCATCATCGCCCAGCCGCCCATCGAAGTTGCGGCCGTGCGTGCGGTCGGGAATGATTACGACGTGCGTAACGCGGGTGTCGGTGGGTTCGGCTTCTACGTCGTCAGTTCCGTCCGGCCGCCGCGACGCGCCGCGCGGCTGAGGCAATTCGTCGGGCACGGACAGGTCGTCGTCCAGCTCGTCGGGGTGCACCTTTCGCATGCCGCCCTGCTCAGTATCGGGCAGAGTGGGTTTGCCGTACTCGACCGACGGCGGGGTGATGCCGGGCCCGTCGTCGCCCAGCGGGGGCGCAATGATACGCGGTCCGCCGGTTCCGCCCGAACCATCGCCCGACTGTCCCCGCTGGCGGCACGCTTCGAGCTCCTGGGCATACTGCTGATTCTCGTACTGGAGCTCGTACACCATGTCCTCCAGGTCGCGACGCACTCGGTGGAGCTCGTCGATTTGCTGGCTGACATACGGATTGGGTCCGCAGCCGGCGAGCGCCGCAAGACTTCCCACAATTAGTATGCAGATTCGCGTGTTCATCCGTGGCACGCTCCGCGAGGAGGGTCGATTGTTGTTTCGGCGTCCGGCTGATGCGTCCGCTTTTACGGGGACGCCACCTCAGCCGCCGGCCAAACGAACAATGACCAAATCCAAATGACCAATAGACCCGATGTGGCGAACGAGCGACCTGGCGCACGCGCAAGTCGCGATGGGCCGTCTTCCTGACGGCGTGCCGCGATTGGGCTGCTCGTTCGAATTACAGTTTCGGTAACAGTTTCGATTCCTCGAACACGCTGGCGGCACGGGATAAGTGTCGGTCTGCCGCGTCGATGGGTCGGTGCGTGCTCGTTTTCTCTTTCGCGGCCTCCGCAGGCGGCCGTTCCTTCTCGAATCCCTTCCAAAACCTTCCGATCAGCGGGACAGGTTACCCCTACTCTCTCATTGCCGGTTGCCGTCACGCTGGAACGACTGACGACTGACCACGGACAACTGACAACCAACAACTAACCCAGCAAAACGCCCCACTCCCCTTCAGCCTGCACCACTCCCCCACTATTTATTTTCGGTCATTTGCTCCACGACCTGGTCGATCAGTCCGTACTCCATGGCTTCGGTGGCGGTCATGAAGCGGTCGCGGTCGGTGTCGGCCTCGATCTTCGCCAGATCGTGGCCCGTATGCTTGATCAGAATCTGGTTGATCCGCTCCTTGATGCGCTTGAATTCCTTGGCGTGGATCAGAATGTCCTCGGCCGTGCCTTCCATGCCGGCCAACGGCTGGTGGATCATGATGCGGGCATTGGGCAGGGCGTGCCGCTTGCCGCGGGTTCCCGCGGTGAGCAGGATGGCCCCCATCGATGCAGCCTGACCGATGCAGTAGGTGGCCA
>CAYQAJ010000335.1:0-5097 GCA_964415245.1 uncultured Pirellulaceae bacterium | reverse complement strand
ATTACATTCTCCGGGCATTCGACGATGACCAAACTGAGTGGGCCATTGGTGGTTGCGGTAGTAATCGCCATCTTCGCGGGCAATTGCTTGGTAAGTGCCGCTGAGCGTTCCCAGGAGATCGAAGCGGCGCTTAAGCGGGCTGGCGAAAATCGCGGTGAAATCGAAAACGCGCTCGACGACGTGTCTGCAGAGCATCGTGCTGGCATGGAGTTTCTGGTCGAGAACATGCCCGACCGCGATTTGACGAGTCTTTCGGCCGAGTTTCTCTTGAGCAACGTGCAATTCGCGTACGAAGCTTGGGAGAAGGCGTCTTGGAAGGACTCCGTGCCCGAGGAGGTTTTCCTCAACAACGTGCTCCCCTACGCCAGCGTCAACGAGCGGCGCGACGACTGGCGGAAGGACTTCTTCGAGCGGTTCATGCCGCTGGTCAAGGATGCCCGCACGCCGACCGAAGCGGCCGTGCTGTTGAACAAGCAGGCGTTCGGGCTGCTCGACGTGCGCTACTCGACCGACCGCCCCAAGCCCGACCAGAGCCCCTACGAATCGATCGAAGCGAAAACCGCGTCGTGCTCGGGGTTGTCGGTGCTGTTGATCGACGCTTGCCGCGCGGTGGGCGTGCCGGCGCGGTTCGTGGGCACGCCGCTGTGGTCCGACAAGAGCGGCAATCATTCGTGGGTCGAAATCTGGGACGACGGCTGGCACTTCACCGGCGCGTGCGAACCGGCCGGCGACGTGCTGGATAGCGCGTGGTTCGAGCAGCGGGCATCGGAGGCTCAGCGCGACGACCCGCGGCACGCCATCTACGCCTCCAGCTTTCAGCGCACGCCCCAAAGGTTCCCGCTGGTGTGGGATCGCCGCATCGACTACGTGCATGCGGTGAATGTGACCGACCGCTACGTCGAGCGTACCAAAAAACTGCGCGAGGGAATGGTGGCCGTTAGCTTCCGCGTGCTCGATTCGAAGGGGGGCAAGCGGCAGGCGGCATCGCTGACGATTACCGATGCCGATGGCCAGTTTGTTTTCGAGGGCAAGACCAACGACGAACGGTTCGATGCCAACGATCATCTCACGGTCCCACTGGAGCTTGGCAAGGAGTACGACGTCGAGATGCGACTGGGCGAGGCTATCCACCTTGAGGTCATTGTCGCCGAGAAGCGCGATACGCCGCTGACGATCATTCTGGGGGACGCGGATGTCGACGACGGAGATAACCGCGAAGTCCGCCAAGAACGCGAAGGCCAAAACGACACCGAGTGCGGGAGTGGGGCCGACGAAAACGGCGACGACAAGCGCGAAGAATTAAGGGAAGTAGCAGCCGAATCGTCCGATCCGCTGACCTCGCTGACAGAGTATCTGGCGCTCGACGCCGAAAGGCGTCCGCCGCTGGCCGATCAGCCGTTCGCCGCCGTATCGCTGTCGCGTGCCGATGCCGCTCGCGCGCAAGGCCTGCTGTGGGACGACCACGTCAAGCAAATCCGCCGCACTCGCGCCGCTGAAATGAAGGACCACGTGCTTACCGACGGCGAGCTCAAGATGCCGTTCTATTACAAAACGTTTGGCGACAAGCCGGCCGGCGGTCGCAGTTTGTATATCTCCATGCACGGCGGCGGCGGGGCGCCCAAGCAGGTGAACGACGGGCAGTGGGAGAATCAGAAGCGGCTCTACGAGCTGAAAGAAGGCGTGTATGTCGCGCCGCGGGCGCCCACCGACACGTGGAACATGTGGCACCAGGATCACATCGACCGGCTGTTCGACCGCTTAATCGAAAACCTGATCGTGTTCGAGCAGGTCGATCCCGACCGCGTGTACGTCCTGGGCTATTCGGCCGGAGGCGACGGCGTGTATCAACTTGCTCCGCGGTTCGCCGATCGCCTGGCTGCCGCGGCGATGATGGCCGGCCACCCGAACGAGGCCTCGCCGCTGGGTCTGCGGAATCTGCCGTTCATCATTCAAGTGGGGGCCGACGACGCCGCCTACAACCGCAACAAGGTGGCTGCCGAGTGGGGCAAGAAACTCGACGAGCTGAACAAGGCCGACCCCGAGGGTTACGTGCACCTGGTGAAGATCTACGAGGGCAAGGGGCACTGGCTCGACCGCGAAGACGCCATGGCGATTCCGTGGATGGCCCGCTACACGCGCAAGACACTGCCCCAGCGCGTGGTGTGGCAGCAGGACGACGTAACGCACACGCGGTTCTACTGGCTCGCCGTCGAGCCCGACGCATTCCGCGGCCGCGCCCTGGTCACCGCCAATCGCGACGGCCAAACGATCGACGTGAAAGCAACCGACGTCGACCGACTGATCGTGCGCTTCCGCGACGAGATGCTCGACATGGACAAGCCGGTTACGATCACCAGCGAGGGTAAGCAGCTATTCAGCGGCGCGGTGTCACGCACGATCGCGGTATTGGCTAAGACGCTGTCCGAACGCGGCGACCCCAAGTCAATCTTCAGCGGCGAGGTGAAGGTGGAACTACCCAGCAGGTCCAAATAGCAATCTTCGATATTCTGGGAATACTCGAAAATGTTTCGACGACTTCATCGCATCGCGGAACGCGCCAGAATGACCTCCATGGCAGCGGTTGCCTTAGCCACGATACTCATCGTTTATTGCTACGCGACGAGCGCCGGGATGAACGATGAAAACTCCAGGGACGCCGAGCTTCTCAGGGCTCTGAATGAAGTCACGGTGGGCAAGCTCACGATTGCGAAAATCAATGAGCGGTTCGGTCCCGCCATCCTGGATACCGATAGTGATACGCCCTCGCCGCCGATTGGGAGCATCGACTTTGTGCCTTTGAAACCTGATGAGAAACTACCTGCGTTTGCGAAGGCGTCACGGGTGGTCTACTGGGGGACATCATCGGATTTCGAATACAATCCGATCGTAATGGGACTCGTGTTCTACCCGGACGACAAGATCGAGGTTTTTCGCTGCGCGATTTTGCCTCCGTAGGCGATTGCGTACGCCTGCGGTGTCCATTCGCCAACAGAGGCTACGAGTGGGGAATGCGGCGTCCAAATTACAACGCTTTGGAAATCTCGACACGGCCACCGTCTGCAACGTCGATGAACAGCGAATGCCGGTGAAGCAGACTCATGCCTACCAACGGCTGTGTGTTGGCCGCTTGGATCTCAATTGCTCGCCGGTTTCCATCCCAGAGCACTTCGGCGGCGAATACTTCGAACAAGTCGGTGCGTCCGTCCGCCAGGATTCCCGGTTCGCGGCCCAACCAGGTCAAGGCGAGAGAATCAATCACCGAATCGGGCAGCGTCAGGTGGCCACTGAACCCGGTGTCGATTACCGCGTCGACGCCGTGCCGCCGCCCGTTCGGACCTGCCACCTCGAGACGAACGATCGCCTCCAATTCGGCATTCACCTTTCCGGTGATCATGAGCGGCTCGGTGTCCCTCCCAAGCCGAAGCGGTGAACGCCGCGGTGGCCGATCCGCTCGAACCAGATTTGGGCGTCGGGAAGTCGCGCGAGTAGCTTGTCGGCGGCTGCCAACGTCTCATCGGCAACTTCGAACTCCCCCGTGTCCACGTCGATGGCGACGATTCGTCCGTGGTTGCCGGCTTCGACGAGCGACCGCACGCGGTCATTGTAGATTTGCGCGCCGACGCGCGCGTGTTCCTCTTTGCTCAATCTGGGTCGCCGTACGGTCATGTTGTAGCTCCCGTATTCTCCTGGCGCAAGGATGCGGATAGCTCTTCTCTTGTATTGTACCGGCCGGCGACGACGTCGTCACGTCGAATCGTACCAACAACACCGAGGAGGGCACAACAAGACTCGGCACGCTCCGCGCGATGATGGTGCGCGTTGGTGTTCGCGTTCAGTGCCGCCAGGCGTCGCGGTTGGTGAAGATGACGGTGACGCGGTCGCCGTCGATGTTGAGCTTGCCCGTTACGCCGCTTTCGCTCTTTCTTGAATCGGTGCCGTAGTTCCAGGCGACCGTGTGCCCGTCCCGCGAAGTCGGCTGGCCCAGGATGTCGGTCGCTTCGCTAAATAGCATGCCGTTGCGGAGGATATCCAGGCCGTAGAGCGTCTTCCACGCGGTTGCCAGTCGGAAGCGAGTCATGTGATCCAGGGGCTTGGCGTCGGCGGGGATCTTGGCGTACTTGCGGGCGAGTTTCTCGAGCCGCTTGCGGATCGGGCTATCCGGCTTGAGTTCCACGTAGTCGAGCAGCATGTTGAGCCGGCCGTGCCCGCCGATCGACGAGCCGCTTTCGAGCCCGGCCACCGAACGTTCCAACTCGGTGGCGGCGACCGCGGCATAATCGTCGAGATAGGGGCCGACGATCCGCAGCGTATTGGTCTGATAGTGATCGAGGTACGCGCGGCGCCCAACGAAGAAATCGACGTTGGCCCACCACTTGGGGTACTCGTCGCCCTCGTCGGTCGGCTGGTGCTTGCGCAACAGCTCGACGGCATAGCGGGCGAAGCCTTCGTTCTCGGTTCGCAGCAAGGCCCATTGCACGCGGTCGTCGAGCGAGAGCCAGGACGGGAACTCTTCCGTTTCGAGAACCGGCAGATGAACGTCCTCGCCATTGCGCAGCGCCACGATGTACTTCATGTACGCTTCGTGGTGAGCCTTCTGCTCGGCCGTTGGTTCGGCGCGGCGATCGGCGATTGCGATATCGCGCACGGTGAATCGGATGGGCTTCGTCTGCACGCTGCCGTGCCAGGCGTCGTCGGGGGCGCCGTCGACCTGGGGAATGGTGAACTTGACCCACGCCTCGTACTCGCCTTCGGCGCGAAGGTTCGGCAAAACTGATTTGAGCGATTCCGAGTCGTGCCACTCGGGCGACGGATCGGTGAGCGGAATGTCGTAAGAGACCGCCGGCCCGCCGAGTCCCTTCTTGAGGAGGAAGAACCGGCGGTAGTCGGCGACTTCGAGCGCACGAAAGCTGACGGGCGAAACGCCACGCTGCGGATAAAGAATCGTCTGCCCCTCGGGCGTTCGCAGATATAGGAAGGCGAGCGGCTGGTGATGCCCCTGAGGAAAGCGGAGCGGCCCTTCTTCGATGACTTCGTAGGTGGAGCGAATCCGAGCGACTTCGCCGGGCGCGACGGTGTTCTCGTAAACGGAGACGGTGA
>CAYQAJ010000334.1:0-5114 GCA_964415245.1 uncultured Pirellulaceae bacterium | reverse complement strand
CGTCGACGCTGATTTCCTGGGTGGCGCCCACCGGAAGAAAAGGGTGTCCTTCCAGGATGCGCAGTAGCCGTGCCTGGCCCTCGAGCGTCATCTCGCCCACCTCGTCGAGGAACAGCGTGCCCGTGTCGGCCTGCTGGAACCATCCCGCGTGGTCGGCGTCGGCGCCGGTAAACGCTCCCTTGCGGTGTCCGAAGAGTTGGCTGTCCATCAAGTCGGCGGGAATAGCGGCACAGTTGACCGCCAGCAAAGGCCGGTCGGCACGCAGGCTCGAGCGGTGCAGTGCGCGGGCAACCAGCTCCTTGCCGCTGCCGCTTTCGCCGCGCAGCAGCACGCACCCGGTGGCGCGGCCGACGCGCGCGATGCGCGACTTAAGCTCGCGCATTGCTTTACTCTCGCCGATGAGCTCGTCGAAGCTGCCGCTCTTGGCGATCAGGCGACGATGGCTGGCTTCCAACGTAGCCTGCTGCCTGGCCCGTACCAGTGCCACCACGGTGATGTTGGCCAGCGAAATGGCAAACTCGAAGTCGCTTTCGGGGAACCGCCCCGATTCCATGTACAGATGCACCGCGCCGACGGTTCGCTTTTCGTGAATGAGGGGAACGCAGATGGCGTCGGTAAAGCGGCACAGGCTCTGCGCGCTGCTCTTGGTCGACTGGTGGTCGATGCGCACGGCGTGGCCTTTCTGGCACACCAACTCCGTGAGCGAATGGCTCAGCCGCACCTTCTCCGCTGCATCGGCGGGGATGACCCGCTTGGGCTTGAGCTGGCCGTCGTCGCTGACCCACAGGAAGCCGCCGACGGTCGCCTTGGTGTGCTCCATCAGCAGGTCGAGCGCGACGGACACCACTTCGTCGGGGTCGCCGCAGCCCGATAGCCTGATGCTCAGTTGATAGAGCACGAGCAAATCTTTACTCCGCTCGGGGTCGCTCAACGCAGCGAGAGAGAGGTTGGCGGAGTCGCCGGGATCGACCGGTGTGTCGAACACGAGCGTCTGGGTGACCTCCTCGTCACCCGTGGGCTTCGCCTCCACTCCGTCGTGAAACACGAAGACCGTCGTGCCCACCTTGACGCGCGTGCCGTTGGAGAGTCGGGCCTCGTCGATCTTCTGCCCGTTCACGTACGTGCCGTTGCGGCTGCCCGAATCGCGAATCCACCAGTTGTCTTCCTCATGTACGACGGTGGCGTGCACGCGGGAGGAAAGGGCGTCGGTCAGCAGGACCTGGCAATCGAGGTCGCGGCCGATGAGGTTTTCCTGCGCTTTGTCGAGCGGATAGACGGAGCCGGCCTGGTGCCCGATCTCCATGAGCAGGTGGCTACCGACGGTGCGCCGCCGCGGAGTGACTTCTTCTACGGAGGACTTGGGCATTTTCCGTATCCGCTTCACGACGCCAGCGATGCGGTTGTCTGATGCCGCCGAGTGCCGAGCGCTCGATGTGCCGCGTCTCGGCAGCTTCGCACCGGCGGTTCCAATATAACACGGACCCATGCCACGGGGCACGTTTCCAGCGGCGGGGATTCTTCGGCGGCACCAGGGATCGCGAGCCGGAGGGTGCACCCGTTTGGCCGGCCGTTACCCCGGTCGGGTAGAATCAGGCGGAAGGGAACAGAGACGGGGGCTAGCAAGTCGACGATTCACCGCTGACGGGGCATGGCATGCCGACCCATCGCGCGAGGGCGCCCGATGAAAACGGGCCGGCCGGAATGTTGCTTGTGGCGCACGGAACCAGGCGGCGCGCCGGACAGGCGGAGGTACGGGAGATTGCCGCGCTGGTGCGCGACAGGCTCCCGGGCGTTCCGGTGGCATTGAGCTTTCTCGAGTTGGCCCGGCCGACGCTGGCGGAGGGGCTGGCCCGACTTGCGGCGTCAGGCGTCCGCGAGGTCGTGGTGACGCCGCTGCTGCTGTTTCGCGCGGGACACGCCAAGCGGGATATTCCTACCGCCGCTCGCGAGGCTGCCGCGGTTTTAGGCGTCCGGCTGCATCATGCCGATCCCTTGGAACTCCACCCGGCCGTCTTGCGTCTTTCCCGGGAGAGGTTTCGCGAATCGTTGGCGTCGCGCGAGCGTCCGCAGCGCATCCCCACGGCGCTGGTATTAGTAGGCCGGGGATCGAGCGACTCACCAGCGGTGGCCGCCATGCGGCGGTTTGTGAAACTACGAGCTTCGCAGGAGCGAAGCGTGCAGGTATTGCATGGCTTTCTGGCTCGGGCGCGGCCCACGCTCGACGAAGCGCTGGCGCGCGCGGCGGCGATGCCCGTGATGCGCGTGGTAGTGCAGCCGCACCTGCTATTTCGCGGGGAATTGACGGAGTCGGTGGAGCGGGCCGCCCGAGCGGCCGCACGGCAATGGCCGGAGAAAGAGTGGCTGGTAGCGCCTCACTTGGGTGTTTCGCCGTTGGTGGCGCGAGCCATCGCCGACCGGTTCGTCGATGCCGCACAAGGCACACGAGGCGCGCGTCGTGCCGTGAAACGGTCGATTCGCTCTCGTGCGCGTCAATAGCATCACCGCTGGCACGGCAAGACAGAACCGGCGCCCTCAAGCCTCAAGCCTCAAGCCTCAAGCCTCATGCCTCATGCCTCACACCTCAAGCCTCAAGCCTCACACCTCAAGCCTCAAGCCTCACACCTCACACCCGCATCACCGCTGGCACGGCAAGACAGAACCCAGGGGCCGCGCGTCGCAACGTCGTCGGCTGCAAGCACCTGGGACCGAGGTATCGAGCGTGTAACGACGCTCTTGTCTTGGGTCGCGATTCCGTCTAGTATCTAAAAGACAAGTCGTTGCATTGGGACGACTTACGACGGCCGAGTTCACTACCTCATTTTTACAAGGCAGTGCAATGCGCAGCACCCCCTCGTCGCTGGCCGGCCTCCGGCGCTCCCTGATCGCGGTCATTCTCGTGCTCTGTCTGTCGGCGCCGGTCGGCCTGTACACCTTGTCGCGGGCCGAACTGACCGGCCCCCAAGCGAACGATCGCCAGGTAACGCTGGTCGTTACGTCGCTGCTGCGTCGCGAGCATTTGTCGAAGCTTCCCCTGGACGACCAGATGTCTCGGCGGGGCCTGGATCTTTATGTCAAGAATCTCGATCCGGGAAAGCTGTACTTCTACCAGTCGGACATCGACGAATTTTCCAAGGAACGCGACAACCTCGACGACCAGGTCAAGAAGGGGGACATCAGCTTCGCCTACACCGTGTACAACCGGTTGCTCGAGCGGATCGACGAACGGGTCGCCCAAGTCGACGAGCTACTGGGGATCGAGCACGATTTCACAGTCGACGAGGAGTTGGTCGTCGATCGAGAAAAGCTGGCGTTTCCCCGCGACGCCGCCGAGGCGCGCGAGCGGTGGCGCAAGCGCATCAAGTACGACTTGCTCGTGCTCAAGAGCGACAAGACCGAGGGGCAAGAGGCCATCGACCGCCTCCACCGCCGGTACCACAGCTTCGCCAAGCGCATGCACCAGACAGACAGCGACGAGCTGCTCGAAATCTATCTGACCTCGATCACGTCGGGCTTCGATCCCCATACCACGTACATGTCGCCCACTTCGCTTGAGAATTTTCGCATTCAGATGAGGCTCGAATTGGAAGGCATCGGCGCGGCCCTGCAAGCGATGGACGGCAACACCACGGTCACCAGGATCATTCCCGGCGGAGCAGCCGACAAAGATGGGAATCTCAAGGAAGAGGATCGCATCGTCGCCGTCGGCCAGGGCAACGAAGGTGAGATGATCGAGGTGCTCGACATGAAGCTCAACGACGTCGTCGACATGATCCGCGGCAAAGCGGGCACGGTGGTGCGCCTCAGGGTGATCCCCTCGGGAAGCACCGAAACCAAAACCTACACTATCACGCGGGCCAAGATCGAGCTCAAGGACAGCGAAGCCCACAGCGCAGTTTTCGAGCAGGGAACCAAGCCCGACGGAGCGCCGATCCGCGTGGGTGTCATCGATCTACCCAGCTTCTACATGGATATGGAAGGAGCGCGGCAGGGCGTCGCCGATTTCCGCAGCACCACCCGCGACATGCAGAAGCTGCTGGACGACTTTCGGGACAAGGGCGTCGATCTGGTGATTCTCGACCTCCGCAAGAACGGCGGCGGAAGCCTCACCGAGGCCATCAATCTGACGGGCCTGTTCATCGACAAGGGGCCGGTCGTTCAGGTCAAGGATCCCGACGGCCAGGTGCAGCACTACGACGATCTGGACGCGGGCATGGCGTGGGAAGGTCCGCTGGTGGTCATGACGAGCAAGTTCAGCGCCAGCGCCAGCGAGATCTTCGCCGGCGCGATCCAGGATTATCACCGCGGCATCGTGGTGGGCGACGAAACCACGCACGGCAAGGGGACGGTGCAGAGTCTGCTGGATTTGGGCTCCCAACTGTTCCGGATTCCCAACCCGCCCAATTTCGGCGCGCTGAAGATCACCATGCAGCAGTTCTACCGACCCAGCGGCGACAGCACGCAAAAGCGCGGCGTGTTGGCCGACGTGGTGCTCCCGTCGGTCACCACGCACATGGACGTCGGCGAAGCCGATCTCGATTACGCCCTGGATTTCGACCGCGTGCCGGCAGCCAAGTACGAGCCGCTGAGCATGGTAACGCCCGACGTCGTGGTGGCCCTGCGAGCGCGCTCCGCCGCCCGACGCGAGCAATCGGAGGGCTTTCAGAAGCTGCTCAAGAGGATCGACCGCTACAAGGAACAGAAGCTGCGCAATGCAGTGCCACTCAACGAGGAGAAGTTCTTTGCCGACCGGGGCGATCTGGACGCCGAGAAGGAAGAGCAGCGCCAGTTCGAAGAGCAGCAGAACGGCGACGGCGAGAGCATTCATCGCGACTATTACCTCGACGAAGTCATCGCGATGTCGCTCGACTACTACAACGTTATGAACGGCGGCAAGATCGCGCAAACCATCTCGCCGGCTGATCGCGAGATCGAGCGATCGCCATGACGGAGCTTAGCTGTCAGTTCTCCCGCCTATAACGGGTCAGCTTTCAGCCGTCCGCCGCAAAGTCGCCTCTCGCTCCGCGAGAAGGCGTTGCCGCCCGTAGCCGTCGTCGTGCGTAACCCCGGCCTTCCGGCCTTGTTCTTACCCACATTTTTTGGCGCCGGACATCAGT
>CAYQAJ010000333.1:0-5117 GCA_964415245.1 uncultured Pirellulaceae bacterium | reverse complement strand
ATCAGCTCATCGCCTTCCTTGCGGTCCGGCCGACGGACGCTGGTCGTCGCATGCCGCAGGAAGTCGGCCATCTTCACGCCGGGAATCGCCACCGGCCGCTGAAACGCCATAAAGATGCCGGCCCGCGCTCGCTCGTCGGGCGACATCTCCAACAGGTCGCGGCCGTCGAGGTCGATGCTCCCCTCGGTCACCTCATAGCCGGGGTGGCCCATGATGGCCAGGCCGAGCGTGCTCTTGCCCGAGCCGTTGGGCCCCATCAGCGCGTGGGTTTCGCCGCGGCGAATGGTGAGGTTCACTCCCTTGAGGATGGGCTTGCCCCCGACGGATACGTGCAGGTTTTCGATTCTCAGAGTTTCGGTCATGAGTGGCTGTTTCGCGTTATCTATCATCGTTGGATTTCAATTAAATTCGCCGGCGTTCAATACAAATCACCTTCGTTCATTACGAACTGTGGCGACGCAACGTTCCGCTTGCGGTTTCGCGCTCCTGCGTGACCCTCATTCCGTAATCTTCTGGTGGTCAAACAGCGGCTCGGTATCGGCCGGCGCATCGACGTAGCCCGAGTGGTGCGGCACCGGCAGCTCGTCGTCGACCTTGATTCCCTGGCTGAAGCGTTGGAGTAATCCTACGCGGCCGGTCGCGTGGCGCTTGGCGATCTTGTGTCCCTTGATCTTGTCCTGAATGCGCATCAGACCCTCGAGCAAGGCTTCCGGCCGCGGCGGGCAGCCCGGCACGTACACGTCTACCGGGACCACGAGGTCGACGCCCTTCACCACGTGATAACCCCACTTGAAGTACGGTCCGCCACCGACCGTGCACGCACCCATGGCGATGACGAACTTGGGCTCGGGCATCAGGTTGTACAACCGCCGGACGCGGCTGCCCATTTTGTAGGTGACGGTGCCTGCCACGATCATCAGGTCGGCTTGGCGGGGCGTTGCGCGAAAGGCGCCGGCACCGAACCGGTCGATGTCGAAGCGGCTGGCGCCGGCCGCCATCATCTCGATGGCGCAGCAGGCCAGCCCAAAGGTCATCGGCCACACGCTCGACTGACGGGCCCAGTTAATGGCCTGCTCCACGGTGGTGGTAATGACGTTCTCTTCGATGCGGGCTTCAATCCAGGGCTGTTTCATGTGCGGCTCCTACCGCAGGTTGCGAAATGGCTACTTTGTGTCGCTGACCCGTTGAGGGCTGCCATTGTTTCCGGTTTTGTCCTAGGTCGCCACGGGGGTGTCGATCGCCGCGGGGGCGCCCGCGACGCGCGGCATCTCGAACGTGCAGCAGTTCTCGCCGTCGAGCCGGCAGCGGTTCAGCCGGACGTTCTCGCCCAATAGCTCCGAAAACAGGATTCGCTCCATGGCGCAAACGCCGCGGTCGTGTTCAGCCAGCTCCGGGTAGGGGCAAGCCAGCGCCGTGAGCACGGGCAAACCGCCGTCGACCTCGACGGCGAACGGAATGCGCCGCTCGCAGAAAAGCTGCGACAACGAGCGCATCCGCTCGTCGAGCGTGTCGCCCGCAATCTGGTCGGCGTACTTGGCCGCCAGCCGCGTCGAGATACGTTGCAAAAGTCCGCGGCGCACCTGTTCGTCTCGGATTTGGCGAATCTCCTCCCACAGCGCGACCGCCAGATCGGCGAAGTTCGATGCCGTTCGGCGACGGCCCTGCTCGGTAAGCCGGTAGTAATGGCTGGGACGTCCCCGCGACGCCTTGACCGTTTCGCGTTCGACGTAGCCCTGGGCCCGCAGCCGTGCAAGCCGCTGTCGCACGGCCGTCGCGGTGACCTCCAGGGACTCCGCCAAATGGGCGACGGTCATTTCGTCGCGCTTGCGTAGCAGGTCGAGAATCGCAGCATCCGAGGTAACAAAGTCGTCGGTCATTTGGTTGCCCCCAGGGGGCTATTCGGCCATCTTGCCCAATGTCTTCCCAATCAACTATATCCATTTCCGCATTTTTGACAACTATATCTATGTAAAAGATACGTCAGTTTCCCGCCAGACGACGTAAGGTATTGACTTCCCGATGGTTATACGATAAAAGTTGGCCCATCGCATACCCCCCGAGGTAGTGAGTTCGCCCGCCTCTTTGGTGAGGCGACCGCCTTTGGACGCTCCGCTGCGCGTCGCGGCTAACCGAGGGGAGTGAGTAAGGTGCCGAAGCGATGCCTTCTTTCGCCAAAATCGTCCCATGGCTCAGGCAACGGCGGCTGGGCATAGCGGCATCCAGTCTCATTGCGGTTCTGATCGTCGGTGCGCTGTTCTCGCGGGCCCAGCAATCCGAACCGGGCAGCACCGAGGTGGCGAAGGTCACTCGCCACGTAAAGCCCAACGAACCCGAGCCCCGTGTCGGGATCATCAAGCAGATCGACAAAGGTCTGGGGGCAGTGGTCGAATTCTTAGAGACGGTGCTTTTCTACCGCGTTGGTTCTCGTAAGGGCGAGTACGTGGTAATGGATCATCGAGAGGAATACGTCCGTCCCGCGGGAGAAACGGGTCAGTTCCGGCGCCTCGATCCCGACGGTACCCGCCCCGAACTCGAAATCACCGCGAAGAAGGCAGAAGGCCTGGCGGCGGTTGACCAGCTCATTCGAGGTCCCGAGAAGAACTTCATCCGCAACGGCTTCGTCGACGATAAGCCGGTCGAGTTCATCTCGATTGGCGTCGACACGTCGACCAAGTACGTTCTTGTGAAAGCCGGCGAGGGAGAAGGGGAGTACCGCAAACAGCTTCCCAAGCGCCAGCGACTCAGCGATGACCCTAACGACGTTTTGACGCCGTCGGAAGTCGAGAGGCTGGCATCGCTTGAGCGGCTGAAGGTCGACGAGGAACCGGTGGATTCCAGCCGCCCTTATGTGTTCTTCGAGAGGACCGGCGGCGTGCCGCTGGTAGTCGCCTGGCTGGTCATCGGAGGCATCTTCTGCACCATCTATTTCCGCGGGTTCAACATCCGCGGCTTCTTTCACTCGCTGCAAGTGGTGCGGGGCAAATATGATGATCCCACCGAGCCGGGCGAGGTAACGCACTTTCAGGCTCTTTCGTCGGCGCTGTCCGCCACGGTCGGCCTGGGGAACATTGCCGGCGTGACCATCGCCATGACGATCGGCGGGCCCGGCGCCTTCTTCTGGATGATCGTATGCGGCGTGTTGGGCATGAGCAGCAAGTTTGCCGAGTGCACGCTCGGCCAGAAGTACCGGACCGTTAAGCCGGACGGTACGGTCCAGGGCGGCCCCATGGAGTATCTCTACCGCGGCCTCAAGGAAATCCGACTGGCGCCGTTGGGAACCGTGCTATCGATCGCATTTGCCGTGATGTGCGTGCTGGCGAGCTTCGGCGGCGGCAATATGTTCCAGGTCAACCAATCCGGGTCCGTAGTGGTGTCGGTGTTGCAGACGGGGAATCGAGCCGATCGGCGTGCCGTGCGCGCCGAAATTGCCGACGCGGCGGAGCGCGGCGACGACGCGGCTTTGCAGGACGCCGAGCAGCGCCAAGTGGCATTGGAAAAGAAAATGGATCGCTTCGGCGACATCTTCAAGGCCGGCTACGGAGTCGTCATGGCCATCCTCGTTGGCGCGGTCATCATCGGTGGAATACGCCGTATCGGGGCCGCTGCGGAAAAGATCGTGCCCGCCATGTGCCTGCTGTACATCGCGGTCTGCCTGTACATCATTCTCATGCATTTCAACCGTATTCCCGGCCTTTTCGCTTCGGTTTTCACAGACGCTTTTACCGGCCAGGCGTTTGGCGGTGGATTGATTGGCGTGATCGTGGTCGGGTTTCAACGGGCCGCCTTCAGCAATGAGGCAGGGGTGGGAAGCGCGGCCATTGCCCACAGCGCCGCGCGGACCGAAGAGCCTGTGCGCGAAGGTGTGGTGGCGCTAATGGGGCCGTTCATCGACACGATCGTCGTGTGCTCGATGACGGCGATGGTCATCCTGATCACTGGCGCCTGGAACAACGAGGTATGGGTCGTCAAAAACGGGCTGGAGGGAGCGGCGCTCACCGCCCGAGCCTTTGAAGAGGAATTGAGTTGGTTCCCCTACATCCTGGCGATGGCGGTGGTGCTGTTCGCCTACTCGACGATCATTTCTTGGAGCTACTACGGCGAGCGGAGCTGGGAGAGGCTGTTCGGCGCCCGGACCACGATAATCTACAAGGTGCTGTGCATTGTCTTTGTGTTTGTGGGAGCCGTAGCCAATCTGGGTTCCGTGCTTTCGTTCTCCGACATGATGATCCTTACCATGGCATTCCCGAACATTCTGGGAGTGATTCTGCTGGCCCCCAAGATCAAGCGCGATCTGGACGTATACTGGCGGCGGTACAAGGCGGGTGAGTTTAAGACGAAGCACTGAACCGCGTTCAGCTCCGCAAGGCAGGTGCGAGCCCTTGACTTTTGCGGTCATTTCAGCGCCGGTCCCGTCGGTTGCGGCTGCTTTCTTGCCCGCACTCTGCGTTGAATCGCTTGCAGCGGCAGAAGTCGCTGTGCAAACTAGCACCTTGGCGGACTGGGCTGCGTCGTTGTGCGCGCGCCGATTAGGGGAAGTAAAAGGTGACCGAGAGTAGCCGATCCATCGACTGGCAACATGCGATCGTGGCAGCGATCTTTCTGATGTTCCTTGCGACGGTCGCGCGTGCAGCCGACGGAGTCACGGCGGCGGTCGACGACGACTTTCCTCTCCAGGGCGAATACGTCGGCTCGGCGAACCTCGATGGTCGGGTGCGTGCAGTAATCGGCTTGCAATCGCTGGCCGACGGCGAAGGGCGCTTTCGAGGTCTGCTCTACATGGGGGGACTGCCCGGCGCCGGCTGGAACGGCAGCCCGCCGATGCGTCTCGATGGCTTGCGCGAATCGGGACGGGTCCACTTGAGCGGGACGGACGTCAGCGCCACACTCGACGCCGACGCGGTGACGGTATTTCACCCCGCGCATGGCGAACGGGGGCACTTGTGGCGCGTCGTGCGCACCAGTCCCACCTTGGGAGCCGCGCCCCCGCAAGGCGCCACGGTGCTCTTCGATGGCTCGGGCACGGAGGAGCTCGCCGACCGCGCGACTATCGACGACAACCTGTTGCTGGCCGGCGCCACCACGCGGCAACCCTATCGCGACTTCTGCCTGCACGTGGA
>CAYQAJ010000332.1:0-5322 GCA_964415245.1 uncultured Pirellulaceae bacterium | reverse complement strand
CGAAAACCGAGGCGATTCTCATGATCGGCGAAATCGGCGGCACGGCCGAGGAAGAGGCGGCCGCCTACATCCAACAGCACGTCACCAAGCCGGTGGCCGCCTTCATCGCGGGACGAACCGCTCCCCCCGGCAAACGGATGGGGCACGCCGGGGCGATTATCTCAGGCGGCAAAGGCACCGCCGCGGAAAAGATCGACGCCTTGCAGTCCGCCGGCATCGAAGTCGCCCAAAGCCCCGGCGACATGGGCCATGCGGTGAAGCGGGCCATGGCCGGAGCGCGCGGCGGTTAGCGAGGACGCTTGCACCGCGCGGAATTGCTTTCCGCCGCTTAGCGCAGCTTGCCACTGCGTCGCTATTTCTACCGTATTTGCCCGCGGAATCTCGTTATCTTGCCGCCGCGGGAAAAAAGTGGCCTTGACCGCCCGGGCGACGCCCAGTATTTATCCCGCCCTCGTCTACCGACTGTCTTGTCCGGAGTCTGTGAACTTTTATCGCCGGTGGCCCCGTTCGGGGCGAGCGTATGCACCGGCTTGTCTTATCGACGAACGAAACTGCCAATTCTCGAAACGGCCCGGCGTAGCTGCGCGGGTACTCTCGAGCATGCAACCGCATGCTGCGAGTGCTTGCGCGTGAGTCGGCGGCGTACCTATCGACAAGGAGAACGGCGTTGAAAGCGACGGCGAATCGAATCGCGCAGGGCATGGTGCTGGGTGCTGCTCTGCTTGCCTCGGCGGCTGGGGCCACGGCACAAACCATCGTCCGCGACGCGCTGAGCGGCCTTACCACGCTTGGTCAATACGGGACCGACGCCGACACCGATCGTCGCGCCGAGGCAGATCGTCTGCTGCGACAGGCCCGACAGGCCTTGAAGGACGGCGACATCGGACGCGCCGAAAAGATCGTGGCACAAGCCGATGCGCTCCATGTGCAATACGATCCGCTCACAGCGCGTTTCGAAGAGACGCCCGAAAAAGTGCGTCACGACATCCAAGCGATTCGCAACGAACAGCAAGCCAGCAGCGACGCCACGTCGCGCGGCGCATCGGATCGCAGCCGCGGGTCCATGCCCGCGGATCCCTTTGCCGCGGGTCGCGCCACGCAACCATCGCGATTGCCCTCGGCAGCCGGCGAGGGTTCGCCCTACGATTCGGCAGCCGGTCAGAACGATCCGCGATTCGCCGGCCGCAACTACCCCGATACATCCAACAGCACGACGACGCGTTCCCGGGACGAAGCCGCGGCGCGCAATCCCTACGCGACCGAGCAGCCCCGCGACACGCGCGGCGGCGGTGGATACCGCTGGGCGACCGAAGAGACGTCGGCGGCTACTAGCCAACGCAGCCCGTACGCCGTCTCGGGACAGGACGACGCGTCCGCTTCTGCGGAGGGTGGCAACCTGCTACTGGATGCCCGTCGCGCGATGGCCCGCGGCGACGTGCAACGTGCCGCCCAGCTTGCCCGCCGCGCGGGTGAGCAGGGTTACGTCGCACGCACCGCGGAAGATTCGCCCCAGCGCGTCGAAGCGCTGCTGCGGCAATACAACAAGCTGGCCCCGGGCCCGCGCTCCGACGAAGATCCGCAAGAGTTCAATCGGGAGTATGCCCGGTTTCTGTTGGAGCAGGTATACGGCCTGATGCGTCACGGCGACTTGCAAACGGCGGCGTGGCTCGCCTCCAGCGCCAAGAGTTCGCGTGCCGACTTTAGCGGCCTGGACACGAATCCAGACCGCCTGTTGGCACAAATCACCGCCCAACAGCGGCAGTCGGAGGGAGCGGCCGAGCCGGCCGACGAGGCGCTTTCGCAGGTTCGCGCCCTGGTGGCTCAGGCGCGTATCGCCCTGGACCGCGGCAAGCTGGAAACGGCTTCGTCGCTGGCACGTCGTGCGGAAGAGATGCGCGTTCCCGACGACGCCTTTTCCGCCGAGGAGATGCGTCCCTGGCAGTTGCGGCTCGAAATCGACCGCGCCGCCAATCGCGGGAACTTTTCTGTCGCGCAGGCGGGCGGCGCCGACAACCGCGCGCAGCAGGATCGCTTTCCCGTGCAGCGCGGCGTGTACGATCCGCAGCAAGACAACACGCGCGTTTCTCGCGCGGCCTACGGTGGTGCCGACCAGCAGGACGTCGCGACTCCGGTCCCGACGCCCAATGCGGAGGTCGGCAAGCGGCTGTACCGACAGGGAATGGAGGCGCTCGATCGAGGCGACGCCAACGCGGCGCGCGACCTGTTCGGCCGCGCCTGGGCGCACGCTTCCGAGCTCGATCCGATCGAGCGGCAGGAGCTGCAGGAGAAGCTGAGCCTGTTGCGTTCGGTCGATCCGCGCGTGGCGGCGCAGGGCGGCTCGCCGCTCGAGCAAGTCGACGCCGAGCAACAACTGATTCGCCAGAAGCTGATGCGCGAGATCGCCAGCGAGCAGTCGGAGGCCGACCGCATGCGCGAGTACGATCCGC
The DNA here is from genome assembly GCA_964415245.1 of uncultured Pirellulaceae bacterium. GTDB lineage: Bacteria > Planctomycetota > Planctomycetia > Pirellulales > Pirellulaceae > CAYQAJ01. Next base: position 2,875 of record CAYQAJ010000332.1, on the reverse strand, counting down.
GCGGAGCGCTCGAACGCCTGGTTCGCCTGCGCGATCGGGTGAGCGGTGTGCAGGTCGATCCGGCCGTGCAAAAGCAGTTGCTCACGATGATCGACCGGCAGATGAACGACCTAGAGCAATACATCGAGCGGAATCGCGCCGACATCGACCAGAACGAGCGGAACCGCGGGATATCGCAGGATGTCGACGACTCGCGGAGCCAGCAGATCGAAGTACAGAATAAGATCGGCCAGCTCGTCGACAAGTTCAACACCTACATGGAAGAAGAGCGTTACGCCGAGGCCGAGATCGTCGCTCGGCAGGCCCGCGAGTTGGCTCCCAACGAGCCGGTCGTGCAAACGCTGATGTGGAAGAGCCGGTTCGTGCGGCGGTTTATGTCGCAGATGTCGATTCAGGACCGCAAGGAACAGGGCTTTATCGAAGCGATGGAAAGCGTTGACATTGCTTCGGAGCCGATGAACGACATGCGGCCCTACCAGTTCGGCGAACCGCGCACCTGGGACGAGATGACGCGCCGCCGCCGCCGCATGCTCGATAACCAGCGCAGCCGAATCTCGCCGTCCGAAGTGCAGATTCAGCAGGCGCTCCGTAAGCCGGTACAGGTGCGGTTCACCGACCGACCCCTGTCCGAAGTGCTCAACGCGCTGGAGCAGCTCGCCGGCATCAACATCCATCTCGATCCGCAGGGAATGGCCGCCGAGGGCGTCACCAGCGACACGCCCGTCACCATCAACCTCACGCAGCCCATCTCGGTCAAGAGCGCGCTGAACCTGATCCTGCAGCCGCTCCGCCTGGGCTACGTGATTCAGGACGAGGTGCTGCTGGTCACCACGGAGAGCGCCCGCGACTCGAACGTGTTCGTGCAGGTGTACAACGTGGCCGACCTGGTGATTCCCATTCCCAACTTCGTGCCGAGCTACAACATGGGACTGCCGGGCGCCATCGCGTCGGCGTTCGGATCGCAGTGGTATGGGCCGCAAGGGAACTTCGGGGCGCCGGTGTCCCCTTACCTCAGCCTGGCCAGCAATCCAGCGCGGAGCGGCAACACCAATCCCTCGATCCTCGCCATGCAAGGCGGCGGGTTCGGCGGATCCCGCTCGCCGCAGCTCCCCATGGGTCCCGGCGGGCTTTCCGACGGCATGCAGCCCGACTTCGATCCCCTTGTCGAGCTGGTAACCAGCACGGTCTCGCCACAGACCTGGGCAGAAGTGGGCGGCCCCGGTTCGATTCGCGAGTTTGCCACCAACCTCAGTCTGGTGATCAGCACGACGCAGGAAGTACACCAGGAGGTGGCCGACCTGCTCGAGCAGTTGCGCCGCTTGCAGGACCTGCAAGTGACGGTCGAGGTGCGATTCATCACCCTCGCCGACAACTTTTTTGAACGCATCGGCGTCGACTTCGACTTCAATATCGACGACAACGTGACCGTTACCCCGCTCGAAGACGAAGGTCCCAGCGTCACCATCGGCCTGGACCCCGTGGCCTCGGCGGCGACCGGCGTGCCCGTGCCCACGGCCGACCTCGACCTGCAGTTCCGACAGGGAGGTTTCAACTCGGCGGTGCCGCAGTTCGGTGGGTTCGACGCCAACTCGGCGGCCAACTTCGGCTTCGCCATCCTCAGCGACATCGAAGTGTTCTTCCTGTTGCAGGCGGCTCACGGCGACGATCGCTCGAACGTGATGCAAGCTCCCAAGGTTACGTTGTTCAACGGCCAGAACGCGTTCGTCTCCGATCAGTCGCAGACGCCGTTCGTCACCAGCATCATTCCCGTCGTGGGCGACTTCGCCGCGGCCCAACAGCCGGTGATCGTTGTATTGAGCGAAGGCACTTCGCTCAGCGTGCAGGCGGTGGTATCGTCCGACCGCCGATTCGTGCGGTTGACGCTCGTGCCGTTCTTCAGCCGCATCGGCGAGGTGAGGGAGTTCACCTTCGACGGCAAGACCACCACCAACTCGGGCTCGGCCGTGCTCGATGCCAGCGGCGACAACCAAATCTCCACCGATAACGTGCAGACCACGACGGAAGGCACGACGGTGCAGTTGCCCACGTTCGCCTTTACCAGCGTCAGCACGACGGTGAGCGTGCCCGACGGTGGAACGGTGCTGTTGGGGGGCATCAAGCGGCTGAGCGAAGGCCGCAACGAACGTGGCGTGCCGCTGTTGGAGAAGCTCCCCTACATCAACCGGCTGTTCAAGAACGTCGGTATCGGCCGCACCACGCAAAGCCTGATGCTGATGGTTACGCCGCGGATCATCATTCAGGAAGAGGAAGAGGAGTTGGCCACCGGCGTCACGGCTGGCAGCTAAGCCCGTCCTTCTTCGCATCGCACGGCAATTCTGCGATCGCTCCCAAGCCCACCGACTGCGGTCGGTGGGCTTTTTTCATGGGTAGCTGAACTTGCGGGAGTTCAGAGGACTATAACCCCACGCCGGCTAAATTCTTGCGAATTCAACTACGTCACCAGGTAGCTTAACTCGCAAGAGTTCAGCAACGCGATTCGACTGGCGTGGTTCGGCGTGTCGTTGCCGCTACACGCGCCGCGTTTCCGACTGGTAAACTGTGGGCGTCCTCGACACGGGAGAATCGACATGACATGCGGCCGCTGCTGGATCGTCGTCGCGGCGCTATTGGGTGCGTCGGGCGTTACCCTGGGCGCTTACCATGCCCACGGCCTCGACCAGCGGCTATCCGTCCGCGGACTCCCCATCAGCGAAATCGAAGAGCAGATGCACAACTGCGACGTGGCCGTGCGCTATCAGATGTTTCACGCCCTGGCGCTGTTGGGCATAGGGCTGTTGGCGCGCAGCGGCGCCTCGCGACTCGTTCACGTATCCGGCGCGCTGTTTCTGGCCGGCGTCGTCGGATTTAGCGGCGG
>CAYQAJ010000331.1:0-5335 GCA_964415245.1 uncultured Pirellulaceae bacterium | reverse complement strand
CGGCGTGGATGGACTCGAACCACACGTACTACCACAGCCCGGGGCAAAGCGCGATCGAGATTGCCCGGCAGACTTCGCTCTTGGGCATCTTCGCCCTTGGGGCTGCCGTAGTTATCATCTCCGGCGGAATCGATCTTTCCGCCGGTTCGATGATCGCGTTCAGCAGCACGAATTGCGCTTGCATTCTGGTCTGCATCACGCACGAAGCGCCCATTGGCGCCAGCGAGCCGTTGCCGCTGTGGGCGATGGGCGTGGCGATTGGCGGAACGATTTTCATTGCCATACTGGTGGGCACGCTGCACGCCTGGCTCATTAGCTCGGTGGGGCTTCCCCCTTTCATTGCCACGCTGGCTTCGCTCGTGGGGCTGCGAAGCATGGCTCGGGCGACGATCGATTACGTTACTCAGACTCAGTTGAAGCTCAGCTCCGGCACGACGCAGATCGACATCTTCGACGAGAGGTTCCGCTATCTCGCCAAGTCGGTGTGGATTCCCGTGGTGCTGTTTCTCGTGTTGGCGGCGCTCATCTGGCTGCTGCTTAGCCGTACCGTCATCGGCCGGCACATTTATGCGTTGGGAGGCAACGAGCAGGCGGCCCGCCTCAGCGGCATCCGCACCGAAAACGTGAAATGGCTCGCCTACTGCATCAGCGCGGTCACGGCCAGCATCGCCGGCATCCTGTTTTTCTGCGAAGAGAGCGTGGCCGCGCCGCAAACACAAGGCATGGGCTTCGAGCTGAACGCTATCGCGGCGGCCGTCGTGGGAGGGTGCAGTTTGCAGGGCGGAATCGGCACGGTGCTGGGGACCGTGATGGGAACGCTCTTTTTGCGGACTGTCATCGACAGCGTTTCCAAAGTAATCAAACGCAGCGCCGATATGTACGAGGGGCTCATCGTCGGCGTGGTCGTGGTCGTGGTCGTCGCCTTCGGGCAGTTCCGCGTGGCCATCGCGCAAGGCAAACCGCTGTTTGCGGGCACGCGCGGCATCGTGGCGATTATCACTCTGGCGCTGCTCTTGGCCGGCGTGATCACCGTGATGGCCGATCGCCAATACGCACATCAAGCCGGAATCGTCGTCGGTATCTTGGCGCTCGTCGCGCTTTCGGCGCTGAAAGTGTGGGAAGTGCGCAGGCAAAACCGCGGATAGGTTCGTAACGTGAACGACATCCAGCCAATCATCGCCATCCGCCATGTCACCAAGCGCTTCCCCGGCGTGGTCGCGCTCTCGGACGTGTCGCTCGACGTGGCCGCCGGCGAGCTGCACGCCATCTGCGGCGAGAACGGGGCCGGCAAAAGCACGCTGATGAAAATCCTCTCGGGCGTGATTCCCGACTTCGAGGGGGAGCTGGCCGTGCGGGGCAATAGCGTGCGGTTTCGCGGCACGCGCGACGCCGAAGCGGCCGGCATCAGCATCATTCACCAGGAGCTGAACCTGGTCGAGGAGTTATCGGCGGCGGCCAACATCTTCCTGGGGCGCGAAATGCGCCGCTTCGGCGTGCTGCGCAACGACGCCGCCATGCAGCGGGCCGCCGACGTGCTGCTCGAAGAGCTGGAGTGCGATTTCAGCGCCACCGCCCTGGCCGGCAGCCTGCGCGTCGGCGACCAGCAGCTTATCGAAATCGCCAAGGCCCTGTCGCTCGAAAGCGACATCCTCATTATGGACGAGCCAACCAGCGCACTCACCGACGCCGAGGTCGAGCGGCTGTACCGCGTCATCGGCCGGCTCCGCAAACGCGGCGTGACCATCCTGTACATCTCGCACAAGATGGACGAGATTTTTCGATTGGCCGACCGCATCACGGTGCTGCGCGACGGCGAGCTGGTCGCCACGCTCGCGCGCACCCAAACCACGCCCGTCGAGGTTACGCATCTCATGGTGGGGCGCGACATCGAATCGCTCGACCTGGGCCAGCCCCGCAAGGTGGCCGACGAAGTGCTGCGGGTCGAAAGCCTGTCGCTCCCCTGGCCCGGGCATGCCCGCAAATGGCGGCTCAAGGATATCAGCTTCACGCTCCGCCGCGGCGAAATCCTGGGCATCGCCGGCCTGATGGGCGCCGGACGCACCGAGCTGTTGGAGTGCATCTTCGGCGCCAGTCCCGAGCCGCACACGGGCCGCATCGTGCTCGACGGCCGGCCGGTTCGCTTTCGCCATCCGGCGCAGGCCACGGCCGCGGGAGTCGCGCTAGTGACCGAGGATCGCAAGCGGCTCGGCATCTTTCCCCAAATGAGCGTCGGCGAGAACACTACGCTGTGCGCCCTGCGCGACGCGGTGACGGCCGGCGTCGTCAACCGCAACCGCGAAACCGCGCTGGCCCAGAGCATGGTCGACCGGCTGGCAATCAAGACGTCCGGCGTCAGTGCGGCGATCACCAGCCTGTCGGGCGGCAACCAGCAGAAGTGCCTGCTCGGCCGCTGGCTGCTCACGAAACCGCGCGTGCTCCTGCTCGACGACCCGACGCGCGGAGTCGACGTGGGGGCCAAAGCCGAATTGTACGGGCTGATCGACCGACTGTGCCGCGAGGGAATCGCCGTAGTTTTCACATCGAGCGAGCTGCCCGAGCTCCTGACCGTTTCCGACCGCATCGTGGTCCTGAGCGAAGGCCGACTGACGGCCGAGTTCACTCGCGCCGAGGCCACCGAACAAAAAATCATGGAAGCGGCAACGCTGACGGCGTGACGCGGCGGGGGTTGGGGATTAGGGGTTGGGGATTGGGGAAGTCGTCGTTCCCGCGCAGGCAGGAATCCAGGCGTTGCGGCGTCCATCTCGTCCATGTCGTCCATCGGGTGCACAGGCGTATGGGTACTCGGTACTGAGTACAGGTTGCGCGGTCGAACGGCGGGCTGCTTCTGGCGAATGTCCCCCGAAGCGCGACGAACCACCCGGTTAGCCGCGACGCGCAGCGGAGCGCGTGCGCTGCCATTCGGGCAACTTCGGCACTCCCTTACCCGCGCCCCAATTCCACGCCCACTGATTCTCGTCCGCCGCACCCCCGCGCGGTAGGATAACGGCCATGTCGGGCATCCCCTCGAATTCGACGGCCGCCGGTTCTGTTCCGGAGTATTCCTACAGCTTCCGGATCGTGGACTTGCTGTACGTGATCGCGGTGTTTGCGGCGGCGTTCGCTGCGTTTGGGCTGTATGGCATTCTGACGGGAAGTGCCGTCGTCCTATTCTGGGCAATCGTCTTCGCGAACTCTTCCCAAAGGAAAGTTATCATAGGCGCGAGCGCCGTGGCCCTTGGCGCTATCTATTTGTTCTGGCCACGCATGACCGATTTGGCACCCTTACATCGGGGAATGGCATGCAGAAACAACTTGTGCCAGATCGCGATTGCGTTGAATCATTACCGCGACACGTGGGGTGCGTTTCCGCCTGCCTACATTGCCGACAACGAAGGGCGGCCCATGCACAGTTGGCGCGTGTTGATTCTGCCGTACGTCGATGAAAAAAACCTCTATGAGGCGTATGACTTCAGCGAGCCCTGGGATGGTCCGAACAACAGCAAACTGATCACGCGGATGCCCAGCTCTTACCTCTGTCCGTCGCACCGCGGGGACGGAAAGGACACCAGGCAGTACACCAGCTACGTTGCGGTTGTGGGAGACGAAGCTGGTGGCCCTCTTCGCGGCAACGCTATGCAAAAGGGTGCCGTTCGTACCGCCGCTAATCCGATCATGCTGATCGAAGATGGCGATGCCCGAATCCCGTGGACCCAGCCCACGGATTGGAATGTCGACGATGCACTGAGTCGCGTTACGTCCGCTGACCTGATCGATCACGGGCCACATCGGGAGGAGGACTTCTTCTTCGAATATACAGCCGCTCGCAACGCAGCTTTGGCCGATGCGAGCGTGCACTACTATTACGACGCCATGGGTCGCGAGAACTGGACGCACTTGCTGAAGATTGATGGCAGCGAAGCCCCATCGGGCCCGGAAGGAATCCCGGAGTCTGCCGACAAGCGAACCGTGAAAGTAGCCAATTGGCTGCGGCTGGCGGCGTTCGTGATGCTATCGATTCTGCCGCTGCCCTGGGTGTGGCGGAAGCCGGGCTCGGCGCGCGCCGAAAGCAGGATTCCCGCTGCCGAGCCCTTGCGTTGAAGGGGAGTGGGCTTCGGCACCGGCGTGGCATGGCGTTCGAGTGGGAAGAGCGCGCTCCACTGCGCGTCGCGGCTAACCTTCGAAATTCAACGCGGGGATCGCGGGAACGCACCCGGGGGCGCCAACTGCCCTCGTCAGTTGGGCGGGGCAATTCTAGAATGATCGGTGCGCCGCCACTCCCTCTCGGTCCTCAGGCTCCGCCTGCCAGCGCACTGTCTGCGAGGCTCCGCCTCGGAATGCCGGTCGCGGGAGCATGTCGCGGGGGGAAGTTGTCTGCTTTACGGATAGCCGGCAGAGCCGGGCGGACATGGGGTTCCCAGGCGGAGCCTGGGAACCAGGAATAGATACACCACGGAGAAGCGAACATGGTCGAAATCGACCTGGCGGAATTTGAACGCGACGTTGCCGTACGGCAGCTCACCATCGACGATTTCGATGCGCTCGTCGCCATGCAGACGAAGTGCTTTCCCGGCATGCAAACGTGGACGCGCGACCAGATCGAAAGCCAACTCAAGGTCTTTCCCGAAGGACAACTCGCCGTCGAGTACGACGGCCAGCTCGTGGCATCGTCCACCAGCCTGATCGTCGACTTCGGCCAGTATTCCGACTGGCACAACTGGCGGGCCATCGCCGACAACGGGTACATCCGCAATCACGACCCCGAAGGCGACACGCTGTACGGCATCGAGATCATGGTCGATCCCGAGTATCGCGGCCTCAAGCTTTCGCGCCGCCTGTACGACGCCCGCAAAGAGCTGTGCCGCGAGCGCAACCTGGCACGGATCATCATCGCCGGCCGCATCCCCGGTTACGGCAACCACGCCGACGAGATGTCGGCTCGCGAGTACGTCGAGCAGGTGATGACCAAGGGCCTGGTCGACCCGGTGCTCACTGCCCAGGTGGCCAACGGGTTCATGCTCAAGGGGCTGATCCCCAACTACTTCCCTTCGGATACGGCTTCGCGGGGCTACGCCTGCTTCCTGGAGTGGACCAATCTCGACTACCAGCCCGGCGCCAAGCGGCGGTTTCACGCCATCGAGCCGGTGCGGATCAGCGTCGTGCAGTACCAGATGCGCACGATCCACAGTTTCGACGAATTTGCCCAGCAGTGCGAATACTTCATCGACGTGGCGTCGGACTACAAGAGCGACTTCGTGGTTTTTCCCGAGCTGGTGACGACGCAGCTCATGTCGTGCGTGAAAGTGATGCGGCCCGGGCTGGCGGCGCGGCAGCTTTC
>CAYQAJ010000330.1:0-5362 GCA_964415245.1 uncultured Pirellulaceae bacterium | reverse complement strand
ATGATGAGCAGCCCGTACACGACGGCCAACACGCTGCCGATCAGAGCGCCGTGCGATCGCCTCGCGGTGGGGAAAGCGACCAGTCCCGCCACCAGAAGCACCGTGCCGAATGCATAGGCTTTGAGCACCGCGGAAACGCCCGGCCAGAGCAGAATCGCGCACAACGGGGCGAGAAAGAAGAGCGAGCGAAGCGAGTACGTGAACGGTCGCCGCGCGATCTCCTCGGCCACTCGTTTCTTGCGGTAGATGATCGACATAGCGTCACCACCAACGAATGGCGAGAAGAGTGCGCCGCCGTGCTCTCTTCCTTACCGTACCGGCCGCGAGCCCCGGCGACAATCGTGTTTTTCGATTGCGGAGCGCCGTTGTGAACGGGGCGACCCCGGGCCTCAATTACTTTCCCGTTTTGTTCGCGCGACCTATAATCATTTGGGTCGGACGGCGGCGGCCGAAAGTTGCGTTGCGGGGCGCAGGCCAGACCGACTGAGCCGCCACGCCTTGGCGGCCCTGTTCATCGCCTAAGCTGGGACTGCGTCGAGTTTTAACCGTGTCGAATCGGGCTACAGGAGCGACCTCGACCGCCGCGACTGGGTATAATGCGGCAACCACGATTTACGTGGCGCCGTGAAGGAAGGGACCGAAGCCGGGCTCGGCGACTTTCGGGTCGATTGTGCCTGCCAGGTGTCGAGGATTGATGGACGTATTGGTTCTCGGTCCGGATTGGTCTCACCCGGTCGTCGGGTCGCATTCACGAAGGACGCGCGGCCGGAGCATCGGCGAATCCTATGAGCGTTTCAACTAGCGCGATACGGTGGGAAAAGCGTCGCCGGCCGGCCCGGCTCTTTGCATTGGCCGTCGGTTTGGCGGCCTTGTGGTCGTTGGCGGCGGGCGACGCCGACACCGATCCGGCGGTCGAGGAATCGGTGCCGCAAGCTGCGCCCGTGGCTCGCATGGTGCGCGTGCCGCTTCCCATTACGGCCGAAGTCGAGGCCCAGGTGCGTCGGGTCGTGGACCGGTTGATCGACGAGTTGCCCGAGTCGGAGTCGCGCCCCGTTTTCGTCTTCGAATTCGATCCGCGCGACGGACAGCAGGGGGAGGGAGGAGGATTCCCCTACGCCTACGCACTGGCCGACTATCTTTCGGGCGAGCGACTGGCGCAGGTGCGGCGGGTGGCGTATCTGCCTCGCTCGGTGCGGGGCCACGCCGTGTTGGCGGTGCTGGCGTGCGATCAAATCGTGATGCACCCCGACGCGGAGCTGGGCGAGGCGGGCATCGACGAGCAACTCATCAAGCCGACGGTGCGCAGCGGTTACATCGAGATTGCCGAGCGGCGCCGCCTGATTCCCACGCCGGTGGTGCTGGGCATGCTCGACCCGAGCCTGGAAATCCACCGCGTGCAAACGATCGACGCCGTGCAATATGTAACGGCGGAAGAGGCGCGGCAGATTCAACTGACGGAGTCGGTCGAGGCCGATGACACCATCATCGACGTGGGTGCGATGGGGCGGTTCACCGGCTTCGACATGCGCAACACGCACCGCTGGGCCAGTCACCTGGCCCGCGACCGCCGCGAATTGGCCACGGCGCTGGGATTGGCGCCGGGGGCGCTCGAGGACGATCCCTCCGGCGGGAAGGGTTGGCGGTCCGTACGGGTCGATCTGCACGGACCGGTAAATGGCAAGAGCATCACATGGATCGCGCGCAGTCTCGAAGAGCGGCTGGCCGACGATCCTCCCAATTTTCTGTGCGTGTGGATCGACAGCCCCGGCGGTTCGCCGGTCGACAGCATGCGGCTAGCCAACGAGCTGGCGGCACTCGATCCGAACGAGATACGCACGGTGGCCTTTGTGCCGAACGAGGCGCGGGGCGATGCGGCGCTCGTCGCCCTGGCGTGCGACCACCTCGTGCTGGGCGACGCGGCCGTGCTGGGAGGGCCCGGCGCCTACGAGATGGGAACGGACGAGCGGGCCGACATCCGCCATTCCATTCGCGCTTTGGGCGAAGCGAAGCAGCGCGACTGGTCGATGATGGCCGCGCTGGTCGACACGAATCTCGAGGTGTATCGGTTCACCGATCCGGTCCGCGGCGAGACACGGTACTTCTGCGATGAGGAGTGGCAAGAGCGAGGCGACTCCGACCGCTGGACCCGCGGCCGCCAGGTCGATACGGGCCGCGGTCTGACCGGCAAGGAGGCGGAGGAGATCCATTTGGCTCGCTTTCGCGTTCGCAATTACGACGAATTCAAGAACCTGTATCACCTGACGGAAGAGCCCGAGCTGCTGCGTCCGAATTGGGCGCACACGTTCGTGGAGCGGTTCGCCAACAAGCTCGCTTCGCCGTGGCTGGCTCACTTGCTGTTGTTTTTCGCGTTCGTGGCCCTGTTGTCGGAGGCCTCGACGCCAGGGATCGGCGTGGCGGGATTCGTATCGGCGATGTGCTTTCTGCTTTTTTTCTGGAGCCAATTCCTCAGCGGGACGGCCGGTTGGCTCGAAGTGCTGCTGTTTCTGGTCGGCATGACATTTGTGGTGGTGGAGATCTTCGTTACGCCGGGATTCGGCATCCTGGGCATCGGCGGGGCGCTGATGGTCATTGTTTCGGTCGTGCTGGCCAGCCAGACGTTCGTGATTCCCCGCAACGCTTACCAACTCGAGCGACTGCCCTACTCGTTGTCGATGGTACTGGCCGGCGGGGCGGGCATTGCGGTGGCGCTGTTCGTCTTCCGACGCTACTTGCCCAATACGCCGTTCGCGCGTCGCATGATGCTCAAGCCGGTGGGGGGCGAGCAGCTCGACGAGCTACAGCAGCGAGAATCGCTCGTTCGCTGGAACCACCTGCTGGGCAAGCGCGGAGTGACGACCACCTCCCTGAGCCCCTCGGGAAAGGCAAGATTCGGCGACGACGTGGTGGCCGTAATCAGCGAAGGCGAGCACATCGCACAAGGCGCCGACGTGGTGGTGGCCGACGTACAAGGGAACCGCGTCATCGTGCGTTCGGTGGGGGGCGACCCGTTTTACGCCACGGGTTGATCCATTTTCCCCCGGGGCTGACTCGCTGCGCGGTGTCCTGCGCACGTTGTAGTGAGAGCCGGACTGGGGGTCGCTTGCAAGTGTGGATCGCCCGCTCGAAAATGACGTTAGGCTGCCGCGGGGCGATATTCGCCGCGCGCCGACACATGGTGTCGAGAGTGGCGGAAGCTGAAGGAAAGGGACGGCGGAGTATCTGGCGCGATGAATGATCCACTTTTTTGGTCGATCGGGCTGCTACTGTTGGGCCTGGCGCTGATTGTGGTCGAGGTGTTCGTCCCCTCGGGCGGCGTGTTGAGCGTGCTTTCGGTCGTGGCGGTGCTCGCCTCGATCGCGGTGGCGTTCACGGGCCAGGGCGGTTTGCAGCGGGGGGCGGTGATGGTGATCGTTACCGCGGTTCTGTTGCCGATTGTCGTGGCGCTGGCCGTGCACTGGTGGCCTCACTCGCCGTTGGGGCGGCTCATCCTCATCAAACAGCCGCGCCCCGGCGGCCCCACCGGCGACGACGACGAATCGCACGTGCTTAAGGCGCTCGTCGGAAAACGCGGCCGGGCGCGCAGCAAAATGCTCCCCAGTGGTGTCGTTGCCATTGAAGGGCGCTCGTACGACGCCGTGAGCGAGGGCATGCCCATCGAGCCCGGAGAACAGGTGCGAGTCGTTTCGGTCCGCACGCGGCGGATCGTAGTCCGGCCCGACGACGGCACGGCGCCGCCGATTCCCGCCTCGACCAAAGAGCCGGCCGACGACGTTCTCTCGCGTCCGGCTGAAAGCCTGGGCATCGAGTCGCTGGAAGACCCGCTGGCCTGACGCCGGCACACCTGCTTCGGCTCGTGGCGGCGACTTTCTGCGGAGTCCGGCTCCCCACGCGACCCGACAGCGTGTTGGCAACCGTCGCCGGCAGGGGCTTTGTCGACTCGCTGCCGCCTTCGCGGCTTGACAATCACGTCCCGGTGGGATACACCCGAAGCGAACCGCCGACCGCGACTGGGGACAATCCCGCGGTCGCGATTCTATCCATCGGCCGATACCCGTCGCGGCGGCATGAAAGAGCCTGCTCGTGGATAACCTACAGACGTACCTCCTGATTGGCGCCATTGCCGTCGTGATCGTGGTCGGGCTCATTGTCCTGGCCGTGTTCGCCCGCTATTTCCGCTTTTGGATTCAGTCGTTTCTGACCGGAGCGGGCATCACGATCTGGGACCTTTTGGGCATGACGTTCCGCCACGTGAATCTCGCGGTGATCGTCCGCAGCAAGATCATGGCCGTGCAGGCCGGTCTGGGCGAAGAGACGGGCCTCACGAGCAAAGCGCTCGAGGCGCATTACCTGGCGGGTGGAAACGTGCCGCTGGTGATCCGATCGCTCATCGCCGCCAATAAAGCCAAGACCATTCGACTCACGTACCGCGAAGCGACCGCCATCGACCTGGCAGGACGCAACGTGCTGGAAGCCGTGCAGACGAGCGTCTATCCCAAGGTCATCGACTGCCCCGCCAAGGGGTCGAATCGCTCCACGCTCGACGCCGTGGCCAAGGATGGGATTCAGCTCAAAGTAACGGCGCGGGTTACGGTGCGGGCCAACTTGCAGCAGTTGATCGGCGGCGCTACCGAGGAAACGATCGTGGCCCGCGTGGGCGAGGGTATCGTCAGCGCCATCGGGTCGTCCGAAAACTACAAGGTTGTGCTGGAAAACCCCGATGTGATTTCCAAGGCCGTGCTGGCTCGCCGGCTGGACTCGCAAACCGCGTTCGAGATCGTGTCGATCGACATCGCCGACATTGACGTGGGGCACAACATCGGCGCCCGACTTCAGGCCGACCAGGCCGAGGCCGACACACGGGTGGCGCGAGCCCGCGCCGAGGGTCGCCGCGCGATGGCCGTCGCCGCCGAACAAGAGCAACTGGCGATCATCGAAGAGAGTCGCGCCAAGCTGGTCGACGCCGAGGCCGAAGTGCCCCGCGCCATGTCCGACGCTTTCCGCAGCGGGCGGCTGGGCATCATGGATTACAACAAGCTGCGGAACATACAGGCCGATACCGAGATGCGCCGCGCCATTGCAACCACCGGGGTAGTGGCTCCGAAGCCGGCGTAGTCAACGTTTTGCGTTTCATTGTGCATTTTGCACTCTGCAGATTGCACCAGGTTCGCTTTGCGATGTCCGACGAAATTGAAGAATTCCTCCGACGCGCCGCTATGCGTCGGATGAAGAAGGCCCAACAAGCGCAAGAGGCGCAGCAGGCCCAAGAAGCGCAGCAGCCAGCGCCCCCGCAAGCACCGCAACAGGGATATCCACCCCAGCAGGGTTATCCGCAGCAACAGGGCTATCCGCAGCAAGGAGCTCC
>CAYQAJ010000329.1:0-5376 GCA_964415245.1 uncultured Pirellulaceae bacterium | reverse complement strand
ACGAAGCCTCGCTCCAGGAGCTCATCAGCATGGAGCTGCCTCGGCTGGGGCACGTCGTTACCGTGTGCCCAGACGGCGCCACCGCCGTGGCCGCCATCCAGCGCAACACCTACGACTGCCTCATCGTCGACCTCGACATGCCGGGCCTGTCGGGCATCGAAGTCATCGCCGCGGCGCGCGAGATATCGCCCGATACCGACGCGGTGATTCTCACCGGCAAGTCGTCGCTCGAATCGGCCATCGCCGCGCTGCGGCACGGGGCGTTCGACTACATCACCAAGCCGTGCAAGCTGGTCGAGCTCGAAACGCTGCTCAAGCGCGTGGCCGACAAGCGCGAGCTGACCAACAAGTGCCGCGCCCTCATGCGCCGTCTCGAGCGGATCGAAGGGCAGTCGAGCCTCGTCGGCTCGGGCCGCGGCATGCAGCGGGTGCGCGATCTCATCGCCAAGGTCGCCCCGACGAATTCGACCGTACTCATTCGCGGCGACACTGGAACCGGCAAGGAGCTGGTCGCCCGCGAGCTGCACCAGCAAAGCCTGCGGGCCGACAAACCACTGGTGGCCATCAATTGCGGCGCGCTTCCCGAGAACCTGATCGAGAGCGAATTGTTCGGCCACCGCAAAGGGGCCTTCACCGGCGCCGACGAGCACCGCGTGGGACTGTTCGAGCTGGCCGACGGCGGCACGATTTTTCTCGACGAGATCGGCGAGCTGCCCAAGGCGATGCAGGCCAAGCTATTGCGCGTGCTGGAAAGCGGCGAAATCCGCCGCGTGGGCGACAACCAGTCGTTTCAGATCGACGTCCGCGTGGTTTGCGCCACGCATCGTAATCTGGTCGAAATGGTCTCCGAGGGCGAGTTCCGCGAAGACCTCATGTACCGCATCAACACGTTCGAGATTCCGCTCCCCGCGCTCCGCGACCGCGTGGAGGACATCGCCGAGCTGGCCGAGCACATGGTGCGCCGCTTCCGGCCGACGGCGCCCCCGGGACAAGCGCTGCTCGCGCCCGATGCGCTCGAAGTGCTGGAATCGCACACGTGGCCGGGCAACGTCCGCGAGCTGGCCAACGTGATCGAGCACGCGATCATCCTGTGCGACTCGATCCCCCTCACGGCCGACGACCTGCCCCGTGACTTCGCCTCGCGGATGCTAGCCCGACCGCGCCTGGTCGCCGGCCCGGTCTCCTTGCGCGACCTGGAAATGCAGGCCATCCACGAAGCCCTCGACCGCCACGCCGGCAACAAACCCCAAGCCGCCGAAGAGCTGGGCATCAGCCTGAAAACTCTCTACAACAAACTCAACCAGGCCAGCAGTTTGGAGAAGTCGGCGTGACCGCTGCCGTTCGATAGCCGCCACATTCATGCGGCGCTGCTCTCCCACTGAAAACTGAACATTCGTGGGCATTCTCACCATGCCCCACACCCAGCACCTTGCGGAATTGGCTCGCCTCGTACGCGGCGACACGCTTCGGCTGCTCGAAGCGGTGCCCGAGGCGTGGCTCACCTGGGCACCGCCCGGCACGTCGAACCACATTCTGTGGCATGCTGGCCACGCGCTGTGGCTGCAAGATGCGCTGTGCATTCGCCGGCTGACGGGCACAAGCGAATTGCCCGACGGTTGGGAAGAAACGTTCGGCTCGAACTGCGCGCCGGTAGCCGACCGCCGCGATTGGCCGCCGCGCAGCGAGGTTCACGCGCTGCTGGCGGCGCAGCTCGACCGCCTGCTCGAACGATTCGCCGCCGATACCCAGGGGCGACTGGCGCACATCGGCCCCAACACCGGCGGCGGCTGGGACCTGGTGCGCGGTATCCTGCACGGCCTGCACGACGAAGCTCGCCACCAGGGCGAAATGTACCTGCTCCTCAAACTCCGCCGCAGTAGGTCCCGATTGCCGGACGGAACCTGAATCTGTGTTGTGGCCGGTCTCCTGACCGTGCCGCCATGCGGTATGGCGGCCAAGGTCCCGCTCGGCAAGCGGGACCTACCGCCGGAGACGCCAGACCAATAGCAACATCACGGTTCGACCATCGACAAGATCGACGCTGATTGCCTCGTCGGTCACGCTCACCGATTGGGCTCGCACCTCGATACTCAGGGGTTGATGACGACCTCTGCGCTCGGGCCGCGAAAAAGCACATTCAGCGAATTCAGTACGTCGCGACCCAGGATGCGCTCATTGCCCATGAAATCAGCGTGAAGCTGGCATTCATACTCGCTCCCATCGAGATGAACCCACACCAAGAAGCCGAGCATCGTCGCCGATCCTCCGGCCAAACCGCTCATCAAGCTCGGCACGCCATCGGCCGGATCGAGCTGCAATTCTTGGCAGTCTTCCCAGGGTAGAGCGCTGGTATCAGCGCCCGTGTCGGGAATGACGCGATCAAAAACCAAACCGGGCACTCCGCTTTCGCTGCGGAACTCGGCGCGGATGGCCGGCAGCGCTTCGCCAGGATAGCTCGTGTCGTACGCGAAATTGGCGCGACGCATGCGGTAGGGTTCGTCTTCGCGCCCCACGCAAATCATATAGGGGTGCGGGGCTGCTTGACGGGCGGCGTGCAACACAGCCACGGGGCGAGTGCCGGAGGCGACAACCTTTCCATCGGCGAAGCCGATCCACTGGCCCGCATACTGAGCCAGTAGCTGGTCGCGGACGACCCAATAGGCCGCCTCGTTCTTGCGCCAATCGGGATGGATTTGGCCAGCGATGTCCGGGGGCAGTCCGTCGGCCAGGCTCTTCATGGTTCACCTCGAACATGGGGGCACAAATGCAATGTGGATTCATTCTACGACTGAGCAATTCCTCGGTCGAGCGCGTCGGCAGCTTAACTCTAGCTCCCGCTCGGCAAGCGGGATCTACACTACGCCCCGCTCTGGCCCGAATCGCTCACGGTCGCGGCAGATACACCCGCACCGTCGGCCCTGGTTCGCCTTCCTGCCGCGGCACCAGCAGGTAGAGTCGCTCGCCCGCCGCGTCGAAAAAGCAGGTTCGCGCCCGCTTGGCCGTGTCGATGCTCTCCAGTGCCTCGTAATGGTCGGCGTCGCGCTGCCGCACGACCGTTAGCGAGCCGGCGCCGCACGCGGCATAGAGCCGCGCGTTCTTCGCGTCGTAAAACACGTCGTCGATGTCGCCCGGGATGGGCACGCTTGTTACCTCCTCGCCGCTCTCGCTGTCCATCACCACGATCATAGGCTTGCTGCGGCATCCCACGAACAAGCGGTGGTGAGTCTCGTCGACCGCCAGCGGAAACGCCTGGTCGGCGAGCTTCAACGCGTAGCGGTGCAGCACCTCGTTCTTATCCGTATCGATCACCACCAGGGCGGTCGGATCGTCGGTGTTCACGTACAGCCGCGGCCGCTTCGACTCCACTTGAAACGCTTCGGGCCGACCGGGCAAACGGATGTTCGCCTTCACCTCAAGTGTCCGCGCGTCGATGGCGGTGAGGGTTTTCTCCGCGTGGCCGACGTAAATCGTTTGGCGGCTCGCCAGGTAGCGCACGTTGTCGGCATCGGGCAAGGGAATCGACTTGAGCAGCTTGTAGCCGTCGCCGTCGAAGATGTTGCACTCGCCGCCTGCGCCGTTGCCGACGTAGATGCGGTTCAGGTCGGGAGCGTACGCGACCCCCTGAATCTCCTTCTGGTCGGGAATCTGTTTGAGCAGCTTGCCGCCCTTGAGGTCGACGATATCCAGGGTGTCGTTCGACAGGTTTGCGATGAACAGCCGACCGTGCTCGTGGTCGATCGCCAGGTGGTCGAGGCGGCCGGGCGCCCCGATGAGGGGAATCGTTTGCACCAGTTGCAGCGTGTCGGCGGCGGTTGCCGACGCACAGCCGGCTCCCATCATCGGTAGAAGCCCGACAACGACCGCGAGTCGGGCCAACAAGAGTTTCGCGCGCCCGTTCATGAGTCTCCTCCTTCGAGTCAATCGCCATCGGCGACCGACCCGAGCAAGTGGCGCCCCTTCGCCCACCGGCAATCGCCGCAACGCGCAGGGGCCATGAGACTCTCATACCACCTGGAAGGTTCTTTGGCGAGCAGGACATCCTGCTGCGGAATGGTTCCCGGCGCGATATTCGCGCGTTAACGGAACGTCGGCACGTCGCCGGGAGGGTCGGGTTGCCGTGCCACAATTATCGCGTTAGGGCCGCCCCGTTGGGGCTTTCGAGAGACGGAATGCGGCTCACGTTCCCGGGGTTGCGCTGCGCTCCACCCCGGGCTGTCTTAGGGCCGCCGCGTTGCGGCTGCACTGACGCGCTCACCCCACCTTGCGGACCACTCCCACGACCACGCCCAGCACGCTGGCGTTTTTGACGTAGATGGGGGACATCGAGGAGTTGGCCGGTTGCAGGCGGATGCGGTTCGCCTCGGGGTGCCAGTACTTGAGGGTGGCTTCGCCGTCGTCGGTTTGGGCCACCACCATTTGGCCCGACTGGGCGGTGCGCTGCGGCTTGATCACCACGTAGTCGCCGTCGGCGATGTGGGCGTCGATCATCGAGTCGCCGCTGACCTCGAGCACGAACAGGTTCTTCTTCTTGAACATGTCGCCGAAGTCGATTCGCTCGTTCTGCTCGATAGCCTCGTGCATCACGCCGGCCGCGATTCGCCCCGCCAGCGGCAGACCCCGCTCCTCGTCGATGGCTGCCTTGGTCAGCTCGATGGCCCGCGACTTGTTCGGGCTGCGATGAATGAGTCCCTTTTTCTCCAGCGCCTTCAGGTGGCACATGACGCCGTTGGGCGAGCTGATGTCGAACTGTTCGCCGATCTCGCGCACGGTGGGCCCGTACCCGCGATTCTGAATTTTGTCGCGGATGAAATCGTAGACGGTTCGTTGGCGTTTGGTGAGCTGGTCGAGCGACATGGCACAGAAATCCTGTAAGACGGATTGTTTGGCGACCGTGGGATCGCGGCCGGGGTTTTCAGTTTTCGGTTTTCAGTCGGAGGGCGAGGAGGGTGGAATGCAAATTGCAGAATGCAGAGTGCGGAACGAAGGAACCGAGTTCAATCTATGAATCCGTCTGTCGGCTTCGAGATTCTGCATTCTGCATTTTGCACTCTGCTTTTGAACTCACCCCACACCGGATTGCCGGTAACGACTCGGCACAACCCTGGAACCCCCCTCGGTCCCTGCACCAATATAATATACGTACGTTCACAGTCAATAGCGTTTGTACACTTCCCGGGAAAACAGGGGAAAATCAGCGACGGGGGCGCTTATTCTGGCGGGCGATCGCCGGGCAAGTGGGTACTTCGTTCGGCGGCCCTTCGGTATGACAATCGAAACCGAAACGGCTCGCGCGGCGTATGATCTGGGGACCAGGATGGATCTATCGCGGGATCCAAGTCCGTCCGCAGAGAAGGGGACAGGCACAGTTTGCTACGC
>CAYQAJ010000328.1:0-5388 GCA_964415245.1 uncultured Pirellulaceae bacterium | reverse complement strand
TGCGCTCAACCATCTGCTGGCGCAGATCGGCTGCACGGTGGCGTACGACCCGGTGGCCGATTCTTTCTCCATCGTCCGACTCGGAAGCACGCAGCCCAGCGTGCCCGATGCCTGGGCGGGTGCCGACACGCTTCTCGACGCCGACCCGCTCGACACGGCGGCATCCGGCTTCCCGGCGACGATCCGCGTTTACTTTCACTCGCACAACCAGAGCTACGGACAGGAGTCCGACACTGAGCCCTCGAACAACTGGTCGATCGTCGGACACAGCGCATCGGTCGACGTTCCCACGAACATCGCCGGCGCGGTTCCCGGAACGGTGCTCGTGCTTTGGGACACGCTGCCCCGTTTGCTCGACGAAGACAACGCACCCGCCAACTCGGCGGCGCTCACGGCCCGCGCCGCCGAGCGCGCCGCAAACTGGATCGCCGATCGACAAACGAGCGGCGAGCGGCGGCTTATGGTGTTGGCTCGACTGGTCGACGTGCGACCGGGAGCGCAGGTCAAGGCCGTATTGTGGCGCGCGTGGGGTCCGAACCGAGGCGGCACCGCGACGGAGATTGTCACGCACCCGGGACTGCCTGTTCGCGTGATGGGCGGTTCCACTGCGCTGGCGGGCATCGCATGGCACGAGTGCGAGCCCGCTGCCGAGAGTTTTTTGCCGCCCGATCTGGCGCGGCACTCATATCCCAATTACCCGCGGCTGCCGAACATCGTGCAGGTTGATGACGGAAGCAGCCCGCCCGGCGAAAGCGTGTCGCCCAACGGAGCCGGCCTATTCTCCGGCAAAGTGCGCCGCTGGGTGGCCGGCTCGCTGACCACGCTCGAAAGCTGCTGGATTCGCCCCGTCGATCTCGAAAGCGGTGAATCGCCCGATCCGGCCAATGTTGTCGAATTGCGTCAGCTCGATTGCTACCTCGGCCGGCTCAGCGGCGTGGAGACGTTCGGAGGGTCGACGCGACCCATCTACACGGTCCGCGCCGCCCACGCGGCTTCGACGATCGATCTATTGGCCCTGTGCGCCAACTACATCGACTGGTCGCTCGCCGAGCGCGTCGACGCCGCGAGCCAGCTCGCCGTCAACAAGCGGGCCAGCTTGCGGCTGTGGTCGCGTGCCCCAGGCGAAGCGCTCGTCGACCTCGGCGGCGGGCCCAGCAACAGTCTCTACTGGCAAGGCGCCGGTGGCGGCGCGCCGCAGTGGCATACCACGCCGTTGGTCAAGAAGGGAATTCGCCTCGGCGACACGGGCGA
Organism: uncultured Pirellulaceae bacterium; assembly: GCA_964415245.1. Taxonomy (GTDB): domain Bacteria; phylum Planctomycetota; class Planctomycetia; order Pirellulales; family Pirellulaceae; genus CAYQAJ01. The sequence continues at coordinate 4,137 of CAYQAJ010000328.1, read as the reverse complement.
CGGCTGGGTCCGGTTCGGTGCCGCCTTCCCGGCCCATCTGATGGGACCGCGCGGCAGCGGCAATGCCTACACCATTCGCCTGCCCGAGAACCGACCGCCTGGAATCAATTCGTACATCTATACCTGGGAGCTGGACGACGGCCAGAGCTGCATCCAGACGCGATGGGGCGCCCAGGGAATCACCGGCGTGTTTTACGCGGCAGCCGTGAGCGGCGGCACGCCCAACGTGGTGGTCACGGTCAGCCGCGGCATTGTGACGTACATCACTGGATTCGTTCCTCCACAGGGCGGCGATCTAGGAAGCGTAAGCTGCGACACCACGCCCGATGCGCCGTTCGACCCGTGCGGGTAGAGGCGGAGTGCAGAATGATGAGTGCAGAGTGATGAGTGCAGAATGCCGGAAGGAATGCTCGACTGACGTGCGCTTATTCACTTTCTGTATTCCTCATTCTGCACTCTTCATTCTGCACTCTGCACTTGCGTGACAGGAACGACTTGCCATCTCATCGACGTTCAACGACCAAGTAGCCCAACGATGCTCAACATCCCTCCCCGTCAGCTTCGTCCGATCCGCGTCGGCTTTCTCTCCCCCAGCCTCACGCAAGGGGGAGCCGAACAGTGGCTGGTATCGCTGGCCGGTGCGCTGGTGTCGTCGCGGCCCACCGGGTTGGTTGTGTTGTCACCCGCTGCTGACGACTCGTTGCTGCGCAAAGCGCGCGGCCTGATGTCCGTGCGGCTGGGCGATAACACCATGGAGCGTGCGATCGCACTTGCCCGCAAGGTGCTGGCCGAGGCCGACGTCGTGCTCACTTGGGGCTGTGCTGAGGCCGACCGCTATGTCGAAAGCCTCGATGTACCGTTGGTCGAGGTGATTCACTGCGCCGACGCCGAGAGCGAACACAACCGCCGATTCGCGGCCGAGGCGTGCTCGCGAGCGAATTACATCACGGCGGTGAATCTCGCCTGTCTGGCTGTGGTGCCCGAACGGTACCGCCCCCATGTTCGAATTCTGCCCAACGGCGCGGACCCCGCGCGGATCGCCCCGCGTTTCGGCCGCGACGCTTTGCGCCGCTCTCTGCGGATTTCGGACGGCGACCGCATAGTGCTCTACGTCGGCCGCATCGCCAAGGAGAAGAACGTGGCGCTGCTGGTAGAGGCAATCGCCGCACTGCCGAACCATTACAAGGCGATCATCGTCGGGCCGAACCACGGCGAGCTGACCGCCATCAAGGACGATGCCGCCCGATACGCCAACATGCGCGTCGGTTTCGCGTCGCCGCAGGATCACTTGGGCGACTGGCTGGCGGCAGCCGACGTGTTAGCCAGTCCCAGCCGCAGCGAAGCCCACAGCCTGGCGATCAACGAGGCGTGGCTGGCCGGTGTCCCGGTGGTTTCGACGGCGCACGAGTCGATGCGGCACTTTCACCGATTGCACGGAGAGCTTGGCTGGCTCGTCGACGAGCAGGCCGGCGGTGACGGGTGGGCCGAAGCGATTCGCACCGCCGCTGACGCCGGACGCGCGAGCGAGCGCGTGCGACGCGCCTACACAATCGCATGGCAGCACTACACCACCGCGTCGATGGCGGCGCGTTGGGAATCGTACCTGGCGACCGAGGTCCTGCCCGATTGGTACGGCCACGCGCTGTGGCCGGCGCTGCACCTGGCATGCCGCGGCGCGAAACCGCAAGCGAAGGAAATCGCGCCAGTCGCTTCGCGCGGTTACCACGTCAGTCCGCCGCGCTCACTGCGAATCGGTTTCTTTCCCGAGTGCGACCATGCCGGCCACCCCAACCTCACCTCTGCGGCCATTCTGTCGGCGTCGCGCGAGCTGCGCGCGTCTTGCATCGAGCTGTGTCTCGAACAGCGGCGCGGAGTCGATATCATCTGGGCCGACCGCCGCCGCATTGCCGCCGAAAACTTGGCCGGCTCGCCCCTGTTGATCGATGAAGTGACCGATGTTTGCCAGGTGCTCGACGATGCGCGAGGTCTGTTTGCCGACTGCGCTGCCTTGGGCATCGTCAAGTCGCATGTCTACCGCCCGCGATCGATCTATGACGCCGCTTCACCACGGGAGTTCTACCGACCGACGGCCCAGTTGCCACCTGATACCGCGCGGCTGTTTGTCTCCATCGGATACGGCGCCCTGGAGCGACTGGCGCCCTTGCGCACCGAGCCGCTCGATCTTTGTGCCCAGCGCGAGATCGACGTGTTCTTCGCCGGCACCGTCGACTATCCCGACGACGCAGTAACCGCGCATCGTCGCGCGTGCGTCGCGGCCGTCGAGCGCATCGGCGGCTGTCGCATCGTTTGCCACAGCGAGCGACCACACTCGACCGCCGAATTCTGGCAACACCTCAGGCGTGCGCGAATCTGCGTTTCGCCCTGGGGGTGGGGAGCCGACTGCCATCGCGACGCCGAGGCGATCCTGGCCGGCTGCGTCGTCGTCAAGCCGCACTGCGATTTCGTTGACACGTGGCCCGACATCTATCGGGCGAACCTCCACTATACTCCCTGCCGTCTCGACTTCGCCGATCTGGCGCTGGTGGTCGAGCGCATTCTCGACCGGTGGGACGAGTACCGCCAGTCGCGCGAAGCCGGCCGCGCCTATTTGATCGAATGCGGCCGGCCGGACCGCATCGCCCGGCACATTTCGGCGATGGTGCGATCGGCCCTCGATGGCGCCGGCATGGAAGGCGGCCGCGAATCGAGCCGCGCCTCCGACCTGGAGTGCGACGTGTTGGCGGCGGATTTCGCAGCCACGGATTAAATTGGCCGTCGGCAATGTGTTGACGACATTTCGCGAGCAGAAGACCATGCAAGCCAATGACTTGGTCGTACCGATGCGCTACGCCGGCCGGTTCGGTAGCGGCGGCACCATGAGCTTTGCCGGCTGCTACGCCCTGGCCGAGCTATTGGCGGATCTGCGTCCGCGTTCGATCCTCGAAATCGGCTCGGGCCGCTCGTCGCTGATCCTGATGAAGTATGCGCGGCAAAGCGGCGCCATCTTTCGCGGTCTCGATGGCCGCGGACAGTACCACGAATTCTTTCGCCGGGTCGCGACCGACGCAGGCTTCGATGCATCGTGCATCCTGGCATGCGAAATGCACGACGGTTGGTACGACTTGGCGCACGCAACGGAGTTAATTGGCCCCGAGCCGTACGAACTTGTCATTGTCGATGGCCCGAGCGATGTGGCGATGCGAGCTGTCCGCGCGGCACGGGTGGTATTGCGCGCCGCCTCGGCCAGCGGTACGGCGTGGGTCATCGACGATACCGAAGACTCCGGCCCCGACAGCGTCATCGGCCGCGTCCGTGAGTGGTTTGGGCCATTTTCCGAGGAGCGCCACGTGCGCGACGACTTGAATCCGCTCCGCACAACCGTGATTCTGATTCCGCGCGGCTTCGGCGTGGGCCTGCCCTGGGCGAGTGTTGCGATCGTCACCTGGGCCCGCACCGAGGCGCGGCTCGAATACCTGCGCCGCACGCTTGAGGGTTTGCACGAAAACTTACGGCTGGCGGACAAGCGCGTGCCGATTGTCGTGTCGGCAGAGCGCGACGGCGCGGCCCGCACGGGAGTGGAACCGCTTTGCCTTCGCTACGGCGCGCGGCTCGTGTGGAACCCGCGGCGCGCTGGGCCCGGGCGCAATCTCGATTATGCGCTATCGCAAATCGACGCGCCATTTGTTCTCGCGCTGCAGGACGACTGGGTACTCACCGAGCGTCTCGACCTGGCCGACGGCGTACGGTTCCTCGCCCGCCACGCCGCCGAAGGTTCTTCGATGGCGATGGTTCGCTACACCTGGGGCATGGACGACACGATTGCCCGCCCGCTGGAAGGGCGCTTCCTGCGGCTGGCGCCCGAATCGACGCACCTGTACAGCGATCACCCCCACTTGCGCAGCACCGTGCTGAGCGAGATCGTCGGGCCGTACGACGCCGTGGAACCCGACGACCTGTCCTGGGAGTGGCGGTACAACAACCGCGTCAAAGCGCTGGCCGCCGCGGGCCAACTGCAAGTCGCGGCCCATTGGTCGAACAGCTTCCAACACATCGGCGAAGAGTCGGCTCTGGATCGATAACCTCGGAACGTCGCTCTCCAACCGCATCCAGATAATCACACACTGCCCTACATGCGGT
>CAYQAJ010000327.1:0-5390 GCA_964415245.1 uncultured Pirellulaceae bacterium | reverse complement strand
CGAGTTTTTTCGTCGACTCTCCGAAACGCACCCGAGAGACTACGCTTGGTCAGGGTCAGTTTGGAGCCGCGATGCTTCGATGTTCACCACTTCGCCCATCATGCTCCGCAGTTCGTTGGCGGTTATCCGTGGGACCTGTCGGGCGATCACCGAGCGGTCGCAGTCCACTAGCGATCAACGGCTTCTTGCGGCTCGTCCCGGATTCCGAAGTCGGATAGCAGTGGAGGACGAAAAGGGGGCGTCGTTGGTGGATTGCCCCCTATGCGGGATTGACAAACTTGCCGTCGGAGTCCGCCGTTCAATTTCTGCTGGATTCCCGGCTTCGCGGGAATGACAGCCCCGGGTTTAACCTGGAGCGAGCGGCGAGGGCGAAAACAGTGGAAAACGGCCAATTCCGCGATGCGTTTGACGCTCGCTCCCCCCGGCGATCCCCCTTTGGGGGAATCCCGTACGGCGAGCACCTGCCACCCGTCGGCCCAAAAACACATCAAGGAGTATTGATTCGTAAATTGGGCGACGATATAACGTCGGGTGCTGCGCAGGGTCCCCCCGTGGGCTGCGTGTGGGGGTTTTGTGTAGCATCGTCTGCCGGTCAGGGAAGTTCCACAACAGCCCATTCGACAAGGGTTGCAACATGCTGACGATATTCTCGGGCAAAAAGAGTCCCTATTGCGACGGGGTATCCCGCCGCAGCTTTCTCAAGTTGGGAGCGCTGGGAATCGGCAGCTTGACGCTGGCCGATCTGCTGCGGGCCGAGGAATCGGCCGGCGTCGGCAGCTCGAACAAGGCGGTGATCAACATTCACCTGGGCGGCGGCCCTTCGCACCAGGATATGTTCGATCTGAAGCCCGACGCCCCCATCGAGTTCCGCGGCGAATTCAACCCGATTCCGACGAACGTGTCGGGGATCGAGATTTGCGAGCACATGCCACAGCTCGCCAAGATGGCCGACAAGTACGCGGTCATTCGCTCGCTGGTCGGCATGTTCGACGACCATAGCGACTTCCACACGCAAACGGGCTACGGACGCAACGACCTGCGCAACATCGGCGGCCGGCCTTCGATCGGCAGCGTGGTGGCCCGGCTGCAAGGCGCCGGCGCCAGCGGGGCACCGCCGTTCATCAGCTACAACGGCGAGTACCCCGGCTACCTGGGCCCGGTCTACAAGCCGTATCACCCGCAAGGGGGCGATCTGCGTCTGACCGGCGGCATGACGACCGAGCGGCTCGAATCGCGGACCAACCTGCTGGCGTCTTTGGATCGGCTCCGCCGCGACGCCGATGCCAGCGGCCAGATGGAGGCGCTCGATGCCTACACGCAGCGGGCCGTGGGAGTGGTCACGTCGGGCACCGTGGCCGACGCGCTGGACTTGAATAAAGAAGACCCTCGGGTGCGCGATCGGTATGGGGACGACGGGCGGATGTTCCTCACGGCACGCCGCCTGGTCGAGGCGGGCGTGCGCGTCGTCACCTTCAGTTGGGGCGGCTGGGACACGCACGGCAACAACTTCGGCGAGCTCAAGAGGCAGTTGCCCAAGCTCGACGTCGGCCTGCGCTCGCTGGTGCAGGACCTTACGGACCGCGGACTCGACAAGGACGTGACTGTCGTCATGTGGGGCGAGTTCGGCCGCACACCGCGCGTCAACGCCAACGCGGGACGCGACCACTGGTCGCGGCTGGCCATGTGCTTTTTGGCCGGAGGCGGCATGCGCACCGGCCAGGCGATCGGCACTTCGACTCGCTATGCCGAGGACGCCAAGGACCGGCCCGTCCACCTGCAGGAAGTGTTTGCCACGCTGTACCACAACCTGGGCATCGACGTGGAGAAGACCACCATCATCGATCCGGCTGGCCGACCGCAGTACCTGGTCGACAAACGCACGCCGATCACGGAGTTGATCTAGCGTGATGTAGCCGCGCAGGTCGGGCTATGCCCGACGACGCTAAAACAGATGCAACACAACAGCCCCGGCCGGAAGGCCGGGGTTTTTTATGCGCGCGACTCTCTGTCGCCGCGCCTACTTCAGCACCAGCTTCGTCTTGCCGACGATCTGGTACGGCACCTTGCCACGCTCGGTCAGCAGCTTGCCGTGGATGGTAACCTTCACTTCGTACGTGCCGGCGGGAAAGGGGTCGCCCTTGGGCAAGCCGGTGTCGGAGGGGCCGGTCCAGTTGAGGCCGTCCCACTCGAACTCATGTTGGTAGCTCCCCTTCTTCAACGCGGTGACGACCTCGTCTTCTTCGGACGGTGGCTTGCCCGCACCAAAATCACACAGGCAGTAAATTTGCTCGTTGCCGGAGATCTCTTCGCGCGGGAAGAGGCCGCTCTTGCCGAGCGGCTCGGCAAAGCTGGGTCCGAATCGTAGCGGGATTACGCCCTTGACGTTCTCGGCGACGACGAACTTGTACGGCAGCTTAATCCCCTTGGCAGCCTCCTGGAGCGTGAACGTGTACCCGGCCATGGGAAACTCGATCGACACGACTTCGGCGAATTTCTTAGCTTCCGGGCTCAGCTCGTCGCTTTCCTGGGCCATCACTTGCGCCGATCCAAAGCTCAGCACCGCCAGGACCGAAGCCAACGGCACCAATCGCCTCATGGTTTCCTCCTCCGACAAGAGTTCGCGTTTGTGCGAAGGGTAGACGCTGCAAGCAGCCCAATCGTTCCCACGATGAAGTGAGAACCCCGTCGATGGGGTCCAGCCGTCACAGGTCCGCATATTCCGGAAGGCGCTCGACGGCGATGTGAATCACTCTCAGCAAGTTGCGCCCGCGTCCCGTCATTAAGGAAGCCCAAATCGCGAAGTTGTGTTGAACCGGCGCGGTATGGGGTAGCGCATGCGGCCAGGGGTATTCCGGATTGGGACCGTCGCCTGCCAGGTCGGGCGCAAGACGCTCAAGGTCGTAGGCAATGGGCAGAATGGCACGGACCCAGTTTTGAAAGTCGGCAAACTCCTTGAATGAGAAGACACTCGCAACGCGTTGCTGGTGGCGCTGTCCTACGGAGCCTAGAAATCTCAGAAACTTCACGAACCCTGCATGACTCTTGGAAGGCGGGGCGCCTGAGCGCCAAAAATAAGCCTTCGCGATCTTTTCGGTCACCATCTGCGGATAATGCAGCACATGACATTGTGCAAGACCTTTTCCTCGCACCACATCGAAGGCCTTTTGATCCGATTTCGCCTGTTCCCACCACAGTTGCTGAAAGTTATTCATGGGAATGGAACAGCGCCATCGAGTGACCAACCATCGGGGAGCCTAAACTCGCCTGACGTCACACGCTCCCATTGTTCGGGTGTTACGTCAACGACCAGCAAGCGGTGCTCGCTATCCATGCCGAGATCGACGCCGAAATCAATCGGCTCGAGCGCGTCGTCGGTTCGATTCCCAAGAAGCGTATTCACTTCGACGAGCCGGATGTCCCGCTCAGCCGCCCCACGGGGCAAGTAATGCACTGACAGGATGCCCGGATCGGCTTTCAGATGCTGTTCCGCGTACCATCGCGCCATCGAGTCTCGATCAAACTTTGTCGCCGGCACGATTTGGCCTCGCGTAACACGTAGACGCAGTGCGAAAGGCGAGTTCAGAGGATGGGTAAGCAGCGGGTTTCGTCGTGTGCCGACCGATTTCGACAGGTGCACGAAGTGCCCGAGCACGGTACTACGTGTATTCTACTCGTTTGGTGCCGGCATAACGTGTCCTTCTCGGACGGTCTTCGGATCGACCGTCACTCATCCAGCCCCAAATACTCGCTCGGCACGCTGCGCATCATTTCTTCGGTGCTGGTTACGCCCTGGGCGACTTTGAGAAGTGCCGCGCGGTGGAACTCGATCATGCCGGCGGCAATCGCCTTGTCCTCCAGCTCCTTGCTGGGGCGGCCTTCGACGATCAGGCGGCGAATCTCGCGGTTGACCGGCATCACCTCGAACAGGCCGGTCCGCTTGGAGTAACCGCCGTTGCGGCACTCGGGGCAGCCGCCCGGTCCGAAGATCGCCTTGCCGTCGTCGCCGTCGAGTAGCGATTCGATCTCGGCAAAGGTGCCGGGCGAATCGCTGATGTCGTACCGCACCCGGCAGGCCGGACAAAGAACGCGGATGAGCCGCTGCGCCACGACGCCCAAAAGACTACTGGCCAGAAAATAAGGATGTGCTCCCAGGGCCAGCATGCTCTGCACGGCGCCCGAAGCAACGGGTGCGTGCAGCGTGGCCAGCACCAGGTGCCCGCTGCTGGCGGCCCGAACGGCCGTGGTGGCCGTTTCTTCGTCGCGAATTTCGCCGACCATGATGACGTCGGGCGCCTGGCGGAGCACGTTGCGCAACAGATCGGCGAAGTGCAGCTCGAGCTTGGGATTGACTTGCGACTGCCGCAGGCCGGCGACAGCGTACTCGATGGGGTCTTCCAGCGTGTTGATCTTGCGGGTGCCGTCGTTCAAGTGCTGCAAGGCGGCGTAGAGCGTGGTGGTCTTGCCGGTGCCCGTCGGTCCGGTCACCAGGATCAGCCCGCTGGGGCTGGCGAGCATGACCGAGAGCATGGCCATCTCATGGGACGACATGCCAAGCTGATCGAGATTCATGAGGCTGACGCGGCGGTCGAGCAACCGGCAGGTCATGTCCTCGCCGAACAGGGTGGGGATCGTGTTAATGCGGAGGTCGAGCTTGAGGTCGTCGCTTTCGTAGATCATGCGGCCGTCGAGGGGTCGGCGGCGCTCGGCCAGGTCCATGCCGGCGGCGGCTTTGATGAGGTTGATCAACTGCCGCCCCTGATCGCCTGACACGCGGGCGATGGTCTCGACGGCGCCCAGCCGCCGCATGGCGACAATGGCGGCGTCCTCATCCGTGAGCACGAACAGGTCGCTGGCCGAAAGGCGGCTGGCCTGGCGGATGACGGCGTCGGCTGCCTGCTGGGGCGTCATGCCTACCAGACCGATCTCCGTGAAGTCGATCTCGTTTTGTTCGTTCATGACGCTGGACCCTCCAACTTGCGCTCGGCATCGCTCTCATCGGTGGCCAGATCGAACACCAGGTGCATCCGCAGCACCTTGAGCACGTTGAGCACCAGCGGCGGAATGTTGTACACCACCAAGCGGCCACCCGCAGCGCGGAAGCGCTTATGAGCCACCAGCAGCCAGCTCACGCCGCTGGAGTCGATGTACTCCGCTTTGCTCAAGTCGAGCAGCGCCTTGCGGCTGTAGCCTTGCTTGCCCAGCAGCATGGCGATCGGCTCGTCGTCGGGCTCGGTCTGCTTCTGGGCGATGCGGCCGGAGACTTGCAGGCGAACGATGTTGCTGTCGTCGGACACGATCTTCAAGTCCATAGAGCGATTCCTCCCCCGGGGGCTCGGCATGTTGCACGCCCAATCTAATGGCGCGACAGGGCCGATACAAGTAACGGCCTT
>CAYQAJ010000326.1:0-5393 GCA_964415245.1 uncultured Pirellulaceae bacterium | reverse complement strand
CCCGTGCGGGTGTCGATTCTAAGAACGTCGCCCATGTTGATGAACGAGGGGGCGCTGAACTCGGCCCCCGTTTCCATCTTGACGACCTTGGTCACGTTGGTGGCCGTGTCGCCCCGAACGCCCGGCTCGCAGTATTCGACTTTCAGCTCGACGTGGTTGGGCGGGGTCATGGTGATGGGGTTGCTGTTGTACAGCACCATTGAGCAGTTCATGCCCTCCTTGAGGTACTTCCAGGCGTCGTCGACCTGCTCCGCCGAGAGCTCGTACTGCTCGTACGATTTGTTGTCCATGAACACGAACGTCTCGCCCTGCCGGTACAGGTACTGGCAATCGATTTCCTCGACGTCGGCGGCTTCGAGCGTATCGCCGCCCTTGTACGTGCGGTCGAGAACCGTGCCGCGGACGAGATTACGCAGCTTGCACTTGTACAGTGCATTTCCCTTGCCGGGCTTGACGAAGTTCATCTCGATCATCAAATAGGGCTCGCCGTCGATTTGCACCTTGAGCCCTTTGCGAAAATCGCTGGTCTTGTACGTCGCCACGAGTATTCCCTGGTTTGCTGCTGAGCTGCCTGCTTCGATTACGACTGCGGCGCGATTATGCTACCGAAATGGCAATTCTAGCGACAAAGCCGCGATCTGTCGTTACCGGTGCCGCGGCGGGCGAAAGCTGGCAACAGGCCATGAAGTCGGCCATTCGCGACCCGGCCGAATTGTGCCACGTGCTCGACTTGCCGCCGGAGTACGAAGGGGTGGCGCGTAGCGCGGCCGAGCAATTCGCCCTGTTCGCGCCGCGGCCGTTGGTGGCCCGCATGAAAGTGGGCGATCCCCGCGACCCGCTGCTGCGGCAGGTGCTGCCGCTGGACGAGGAGTTGCGCGAGGTGCCCGGCTTTTCGCGCGATCCCGTGGGCGATCTCGCAGCAACGACCGCGCCCGGATTGTTGCAAAAGTACCGAGGTCGGGCGCTGTTGGTGACGACGGGGGCGTGCGCGGTTCACTGCCGGTACTGCTTCCGGCGGCTCTACCCGTACGGCGCGACCCAGCGCTCGCCGGCGCAGTGGCAGGCGGCGATCGACCAGATCGCGGCCGACTCGACGATCGAAGAAGTGCTGCTCAGCGGCGGCGACCCGCTCACTATCGACGATGCGGCTCTGGCGAAGCTCGCGGCGGCACTCGCCGATATTCCTCATCTGCGGCGGATTCGGGTTCACACTCGCCTCCCGATCGTGATTCCTCAGCGCGTTACCGACTCGTTAATTGGCTGGCTCCGGGGGACGCGACTCGTGCCCATCGTGGTGGTACACGCCAACCACCCGGCGGAGATCGACAACGAGGTCGCCGCCGCAATAGGGCGGCTGATCGATGCGGGCATACCAGTGCTCAATCAGTCGGTGCTGCTGAAGGGCGTCAACGATAATGCCGAGGTGCTCGCCCGGTTGTCCCTGCGGCTGGTCGAGCTGCGGGTCATGCCTTACTATCTGCATCAGCTCGACCGGGTCGCGGGCTCGGCCCACTTTGAGGTGCCCATTGAGCGCGGGCGTGCCCTCATGCGCGAGTTGCGGTCGCGCCTGCCGGGGTATGCGGTGCCGCGCTACGTTCAAGAAATAGCGGGCCAGCCATCGAAGGTGCCGTTAGAGTAGAATGGGGCTCGTCGCGAAATCCAATCAAGCTTAGGCAAGCAGCAACCTCCGAAACGAAAGACGCCGACATGCGTATCGCACTCGAAGACAATCATCGCCTGGTACTCGGCTCGGTCGTCGCGCGGTGGCTCGCGGCTGTTGCGCTGCTTCTCGCAGTAGCGCTTCCCGCTCTCGGACTACGTGCCGAAAACTGGCCACAGTGGCGCGGGCCCGACGGAACCGGTGTCAGCCAGGAGACGGATCTGCCCGTATTCTGGGGCGAAAGCCGCAGCATCGTCTGGAAATGCGAGATACCCGAGTGGGGCACCAGCACTCCGGCGATTTGGGGCGATGCAATCATCGTCACCAGCCACACCGACGACGGCCGACTGCTGCTGCTGCGGATCGACGCCAAGTCGGGCGGCATCGAGTGGACCCGCGAAGTGGGCAAGGGCGAGGCGCCGCGTGAAGGGGCCTTTCGTTCGGTACAGAAATTCAACGATCTCCACAACCTCGCCAGCCCTTCGCCGGTGACCGACGGCAAGTCGGTCGTCGTGCACTATGGCAATGGCGAACTGGCCGTGTACGACTATGACGGCAACCAGGCGTGGCATCGCAACCTGCAGGACGACTACGGCCCCTACACCATTTGGTGGGGACACGCCAACAGTCCCCTGCTCCACGACGGTCTCGTCCTGTCGGTCTGCATGCAGGATTCGCTGGCCGACGTGCAAGGCGCCACCGCCGCCGAAAGCTACCTCGTGGCGCACGACGTGCGCGACGGGCACGTCAAGTGGAAAGTCACACGCCGTACCAAGGCCGATGCTGAGGAGTGCGACGCTTATACGACGCCGCTGCTGGTCGAGGCGGACGGCAAGAAGCAGCTCGTCGTGATGGGGGGAAACCAGCTCGACGCCTACGATCCCGCGACCGGCAAGCAGCTTTGGTATTTGCCCGGGCTGCAAGGCGGCCGCACGGTCACGGGCCCTACCGCGGGGCTGGACATGATCTTCACCGTGCGCGGAATGCGGGGGCCGCTGTTAGCGGTTCCGCTGGGCAAGTCGGGCGAGCTGACCTTTCGCGACGTAGCCTGGACGCACGAGGAAGGTACGCCCGACACGTGCTGCCCCGTGTTGTGGGAGTCGCTGCTGTTCACCGTGACCGACGACGGAATCTCCCGCTGCTTCGACGCGCACAGCGGCAAGCTTCACTGGCGGCAGCGGCTGCCAGGGAGCTACAAGGCTTCGCCCATCGCCGCGGATGGACGGATTTACTTCCTCAACACGGCCGGGCTGTGTACTGTGGTGTCGGCGGCGCCGCGGTTCGACAAGCTCGTCGAAAATCAACTCGACGACGCCGGCATCGCCTCGCCGGCGATCAGCAACGGCCGCATTTACATCCGCGGCCGAAAGACGCTGTACGCCATTGGCAATCCGTAGGAGAAACCGCAAGCGGGGAATCATAGAAGCCCGAAGCGCAAGCGAGGGAACAGCGATCCCTCCCTCTCCCGCCAGGAGAGGGCCGGGGTGAGGGGAATCCGCTCACAGTTCAAAAGTAGATCGGGCGTCGCACATTCATGACTCGCGTGGCGTGGCTGAGCGACATCCATCTGAATTTCCTGGCCGACAACGAGGTCGAGGCGTTTCTGGATGAGGTCCACTCCACCGAACCGGACGCCGTTCTCATCGGCGGCGACGTGGCGGAAGCGCGCGACGTGTGCGAGTATCTCACACGCATCGCCCGCGCGGTTTCCTGCCACATCTATTTCGTGCTGGGCAACCACGACTTCTACTTCGGCTCGATCGCCCAGGTGCGCGACGAAGTACGGCAGCTCTGCCAGAGCGTATCGAACCTGCACTACCTGAGCGATATGGATGCGCTCGAGCTTGCCCCCGGCGTGGGGCTCGCGGGGCACGACGGTTGGGCCGACGGCCGGTCGGGCGACTACGAACGCTCGTACGTGATGATGAACGACTACCGCCTCATCGCCGAATTGGCCGGCGTGGGCAAACAAGCCCGACTCCCGCTATTGCACGCACTGGGCGACGAGGCGGGCGCGCACGTGCTGCGCGTTCTTCCGCCGGCGATGGAGCGATACCCGCAGGTGTTTCTCTTGACGCACGTGCCGCCGCTACGCGAGGCGTGCTGGCACGAGGGTCAAATCAGCGACGATGAATGGGCGCCCCATTTCACCTGCCTGGCAATGGGCGAGGCGATTCTCGAAGTCGCCCGCTCGTACCCGCAGTGCCAGCTCACCGTGCTCTGCGGTCACACGCACGGAGCGGGCCAGGCGCAACCGCTGGAAAACGTGCTCATCTACACCGCCGGCGCGGAGTACGGCCGGCCGGCGATCGCCCAAGTGTTCGAACTGTAGCGCGGCGTGACTTTGCATGCAACGGCCTTGGGCGTTGCCCGAAACGCAGCACATCGCCACGCAATGTCGGCACGTCAGCCACCGGCGACGTCCTCCGATGTTGCTGGCTCAAATAGCACGCCAATGATCTTGAACACACGAGTGATGTCCTCGGCCTTCACGACTATCGGGTCTTCAATTTCGACGGGATTAGTCGGGCAGAGTATCAGTTGGGGGCCAAAGACGTAGCATCGTTTTAGCACCGCATCCATGCCCTCTGCCTCAACACATGCCAGTTCGCAATTGCGCAGATCACCCGGGGAATTCACCTGCCGGGCCAACATGACCTGTCCGTCACGAGCAATTGGCTCTAGGCATGTCCCTTCGACTCGTATCCCGATGACATCTCTAAAAGCGGATGCTGGCAACTGCGTCGGGACCGCCCATTCGCGCCCGATCCCTGCATTTCCGCAAGGAACGCAATCAAATAGCACTCCGACCACCCGCCTGACCTCGCACGCGGCTGTTACCAAAGTGACCGGGGCAATCGGCTTTGTTGGGTTCGCGGATTCCAGTGTGATCTTGCCGTCGTCGTTCCAGAATCGTCTCAGAAACTTCTGCCCTTCATGACTCTCCGCGACGACGAGGTCACCATCAATCGGGCTCCGTCCAGAATCATCCAATATCGCCAAGCATCCCGTTGTGGCAATTGGCGCCAGGACGTCCTCCTTTACCAAGGCGAGTGGCGACGCCGGCAATCGGATCGACTCGATCTCAACCCACGTGATTCCCACGCGGCCGCTTGCTGCTGCCGCACGCCCACTAAGGACCATTTCAGTGGGCTGCGTTCGAGTATCGATGTTTAGAATCCCAACTGGCGCTCGCGCTGCGATTGCGCGATTCAGCAACTCGTGGTTGTAAATCTCGCGAAAACGACGAATCTCCGCCTCCACCGCCTTTTGGCAATCCTTTAGCACCCTCAGACCGTCGCGCACATTGGGCTCGTGCACATCCTCGTCGTGCGCAAGTTTATGTACGACCCGCTTAAATGCCGGCGCCCGAAGCGCCGCTAGAATGGTGGCGCGTCGTTCAGTCGCGACGCGAATGTCCGTTATCTTCTCATATTCGTCAATGCTCTGAGTAAGCTTGTTATAGATGGCAAACGGCGAAGGGCAGTATCCGCTCAATGTACCCAACGCCCTTTCGACCCAGCGCCGAAGGTTTATGCCCATTTCGCGCCATTCAGTGCCGCCTTGTTCCAACGTTGTTTCGACTCGACGAAGTAAGTCCGCTGGGTGAAAAGCAATGCCGTCGCTGTGACGGCGACGTGGAGCTAAAAGAAGCTGCGTGGCGTTTTCGAACGAGTACTCGGCGGATTTGAAGAAATTCTCATAGTGTGTCGCGAGAATCACCTGCTGATTT
>CAYQAJ010000325.1:0-5424 GCA_964415245.1 uncultured Pirellulaceae bacterium | reverse complement strand
TTTCCGCGCGTCATGTACGAGCCGCAGTACCACAATCCCTTCCCGCAGTTGTCCCGCGTGGCGGTGCTCCCCTTCTTCAATCAGAGCACCAATCCCACGGTCAACGGTGTGCAAGTCGCCGAAGCCTACCGCGGCGAGCTCCAAAGGGTCCCCGGCTTCGAGGTTCTGCCCGTGGGGGTCGTCGAGCGGTATCTCACCGACGCCGGCATCCGCATCGACCACACGACCAACTTCCAGAATCTGGCCCAGGTGCTGGGCGTCGACGCGGTGGTGGTCGGGTCGGTAACCGAATTCCACGAGTACTACCCACCCCGAATGGGCCTGGCGGTGAACTGGTTCGCGGCCAACCCGTCGTTCCATCCCATTCCACCGGGCTACGGGCTTCCCTGGGGCACGGAAGAGGAAGAATGGATTCCCGACACGCTGGTGCGCGACGCGGAGTTCGCGCTGGCGCGACAGCAGCTAGCAACGCAAACGCCCGAGATACCGCCCATGCCGGATCAGGAAGCCGATCGCCCCAGCACGTCGCCGGTTCAGCGGGTGAGCGGCACGGTTGCATACACGCCGGAAGGTCAGCCCATGCCGCTCGTGGAAGGCGCCGATGCCGCGGCTCGGCCGATTGGCGATCACGGACCCGGCAGTATCGGACTGCCCGACGATTGGCCCGATCCGCGGGGGTTCGTGCCCAAGCCGCCGAGCCGTGAACGGCCCGCGCCCCATCCGCAGCCGTACCCCGTGATGGAACTGGTGCGACAGTACCAGGGCAGCGACTCGGAGTTCACCGAGCGGCTGGCAAGCTATTACGAATTTCGCGACGACGCACGCGCGGGAGGTTGGCAATCTTACCTACAGCGCAAAGACGACTTCATCCGTTTTTGCTGCTACATGCACATCACCGAACTCTTAGCGGCGCGCGGCGGAGCCGACGAAAGCCGAGTGGTGTGGCGGTGGAACATCGACCGATATGAACGTTAGCGCGGCGGCTCGCTGAGCGGCCGGCGCACCTTCGACCGGCCGCGCGGCATGAAGCGGCGTGGCACCGACCGGCCCACCCCATGCAGGAGCCCTCGGCCCGTGTCTCAAGACATCAACGTGCTGGCGCTAGTGAAGGGCGCCGAACGCTATATCTTTCTGTACGACGACGCCCATCGAGCAGCCACGTTGCGGACGCTCGGCCGTTACGCCTCGAACTCCGAGCTGAGCTTTACGTGGTACGACGCCGCGGTGCTGAGCCAGAAGATTCGTAAGACGGCCGAGGAGCACGACCCCGCGCTGTCGCCGCGGTTCAGCTACCCGCTGCCGACCGATCAAGGCAACGGCGATATCGCGTAGCTGACCCGCCGACGCGGAGACACGGCGACACGGCGACGCGGCGAGTCATGCGAGGCCGACCGCAACGTGGTGCAGTGCCCGCCGAGCCCGACTGAACTCCTGCGAGTTCAGCTACGCCAGGTGTGCTCATGCAATCCGCTATCGCTCGCTTTCTGCGGTACCTGGCTGTCGAGCGCAACGCGTCGGAGCATACGATCAAGTCGTATCGCGAGGACCTGACGGCGCTGTCGACGTGGCTTGCCGGACGATCCGGGCGGGCGCCTTCGCCGGGCAGCCTCACGCCGCTCGATTTGCGGGCCTACGTGGCTTCGCTGTACGAGGCGGGCTACGCGAAATCCTCGGTGGCGCGGCGGCTGGCGTCGCTGCGGAGCTTCTTTCGCTTCGCCCAGCGTGAAGGGCTGGCGTCGCACAATCCGGCGAAACCGCTCCGCAATCCGCGCCCTGATCACAAGCTGCCGCACTTCCTGTCGACCGACGAGATTGCCCGCTTGCTCGCCGCGCCGCCATCGGACGAACCGCTGGGGGCACGTGATCGGGCGATCCTCGAAACCATGTACTCGGCGGGTTTGCGGGTGAGCGAGCTGGTCGGCATCAACCTCGACGACGTGGACTGGCACACGGGCGTCGTGCGCATTCGCGGCAAGGGAAAGCACGAACGGCTCGCGCCGCTGGGCAGCTATGCGCAGCGGGCCATCAAGAAATGGCTGCGATTGCGGCCTCGCATGGAAGAAGGAAAGAACGGCAAGGCGGTGGCGCTGTTCGTGAACCGTTTCGGTCAGCGGCTCACCACCCGCAGCGTCGCCCGCATGCTGGAGAAGTACCTCAAGCTCACGGGTCTCGATCTGCGCACCAGCCCGCACTCGCTACGGCACAGCTTTGCCACGCACCTTCTGGATCGGGGCGCCGATATTCGCAGCGTGCAGGAGCTGCTGGGACACAAGAGCCTGGTGACGACGCAGATTTATACGCACGTGGCCACGTCGACGCTGCGAAAGGTGTACGAGAAGGCGCACCCGCGGGCGCGGGCGCGAACGGCGGGATAACCTGAGGGAGAAGTAAGGTGGGACGCGGTTTGCCGCGCGGGCGGAGCGCGAAACCGCAAGCGGGGTGGATCATCTTGGACAAGGTGATCGTGTTGGAAGGGGATCGCGTCACTGCGGGGGAAACCGCAAGCGGTGTGGCACGTGAATGCCGCAATTGCGAGATGTGCGGGATGGGGGGGTGGCGCGACTCGATCCGAATCTCGCAGCGCGGGTAGCACTTCGTCGGTCGTAGGAAGCCGGCTTCTGCGCGACGAAACGGCATCTCTCGTTTGCCGGCGGCGTCTCGGCACGTTCGCCGCTCTTCTTCCGGCCCTTTTCTTCGGGCCCATGTTGCGTGCCGGCAACATGTTGACCGGCCACCCGCTGTGACGTAGATACCCTACGACCACCCGGGTTATGGCCAGCGCGATTGCGCCCGTGGAGCGAGCACGTTGCGCCTCGCGCGCAAGAGGGGAAAACCGACCATGAACTGCGCCTCGTTGCTGTTGGTCGACGACGATCGTCAGGTGCTTCAGTCGATGACCGGCTGGCTGCGCGAGCAGGGCTATGCAGTCGAGCCGGCCGCGAGCCAGCGCGACGCCTTGGCGCTGTTGGAAAAGCACCGCTTCGACCTCGTGCTGGCCGACGTCCGCCTCGGCGACGGCGATGGCTTCGATCTTTTAGCCCATTGCCGGAGCAAGTATCCCGCGCTCCCCGTGATTCTCATCACGGGCTACGGGTCGGTGGAAACGGGCGTGGAGGCGCTGCAGGCCGGCGCCTTCGACCTTTTGACCAAGCCGCTCATCGACGAAGAGCTGGCCATGGCCATCGACCGCGTGCTGTCGCAGAAGAAGGTGCTGGAAGAGAACGAGCGCCTCAAGGCGCAGCTCGACCTGCGGTTCGGCATGGAGAACATCGTCGGCAGCGACAAACGCATGCTGAAGGTGTTCGACATGATCGAGAGCGTGGCCGACACCAAGGCCACGGTGCTCATCACCGGCGAAAGCGGCACGGGCAAGTCGTTGGTGGCTCGTGCCATTCACCGCCGCAGCTCGCGCCGCGACAAGCCGTTTGTCGAGGTGGCCTGCGGCGCTCTGCCCGAGACGCTGCTGGAAACCGAACTGTTCGGGCACGTGGCCGGGGCGTTTACGGGAGCGGCGGGTAATAAGATCGGCAAGTTCCAGCAAGCCGACGGCGGCACGATCTTTCTCGACGAAATCGGAACCGCTTCGCCCGGCATGCAGGTCAAGCTGCTCCGCGTGCTGCAGGAACTCGAATTCGAGCCCGTGGGAGGCACGAAGACCGTTCACGTCGACGTGCGGGTGATTCTGGCGACGAACGAAGACCTTTCCAAGGCGGTAGCCGAGGGCCGCTTCCGCCAGGACCTGTTCTACCGCGTCAACGTGATCAACGTTGATCTGCCCCCGTTGCGGCAGCGAATCGCCGACATTCCCCGCCTCGCGGAGCACTTCCTGGCGGAAGTGCGGCAGGATTCGGGGCGCGACGTTACCGGCTTTACGGACGACGCGCTGGGCGCTATGCGCCGCTATCACTGGCCGGGCAACGTGCGCGAGCTGCAAAACGTCGTCGAGAGGGCCGTGCTGTTGGGTAAGGGACAGGTGATCACGCTGGAAAACCTGCCGTCGGAGCTGGCGGCCGCGGCGCCGCTGCCCGTCGGCGAAATCAGCGGCTCGTCGCTGAAGGAAGCCCTCGAGGCGCCCGAGAAAAAAATCATTCTCGAAATGCTTCGGACAAACAACTGGAACCGCAATGCCACCGCCGCGGCGCTGGGGATCAATCGCACGACGCTTTACAAGAAGATGAAGCGGCTGGGGCTCGACGACCCGGCCCACGCCGCGCGGCACGCGGAGGCGTAACGGACGGACGCGGCGCTGAGCGGCTTTGCCCGCGGCGCTGCCAAAAGACAACATCGTACGTGGTGAGGGCGCTGCACTTGCGCAAGCTTGTTTCGCAAGCACAACGCCCGCGAAGGTGAGCTATGTTTGGGATGGTGTGGCCCACGCGGGCGGCAGACCCAACGCGCGGTCGCGCCGACAACGTGCCGCTGCACCGACGACCCTTGATCCTCTCCCAGAAAACGACCCGACCATGAAAACGCCGGTGAGTGCATCGAGAGCTGCCGAATCCGCGAAAGCGGAAGAATTCGACAAGCTGAAGCGAAAGATCCACGGCAAGCTCGTCGACAAGCTCGACTTGAACCGAGTGAGCGAGCTGGAAGGCGACGTGCTGCGCCGCGAAATCCGCCTCGTGGTCGAGCACCTGTGCGACACCGAGGAGACGCTGCTCAACCGCTCGGAGCGCGAACGCCTCATCGAAGAGGTGCTCGACGAGACGTTCGGTTTGGGTCCGCTCGAAATGCTGCTCAAGGACGAGGCGATCAGCGACATCCTGATCAACGGGCCGAAGAACGTGTACGTCGAGCGGCGCGGAAAAATGGAGCGCTCGAGCGTCGAGTTCCGCGATAACAGCCACCTGCTGCAGATCATCGACCGCATTGTGTCGAAAGTGGGCCGGCGCGTCGACGAAATCTGCCCCATGGTCGATGCCCGACTCGCCGACGGCTCGCGTGTGAACGCCATCATTCCGCCGTTGGCGCTCGACGGCCCGGCGGTGTCGATTCGCCGCTTCGGCGCCAACCCGCTGAAGCTGGAGGACCTGCTGAACTACAAGGCCTTTACGCCCGAGATGGTCATGCTGTTGGAAGGCGCCATGAAAGCCCGCCTCAACATCATTATCTCCGGCGGTACCGGCTCCGGTAAAACGACGCTGCTCAATACGCTGTCGAGCTTCATTCCCAATACCGACCGCATCATCACGATCGAAGACGCGGCCGAATTGCAGCTCCAGCAGGATCACGTCGTGCGGCTGGAAACCCGCCCCGCCAACATCGAGGGCAAGGGTGCCATCAACGCCACCGATCTGGTTCGCAACGCCCTGCGTATGCGGCCCGAACGAATCATCATCGGTGAGTGCCGTGGCGGTGAAACTCTCGACATGCTGCAAGCAATGAACACCGGCCACGAAGGTTCATTGACCACGCTACACGCGA
>CAYQAJ010000324.1:0-5427 GCA_964415245.1 uncultured Pirellulaceae bacterium | reverse complement strand
ACTGAAAACTGAAAACTCTCATGTCCCCACTCACCTGCGTTGTCGTTACACCCGAAGCGACCGCCATCGAAGCGATGGTCGACTTCGTGGTCGTGCCGCTGTACGACGGCGAACTGGGAATCGGCGCCGGCCACAGCCCGCTGATCGGCCGGCTCACTTTCGGCGAGCTGCGGCTGCGGACCGACGGCAAGATCGAGCGCTATTACGTGGGGGGAGGGTTCGTGCAGGTAGCCGACAACGTCGTTTCGGTGCTTACCGACCGCGCCATCCCGGCCGCGGAAGTCGACGCCGAAGCTGCCCGCACCCATTTGGCCGATGCGATTAAGCGCCCCGCCCATTCGCCCGAGCTATTGGACATCCGCGACCGCCAGATCGCGCAGGCCCGCGCCCAAATGCAGGTAGCCCGCCGCAGCGCATCTAGCCGATAGTCAGCTCCTCCGGCCGTTTTGCATTCCGCACTTTGCATTCTGCATTGGCGAATCGCCCCACCATCTTCGCCAACAGGCTTCAGCGGACCCGCATCGTACGAAAAGCACGATGTCGGTGCGGTGGCGCGTGTTGCTGCCGTGTGCCAAGTGCCGAAGCTAGGAGAGAGTCGCACTGCGGCGCGACGACTCTCTGCGACGCCGAGCAATCGTCGCCCCTCAGCCAACCGCCATCTGCCCGATGGACACGATGCAGGCTCCCACCCCAAACCCCGGCTGGCAAGGTCCCCCCCAACCCTACGGCCGTGCTGGTTTACCTAAAGTGCAACTCGAGATCGTTCGGGGCCGGGCTCGCCACCGCATTCGGCCCGTGCGGGTGCCCGTCTTCCTGATCGGCTCAGCCGGCGACTGCGACCTGGTGCTGGGCGACCCCGAGTTCCCCGAGGTGCACACGTACCTGTTTCTCAATGCTGGCAGCGTGTCCGCGCGGCACCTGGGCGCCGGCGCCCCGCTGTTGGTCGATGGGCGGATCGTCAAGTCGGCTGCCCTGCACGACGGCGATGTGCTGTCGAGCGGACCCTACGAATTCCGCATTCGCATCGACTTTCCCCGGCCGGAAGGATCGGGCGACCGGCGGATCGACTCGGGCGAACCGCTTCGTGAATCCCCGCGCTCGACCTCGCGACGCGCGGTGGGCGCATCGTCGGCGGGCATCGCCCAGACGCGCGGCTTGCTCCATGAGGTCCGCAACGCCCTGACGCCCACCATGGCCGGCGTTCGCTTGTTCGATCCGTCGCACGTCGCCGCGCCGCGCCAAGCCGTCGCAACGGTCTGCGACGCGTCGTTCCGATGGCCGCAACGCGCCAGCGCATGATTTCCCCCTGCCGCCGCCTGGCATCGATTCATCCGTCAATCATTCAGCACGAAACTTGAGAGAACCCGGCTCCATGGAAACCGCTTTCGGCCAAGTCGTAGGTGTTATCGAGCTCGCGCCCTTTTCGACGGCTTCTCGCCGCGAAACCGCAAGCGAGGTCGAACCGCGCACGCTCGGCGATCACCTTCAGCGCCTGGCCGCGCCTTGGGGCAGGCTTTCCAGCCTGCCATCCGCACAACTCGACTCCCCCACAGACGCCAGTTCCACCGTGGCCGAGGCGGAGTGGACCGACGTGCCTTTGCGGCGCTGGATCGCGCGGCGTCGACTGCCCCAGCGTTTCTCTCCAGCGCCCGACCGCTTTGCCGCTGCGCTACCCGCTGACGTCATCAGCCTCAAGCGGCGCGCGTCGGAGTGCCTTCTTTTGGCCGACGTGATGCAGCTCGATGCCGACCTCCGCCGCCAGTGGACCGAACTCAAGTCGCGGGTCTCCCGCGCCCGCTGAAGTCGCGCTCTTGCCTCCCGCGGCTGTCTCCGCGTCCCCGCATGCCCTGGTCACGCCGTTTCGGCGGTCAGCGGCCCGGTCTCGGTTAGACGTGCTGCCAGCCGGCATCTAACATGGTGACGGTGAGGAAAGCGCTTCCCAACTTCTGCGGGAGAACGTGTTTTGCGTCGCTCGGGCGTGGTCGCGCCGGCCATCGTGGTTTGCCTGTTCGCGTGGCTGTTTGCCCCGGTGCTGATCGGCACTCGGGGGCTGGTGTTACGCGACGCGGCCCACTTCTACCACCCGCTCTACCGGTGGACCGCCGACGAGTGGGCCGCGGGCCGATTGCCCACCTGGAACCCGCTTGAGAACTGCGGCACGGCGGCACTGGCCGATTCCAGCTCCGCAGTGCTGTACCCCGGCAAGCTGCTTTTCTTGCTGCCGCTGGACTTCACCTGGCGGTACAACCTATACATCGCCGTGCATGCCGCTCTGGCCGCGGCCGCCGTGTTCGCCGTGGCTCGTCGGTGGCGGGCAAGTTCCTCGGCGGCGGCTCTTGCCGCCATGAGTTACGCCTTTGGCGGCGTGGTGCTGTTCCAGGCCAACAACGTCGTGTTCTTAGTGGGCGCGGCATGGTTGCCGGTCGCGCTGCTGGCGGCCGATTGGATGCTAGTCCGTCGCCGTCTATCGGGGGCCCTCGCACTCGCCGCCGTGCTCGCATTGATGACGCTCGGCGGCGATCCGCAGTCGGCCTACCACGCCGGCCTGATGGTCGTCCTCTACGCGCTAATACTGTGGTGGCGGAGCCCGCGCATTGCGCCGCGCGCGAAACCAGTTGTGTCGCGATCCGGGGCTGTTGTGCCGCGGTCTCCGCCCGTTGTGTCGCGGTCGAACGCTGTTGTGGCGCGGTCTCCCGACCGCGACACTCGCCCCTTCTGGTTGCGCCTCGCTCGCCATCGCCTCGTGCTTCTGGGACTGGCCGGCATCTTAGCCGCCGGGCTAGCGGCGATGCAAGTTCTTCCCAGCATCGAGCGTACCCGCCGTAGCGATCGCGCCTCGTTCGACGCACCGCGATCGCTTTATGAAATTCCCACGGCTTTGCGGCGCTCGACCGACACCGACGATGCCGACTCGATCGCCGATGGCCCGGTTGGGCGCAGTGGCGAACGCGGCGATTCCGGCTGGCCACTTGTCGCGCGCGGGATACTCGGTCCAGCGCCCCCCGGCACACACGCCGAGCAAATCTACCAGTTCAGCGTGCCGCCGATTCGGCTGGTCGAGCTGGCATGGCCGAACTGCCTGGGACGCCCTTTTCCCGAATTCCGCCGCTGGACGCAGGCCGCCGGTCTGGAGGGCTACGTCTGGACACCGTCGCTCTACATGGGCCTGTTGCCCGTGTTGGCGGCGCTGGCCGCATTTCGCCTCTGCGGCGGGACGCGGCGGCAGCAGTGGCTCTCGTGGACGGCGCTGTTGGCCGGGATCGGAGTAATGGGAGTTTATGGCATCGGCTGGCTCATGGAATTCGTGCGATGCAAGCTTTTGGCCGGCGACCAATCGGCGGCGCTCCTTGGCGATCCCGTCGGCGGGCTGTATTGGCTGATGGTCGTAGTGCTGCCCGGTTACGCGTACTTTCGCTATCCCGCCAAGCTGCTCACCGTGGCGGCGCTGGCCATGAGCCTGCTGGCGGCGCGGGGCTGGGACGAAATGGCCAAGGGCAATTCGCGCCGCATCCGCGACGGACTGCTCGTGTTGGGCATCGCCAGCGCGGCCGCAGCGGCACTCATCTGGATGGGCGGCTCGCAGTTCGACGCGTGGCTGTCGTCCGCACCCGGCGACCTCTACTTCGGCCCATTCGATTCGCAGGGAGCACTTCGCGATTTTCTAGGCGGCATGATCCACGCGGCGATCGTGTGCGGCCTCTTGTGGTGGCTCCTTGCGCCGCGCGGCCGTGATGCGATTCCTTGGAAACGATACGTCGCCCTCGTGCTTACGGCTGTCGAGCTGGCGGTCGCCCACGGCTGGATGCTGCAAACGGCCCCGTCACACGACTTCCGCGCCCCATCTCTCGCGGCGCAAATGATCGCGCAGCACGAAGAAAGCGGGACAGGCGCGCTTTCCGAGGCCGACGAAAGCGCGCCTGTCCCCCTTTCCAATTGCCGCGTATTCCGGGCGTCGGCCGTCGAGTGGACGCCGCCACGGTTTCGGATCGAGTCGTCCTCCGAGCGGTGCGTCGGGGGGCTCATTTGGGATCGCGACACGCTGTTTCCCAAATATCAACTTCTGGTGCGCGAACCCGATGGCGGCATCGCGCTCGTCGAGTCGCCCGGGAGCATCGTTTCGCGCGACTTCCAGGCCGTGATGGATGCGGCTCGCCGGCACGGCGTCGTCCGCCCCGATGGATTGGCCGAACCGCATCGCGGCGTGCTCGACGCTCTGGCCACGCGCTACATCATTTTGCCGGGCAAGTCGGGCTACGCCGGAACGGAGCGCGTCGCGCCGGCAACAACCGCTGAAGCTGGAGAGGAGGAACCGCTCGAAGACGCCGCGTTGTGGTACAACCCCCACGCACTTCCCCGCGCATGGATCGTACACGACGTCGAATCCCTGCCACCGCTTTCCGAAAACAGTCCGCAGGCCCTGCTGCAGCGAACCGAAGAGGTGTACTTCCCAGACGGTGAGCTGCGCGATCTTCGCAAAAGCGCAGTTGTCGAGTCGCGCGATGCGATTGAGATCGCGCCGGCAGTCGAGACAGATTCACGAGTCTCAACGTGCCGCTTCGTGCGCGACGAACCGAACCGCATCGAAATCGCAGCCGATCTCGCCGCGCCGGGCCTCTTAGTCATCAGCGATGCCTACGACCCCGGCTGGACTGCCGAAGTGATCGCCATCGATCCGGCGACTGCCGACGAATCCCTGTCGGATTCTAACGCGGCCGGTCAACGCGTTCCGGTCCTTCGCTCCAACCGCGTCATGCGCGGCATACCGCTCCCCGCCGGTTCGCACCGCGTGATCTTGCGCTACCAGCCGACGAGCCTCTACACGGGCGCGGCAATTAGCGCCGCCTGCTGGATCGTCTGGCTCGCCGCCGCCGCTTGCTGCTGCCTGGCGCTCGCTGCACGACGCCGAAAGCGGCAATGTGGCGGCACTTGATAGCCGTCCCTTCCTCCGAAGCTGACAGCCGATAGCTGAGAGCTGACAGCTTCTAGAAAACTAAATCTGATAGTTCCTCTCCGCCTTCAGCTCATCCGGCATCTCGGCCCGCAGGCGCAGCTTGGGCTTTTCCAACAGCACGGTCGTGTACGGATCGACGCTGTGCGTGAGCCACACGCTTGAGCCCACGACCGCATGGTGCCCCACCACCGTCTTGCCCCCCAGAATCGTGGCGCTGGCGTACACCACCACATAGTCCTCGATGCTCGGGTGCCGTTTGGCACCGCGAAGGATGTTTCCCTCGGCGTCGGTGGGAAAACTCAGGGCACCCAGCGTCACCCCCTGATACAGCTTTACGTGGTGGCCGATGTGGCACGTCTCGCCGATGACCACGCCCGTGCCGTGGTCGATGAAAAAGTGGTCGCCGATCGTCGCGCCGGGATGGATGTCGATTCCCGTGATGCGGTGCGCATATTCCGTCATCATCCGCGGAATGA
>CAYQAJ010000323.1:0-5429 GCA_964415245.1 uncultured Pirellulaceae bacterium | reverse complement strand
GAGTATGGCCAGCACTGCCGCCACGTCGTCGGACCGCTGCTGCCGGCCGATCTGGGCCGCCAGCCGGCCGATGAATGCCCGACCTGAACCAGTGCCACGAAACGCCTTGTCGCCGCACAACTCGGCCAACACCGCTCCGGCCCCTTCGCCGAGCGAGCTCTGCACGGCCATGCAAACCAACGGGTTGTCGGCGTGTTGTCGCGCCAAGGCGGCTAACGCCACATCACGACGCGGGCCCTCTAGTTCACCGAGTGTGAAAGCCAATTGGTACTGCACGCGCAAGTCGTGGTCGCTCGTCATCGCGCATAGCTTGTCGCGCACGGCGGGCGAATCGGCCAACACGCGCTCGGCCAGCCGCACAGCATGCCGTCGCACGCGAGGGCTGGAATCGTCGAGCGAGTGCAGCACCACGTCGGGCGACAGAGCGCTAAGCCCGTCAAGCGCGTATAGCGCCGCAATCCGTCCCTCGGGGCGCGCGGCCGAAGCAGCCAGCTTTTCGAGCGGGCCGATCGCCGACGCATCCTGCCTCTGATACAGCAGCCGCGCCGCCGTGTCGCGATACCAGCCGTTGGCCGTGTCGAGCTTGTCCACGAGCTCGGCCGTACTCGCCGCGCCCAGCTTGGGCAGCGCCGGCTGATGAAATCCCTCGGGCACGATGCGCCAGATACGTCCCCGGTCGCGCCCGCTCGTCAAGTCAATGTGCTTCTTAATAACCGGCGGCAGGCTGAGAGGGTGCTCGATTACTTCGCGGTACATGTCGAGTACGTAGAGCGTGCCGTCGGGGGCATTGGCGAACTGCACGGGGCGGAACCAGATGTCGCGCGACGCGACGAACTCGCTCTTTTCGTCGACCCGCCGCGCGACGTACGCCACGCCATCGTCTTCGAGCCGCTTGCGATGAATGAGGTTGCTCCCCACGTCGCCCACGATCGCCATGCCGCGGTACTGCTCGGGCCATGCGTCGCCGCGGTAGATGGTGAGGCCCGTGGCGCCGGTGAAGTAGCCCGCCGCCTTGCCGCCTCCTTCGACGGGGCCGGGCACGATGCCCTTGACGCGCAGCCGCGTGCGCACGATGCGCCACGGCTCGACCGGGCTGATGCGGAATACGTCGGCCTGTGGGCCATCGGCGGCGATGCTCCGCCGCGCCGACGGCGAAGCGAAGTACGGATTGCGAGCCAGGTAGCGGTCTTCGTACAGCACCATTTGCGCATGGTCGCTGTTGGAGCAGACGAACTTATCGCCCCAAGCGTCGAAGCTCATACCGTGTTGCCCGCCGCCGCTCGTTGCTTCGATTTCGAGCGTGCGGGGATCGAATGCGAAATCGCGCCCGCGAAGCACGAGGGGGTTCTCTCGCGTTGCGGTCTGGTCGTCGTGTGCCACGGGTTTGCCCGTGCCGGTTGCTTCCTCGCGCGGCTTAGCTACGCACACAACGCTTGCCCCGCTGCTGCTGGTGGCTCCGTGAATGCGGTTGTCGAGTCCCCACGTAAAACTGTTGAACAACCCTTGCACGTTGTCGCGGCCGAAACCGGTGAAGATCACCTCGCGACGATCGGCCACTGCGTCGCCGTCGGTGTCTTCGAGATACAGAATGTCGGGTGCCGCCCCCACGAACACTCCGCCGCCGTAGCAGATGACGGCCGTGGGCCACGACAGACCGTCGGCATAAATTGTGCTCTCGTCGAATCGGCCGTCGCCGTCGGTGTCGGCCAACATGCGGATGCGGCCCAAGTTTTTGTCGCCGTCCTCCGAGTAATCGCGCATCTCGGCGACGAACAGCCGCCCATTCTCGTCGAACGACATGGCCACCGGATCGACCACCAACGGCTCGGCCGCCACCAGCTCGATGCGAAAGGGCTCGGCGACCTGAAACGTGCCGGGCGCATCCTCGGGCGAAGTCGGCGCGATCCTTGGCAACTCGTCGCTGTAATCGCGATCGGCGGAGTCATCGACGTTGGATTCCTTGGCGTCGCCTGCGTCCTTCTCACTCTGCCTGGCTTGCTCTGCGACAAGAATCGCAGTGCCAATAGGAATCGCGCAAATCGCCAAGCCTGCGACAACTACGAGTGCACCGAATTCGCGCAATCTCATCGAACCGTTGATCATTCAGTCCTCCAATGCGGCCAAGGATGCATGCCACGGCGCGGGGCTGCCATGATGGTAAGATAATCACGGTGGCTCTTTGTTGATACCACCGATTCAGGAGAACTCCAACTGGGTGAATTCAACGCCCGCCTTCCAGTCGACAACCGCGACCTGCGCCCGCCGGAGCTGGAGTGAGGAAGAAAGCGGAAAGCAGCGAGCGGAAAGCGGCTCTGTCTCCAATCGCCAACGATGGTGCCTCGCGCGGGGAGTCAATTGCGGCCGACCTAACTTCGAGAATGACTCGAGCGTTTCGCCCGGTTACAATGCGGATGTGCATCAGGCGAATCGACGGCGCCGTGAGCGGCGCGATTGCTGACAGCGGAATGCCCATCCCATGACGAAACCGAAGGAAAAGGCCATTGCCGTAATCCGTGCTCTCGACGATGACCCGACGATCGACGAAGTCATCGACCGCCTCTACCTGCTCCGCAAGGTCGAGCTGGGACTCGCCCAAGCCGACTCCGGCGACGTACAGGAACACGACGAGTTCATGGCTGAGCTTGAGCGGGCCACCGGGCGCTGATATTCACGGAGGAAACGTGTCGTGAAAGGATTCATGCGAAGATTGATTCGGTTCCGACTTCGGACTTTGTTCGTGCTCGTCACGACACTGTGCCTGTACCTGGGGAGTTACCTCGCGCTCCGGGAGCCAGTCGTTGGCTATGATCAGTCGGTAACTTATTCCGGAAACTGGATGTCGATTCGCCTTACACCTGTCAACAATCCTCAATACCGTCTCGGTGGTGCATTCGCGCGGGCCGTTTTCAGCCCGATCGCGTGGATCGATTGGCAGTTTCGCGAGGACTACTGGGTTCAGCGTAACTCGGACCGAATCGAGCGCGAAAACGCACGGAATCTGCCCAACGATCGCTGACACATCGCTCCCTTGCTTCCATACGACGAACAGCTCGCCGACCAGTCGTTGAAACGGCCACGCCATGAAGTTTGCCATTTGCAATGAGACGTTTCAGGATTGGGAGTTCCCGCGCGCGTTCGAGTTTGCCCGTGAGTGCGGGTACTCGGGCATCGAGTTCGCTCCGTTTACCATGGGGCGGGATGCGCGGGATATTTCGTCTGAGAAGCGGCGCGTGGTGCGGCGGCAGGTGGAGGATGCGGGGCTGGCGACCGTCGGGCTGCACTGGCTGTTGGCCAAGACCGAGGGCTACTACCTCACTTCGCCCGATGCGGCAGTGCGTCATCACACCAGCGAATATCTGTCCGAGCTGGCGAGACTGTGCCGCGATCTGGGTGGAACGCTCATGGTGCTCGGCTCGCCTCAGCAGCGCAATCTGCTGCCCGGCGTTTCGCACGACGACGCCCTAGACTACGCGGCCGACGTGATTCGCGGCTCGCTCGACGTGCTGCGCGAATGCGGCGTAACGCTGGCCGTCGAACCGCTCGGCCCGCAAGAGGGCGACTTTTTGCTCACCGCCGATTTGGGGGCGCGGCTGGTCGAGTTGGTCGCCGCTCCCGAGTGCCGCCTGCACCTCGACGTGAAGGCGATGTCGAGCGAGGGGCGGCCGATTCCCGACATCATTCGCGACCATGCGGGCATCCTCGCCCACTTCCACGCCAACGACGCCAACCGCCGCGGACCCGGCATGGGCGACATCGACTTCGTGCCGATCCTGCGCACCCTGCGGGAAGTCGGCTACCAGGGCTGGGTGTCGGTCGAAGTGTTCGACTACGAACCGGGCGTCGAGGCATTGGCGAGCCAGAGCATCGCATACCTGAAAAAGTGCCTGGCAAGAATCGAAGAAAGCGGCAATTCGGCGCGATAGGGCGCGAGTTCTTTGTCGCAAGGTGCGCCGCATGATGGCCGCTGATCGACTCTCGAGCGACGAACAGCGCGCATGGCGGCGACTGGGAATCGCGGCGCTCGCGTCGCTACTGGCGCACCTTGTGGCCGGTCTGGCGATGGCGGCCATTCTCGGGCGCGGCCTGGAAACACAGCCCGACCTGGCAGAGCGGCTGACGTTCATCGCGAACCAGCGGTGGCTGTGGATCGGCGGCTGGCTGACGTGGAACGCGGCCGCATTGTCGGTGCTGTATTACTACGCCGCGTTTTCGTGGCTCCACCGGTTGCACGGCGGGAGCGGCGGCGCGGCATCTGCCACACTCACCACTTCGTCGGCAACTTCGAAGTCAAGCCAGTGGTTCGTGCCCGAAGCACCGCTTCGCTTGGCCGTACTCCTCGCGATCGTGGCCGTCGCAGCCGATCTATCGGCCGAGGCCATTTGGATGGGAGTTATGCCCACGCTGGCGAGCCAGGCGCTTGAGCAGCCCGCCGGCGCAACGGCCACGCCGCAATGGGCCGAATCGCCCGCGGTCGCGCAGTTCGTGCTGGTGCACCGTGCCGCGGAAATGATGTCGGGCTACCTGGCCAACGGGCTGTACACTCTCGCGGCGGTGATGCTGGCGTGGTCGGCGAGGCGGCACTATCCGCCGTGGGTATTGGCGGCGGCACTCGTGGTGGGAGTGTCGGGCGCTGCGCTGTCGGCGAGTGTGCTGGCCGGTTCGCTGTTTGGCATGTTCTGGTCGAACGTCGCGCTCCTGCCGGCGATTCTGGTATGGCAGGCAGGCGTGGCCATCACCGCTTGGCGGAAGACACACCTCTAAGACCGCGAAGGCAAAAGTTCATACCGCGACGGCGCGAAGAGACTTCGGTGGGCGGCAGAGATGCGGGCGGCAGAGAAAGGGACGGGGAGGGAATTCACCGCCAAGGTCGCGAAGAGATTGGGGCGCAAAAACGATCATTCAGAGTGCGCCTTTCAAACTGCAGATCGACGATGCCGAGGTGCACAACGTGCTCGCGGTCGAAGACAATCAACCGAAATTGCACGACGCGATCCACGTCTTCTTCACACAACATTTAGAGCTTATCCGAAAACCGTGCCAGAGAAGGGGACAGGCACATTTTGCTCCGCTGGGGGCTTCGAAAACGGCACGATGTTTGGCGGGCTCCGCAAAATGAGCCAGTCCCCGTCGGTTTTCGGATAAGCTCTTAGAAGATGACTGTGAGTCGATCGCCTGCCGGCGTTGTGACTCCCATGAGAAGGGCCATGGCCGCATCGATGAATAAGTACCTGGGCAACAAGCAGGTGGCCAAGGGTCTTGCTGCCCAGGCGGCCCGACTGGAACAAGCCAGCCGGGACGTACAGCGGCGCTGACGGTTTGTCCGTCGTCAGTTGCGTGAGAGTTGAACACTGAAAACAGAACACTTTACACGCACCCGTCATTCTCGGTGTGTCAGGCGAAGCCTGGCGATTCTTGTTAGTTGCAAGGTA
>CAYQAJ010000322.1:0-5442 GCA_964415245.1 uncultured Pirellulaceae bacterium | reverse complement strand
AGCGATACCGCAAAGAATTCCGCGACTTCAATATCGAGGCGGTTCGGAAGCAAATGGAAGAGACGGGCAACGGCGACGAACCATGAGAGTCAACTACTTGCTCGACACGGGAATTGCCCAAGATTATCAAGCCCGCCGTCGCGGTGTCCGCGAGCGTGCGATTGAACAACGGCTCCGCGGCGATCGCATTGGGATTTGCATACCGGTGTTGGGTGAACTCTGGAGCGGCGTGGAGTGTAGTTCGAGCCGGCAGAGAAACTTGGTAACACTGCGGCAAGCCCTAGCAACGCTCATCATCTGGCCGTTCACCGTGGAGGCTGCCAAGGAATACGGGAAGATCTTCGCCGAGTTGCGTCGCGTGGGCCGCCGCATTCAGCAAGTCGACATCCAGATCGGCGCCATCGCCCGCACGCTCCCCCGCTGTGTCGTCGTGTCGAGGGATGCCGACCTGGGAGCGATTCCAGGGATCACGGTCGAAAACTGGGCATCGTCAGGGAGCCAAGTAGCTTTCGCGTGGGCGTAGTGCCGGCCAGCGTCCCGTTCGTAATCGTTTGTTAGAATGCCACTATGACCAGCCATCTACCCACGGCGAAGAAGCGAGGCGAGCTATCCCCGTGCGCGCTTGCGGCAGTTCTGTTATTGGCATCGTGTATGTCGACGGCACTTTCCGGCTGCGGCGAGTCGAACTCGGGCCCGCCCGTCAATCCCACGGGCAACACGCAGGTGCCCGATGACGAGGAAACGCTCGCCGTCGTCGACTCGGCGCTCGACTCGGCCTACCGGCGGCGGTTGAACACCAAAGACCACGCCGCCTGGCAGATCATGCACGGCGCGCTGGCGTTCCAGCGTGATTTCCTCATTGAGACGGACAAGGGCGAGGTCGTTTCCGCCGTCGACTACGCGCTGTCGGGCGGAGAAATGAACGGCTGGGTCTTCACACAAGGCGACACCGACCCCGCAACGGGACGGACCGGACTGCGTGCCATCCTCCAAGCCGGTTCCAAAACGGGGCAGGGACACTCGGATCAATGGCTGGGGTACCTGTCGAGCTGCGGGCTTCCGCCCGACCAAGCAATCGTCGTGGGTGACCGGACGTACGACGTCGAAGACCTCGTGAGTCAGGCCGAGCTCGATGTGCCCCGCAACGTTGAGCGGGAATACAGTTGGACTCTCATGGGGCTGAGCGTGTACCGGCCCTCGGATTACGAGTGGACGGCATCGGACGGCGACCTGTGGAGCATTGAGCGGCTGGTGCAAATCGAGCTCGACCAGGATCTGGCCTCCAGCGCGTGCGGGGGAACGCACCGCATGGACGGCCTCACCATGGCGCTCAACCGGCACCTGGCGGAGCTCAGGGAGAAGCACCAGCGCGATGAGGGTGAGATCGAGTTGCAAGGAGTCTGGAAGCAGGTCGACGACCGCATCAAACAGTGCATCGACGACGCCCGTCGCAACCAGAACGCCGACGGCTCGTTCTCGTCGAACTACTTCCAGCGCGGCGGCGTGACGCCTGACTTGACCCAGTCGATGGGCGCGACGGGCCACGTGCTCGAGTTTCTCACGCTGGCCATGACCGAAGAGCAAATCAAGGAGCCGTGGGTCCGCCGGGCGGCGCTCTACCTCAGCTCGCTTCTCGAAAGCACGCGCGACGTGTCGCTGGAGTGCGGCGCGCTGTACCACGGGGCGCACGGGCTGGTGCTTTATCGCCAGCGCATGTTCGGACCGCGCGAGTATCCGGGCACCGCGGACGCCAGCACTTCGCAGGCTCGCAAGTCTGATTGAACTGGTCAGACACTAGAGCCCGTTTCAAAACAGTCTCGGAGAAGGGGACAGGCACTCTCAAAGTTTTCAGTGTTCAGTCGGCGTACAGATGGCCGGCCAACAACTGACAACGGACAACGGACAACCGACAACGGGCTTCGCAGTATGAGCCAGTCCCCGACGGTTTTGAGATGGCTCTAAAAAAACGTCCGCACCGCGGCCACCACGTTGTATGCGTCGTCGACCACCGGCAGAAGCTGCCAGCGGTCGAATGTGGTGCAGGGGTGCGAAATGCCGCAGGCCACCATGTCGCCCACGGCTAGCGGTGAATCGGCCGGCACGTCGACCAGCGCGTGCTGATCGTTGAGCGAACCGACCACGTGACCCGGTGCGATCGGTTGCGGCGCTTCGTGCATGCTCGGGCGGAACCACCGCTCGGGCATCGGCAGCCGGTCGTCGAACGAGCAGTCGCGCTTTCCCAGCGTGAGGATGGCCCGCGTCGGCTCGGGCCGCGATTGCACGTACGCCCAAACCTCGAGCGCCGCACGAGGCGGATCGCCGATCGTGCGGGCCTCGGGCGACCGGGTCAATAGCCGCTGGTGCAAGCGGCGAATCGTGCCCGAGTCGTGCGTCAGGTAGCAGCCGCTGCGAATGATCACGTCGACGGGCCGCGAAAGTTTTGCCTCGCTCAGGCTGCGAATCACCAGGTCGTAATAGCCCGAGCCGCCGGCGGTGAGAATCATTGGCCCAGTAGCGACGAGCCCCTCTTCGTCCGCGCGGCGAGCGATCTCAACCAAGAACGCCAGGTAGCGGCCCACCGGCTCCTCGGCCGCTTCGGGTGGGTCGGCGCGGATGATTCCCTCGAAGCCCTCGACGCCACGCAGGCACACGTGCGGCTCGGCGCGTTTCACGGCACGGGCCACTTCCAGGGCCGAGTTCACGTCGCGGCAACCGCAGCGAGCCCCGGCCACACCCCCTTCGACCAGCACCTGCACGGGGCGAGGACACTTCTGGCGCCGCGACTCGGTCGCAAGCACTTCGACGCCGGCCAGCGAATCGACCAGGCAGTAGAAGTCGAATTCCGGGTCGGCCGCCACTTCGCCAACGATGTACTCGACCGCTTGGCGGCCCACGAGCTGATTGGCCAGCAGAATCCGCCCGACGCCGTAGCGCCGCGCGATCTGCACTTGCCCCACCGTGGCCAACGTGATGCCCCAGGCACCGTCGTCCAACTGCTGCTGGTACAACTGCGGGCACATGGTCGTTTTGCCGTGTGGGCAGATCTTGGCGCCGGTCAGCTCGAGGAAGCGCCGCATCCAGCGGCTGTTGTGCGCCAAGGCCGACTGCTTGAGCAAAGCCACGGGCAACGGCAAATCTTCGCGTAGTATATTCCAGCCTTGTGCGGCGATGTCGGCCAGGCGGAACGGCTTCACGCCAGGGGGCATGCCTTTGAAGCTGCCGTCGATGAGCGATGCTTGGAGCGATGCGAGGTTCACGGCGCTGCCTTTACCGCAAGGGTCAGGCACCGTTGTACCGCACGGTTAGCGCGGTCGAAAGCCCCAGCGCGTTGTGGCGGTATAGCGTCGTGGCACGGTCTCCCGACCGCGGTTGTGGCACGGTCTCCCGACCGTGCCGTTATGAGGGAGACCTTCGGTCAGCGCGGTGCTGCGGTCGGGAGACCGCGGCACAACATGTCGGGAGACCGCGGCACAACATCGACCGCGACACAACGGCCGCTCACTCGCTCATCGCGTGCTCGTGCCGCGGACCCGCAGCGCTTGCAGCTCGCGCCGCTGCTCCTTGGGCAGGTACTCGCGTTCGGCCAACTCGGGATCGTACTGCGTCCACGACTCCCTCATGGCCTCGCAGTGCACCTCGCGCAGCACCTCGCCGTCGAACCAGATGGCGACGTAGCCCTTGCGGCTCCAGTTGCGGTGCGGAATCTGGGCGGGCGTCTTGAGCAATCGCCAGGCGCGCACGTTGTAGCGTTCGTACGTGGGAGACCAGTCGTAGAAGATAATCTGGTCGAAGACGAGCCGACCCTGGTCGTCGTAGAAGTGGTTCACTTCCACCAGGTCGACCGTGTCGCTGACCGCGTGGTCGACGGTGATCATACCGAGGGCCGATGCCCACACGGCAAGTGACGCTGTTACGGAACCCACGGTCTCCTCCTTGAGTGCGGGGTGCCGTGGCGGTATCGACGCGTAACAAGTGGGCCCTCTCCGTGGACCCGGCGTGGGAGCCGATTCCGCGCCGCACGCGTCATGCGTCTTGGCGGGGAGAGCCCCGACGGCAGTGTCGATGCCGCCTCTTATCTATCGTCGGCCGCCGACACGCCCGGCGGCCACGTTTCCTACATGCTCGGCTCCTCCCCAACCCTGCTGGCTGGGGGTACGCGACCGGCTTCCTGGGCCATGTGGACCCGATTCTGGAATCCTGGGCAAGATGCGCAGTCGCCCCATTTCCCGATTCCCGGTCACCGATTGTCGCGGGTAGCACAAATAGAAACTGCGTGCTACGGCGTCAAGACGAGTTTTTTCCTGGTCATCGACCTATTGCGCGATTTTCAGCAAGTGATCGTGCCTGATGCTGTTCGAGCGGAGATTGCCCGCCACCGTCCTTCAGCTCTCCGGCGACGCGCGTTGACGCTGACCCGTGCTGCAAGCGTTCCTGACCCCGAGCCCCAACTGCTCGAGCTGACGCAGGCGCTTTTGCTCGGTGCGGGCGAATACGGCGCGGAAAACGGATGTTAACGGTGGACGGCATGTCGTTTTGGCCACTTGGATGTCGCTTTTCGCTTGCCAATGTCGCGGACGAGGTCGCCTTGGGGGAAGTCGGAAATCGGAGGTCGGATATCGGGACACAGGCGAGAGTCCAGTGCTTCCACGGTCGAAACATGGTCGAGAGTCGAGCCTCGGCGCGGCAATCACCTCGTCGCGAAAAAGCGATAGGGCGAAAGCGCGAAACGGAATCGGCAAGCGCGGGGACACGGGCACAGCCTAACGCGAAAGCGGGGGACTCGGCGACACAGGGAAAGGAAGCTGTCAGCTCTCAGCCATCAGCCGACCACCAACAACGAACAACTGACAACTTTCTCTGCCGGCATTCTTTCCCTCGCGGATGAACAAGTCAACACAACTTGTTGATAATTTATTGCGGTGTCTGGCGTTAGGTTGCCTGGTCACCCGGCCCGCCCGTAGCAGGCACGCTCCATCGTGGCGTCCGCCCGGGTTGCTTTCCGTCGGGCTTGTCCCGGCGGAGAGCGGCGGGCCGTTCCGCGCGGCGGCGGGAACGACCCCTTCCTGGCCGCGGAAGGGAAACCAGAACCGGCAGGCGTGTCAAGCGCCCGACGCAGGCGATCGCACCCTGGGAGCGCGCGAAGCGTATGAGGCGAGATGGGAATTCCGCGTCTCGCGTTGATGTGTGTCGCTTACAATGTCCGGTTGGTGCCATCCTGCTTCCGAATCCATGCCGGCGGGGGCATCGCGTCGTTGCCCCACGGATCCTGTCCGGCAAACGCGAACATCTTGACGTGTCCGCAGTTCCCACATCGATAAACCCTGATCGATTGCCCCGGAAGGTCCACCACACCGATGCTCCTGAATGTGGCCGGCTCTGTCACTAGGCCCTGACCAAGCGTAGTCTCTCGGGTGCGTTTCGGAGAGTCGACGAAAAAACTCG
>CAYQAJ010000321.1:0-5444 GCA_964415245.1 uncultured Pirellulaceae bacterium | reverse complement strand
ATCGCGCTGAGTCAGGCCACCGACGCGAACGAGAAACCCTGGGCACCCTACGAAGGAAGGCCGGGCGTGAATCACCTGGGCTTCGAGGTCGACGACGCCGAGGCGCTGCGCGACCGGCTTTGCGCCGCGGGCTATCGAGAATCGACCGTGTCCAACTCGCATCCCTATCGAAAGCGCGTCTACTTCTACGACCCCGAGGGGAACGACTGGGAGTTCGTCCAATATCTGACCGACGACCGAGCCAAGCGCCACGATTACGAAATTCCCGACCGATAGAGCGGAGCGGCAGAGCAAAGTGCAGAGTGCAGAATGCAAAGTGCAGAATGCAAAGTGCAAAGTGCAGAATGCAAAGTGCAAAATGAACTTCGGGGGCAGGTGCGGATGCAGAAGGGATCGCAGCCATGAAATCGTACTTGCTTACGCTCGTCGCGGTCGTGTTGGCGGGGGCGGCCATGTTCTTCTGGGGCTTTTTGTATTGGGGTACGACGTCGCTCCCCTATACGCCTTGGTTGAAGTCGGCTGACGACATGGCTGCCGGGGCGGCGCTCAAGCAGCACTTTCCCCAATCGGGCACGTACTTCGTTCCGGCGCGGCGGGACGATACGAAAGCGATGACGAAACTTGCCCAGCAGGGTCCCGTGGCCATGGTGCACATTGTGCCGGGGGGCGACACCATGCCCAACCCGATGCGGATGGGAATGGGCTTCGTGCTGTGCGTCGCCGCGGCCGCGTGTTTGGCGATGGTGCTGCGGCTTTCGGCGCGCGGGCTGCCCACCTACGCCAGCAGAGTAATGGTGGCGGCGCTGGTGGGGTTGACGGCGGCGGTGCTCGTCGACTTGGGCGATGCCATCTGGTGGTATGCCGCGCTGGAGTGGAAACTGGTGCAAGCGTTTTACGATCTCACCACCTGCATGGCCGCCGGATTGGTGCTGGCGGCATTCGTCCGCTCGCCGGCTAGGCAGCCATTGCCATCCAAGGGAGAGTAGCAGTCATGAGCATCGCGGAACACATTAAAGAGTCGCTCGGTCCGCCCACGTTCGTCGTCAAGGGTTACCTCGAAGATCTGTCGGACGCCGATCTCATGGTGCGCCCGACGCCCGGCGCCAATCACATTGCCTGGCAGCTCGGGCACCTGATCGCGTCGGAGCGAGAGATGATCGAGAGCGTCTGTCCCGGCTCGATGCCGCTGCTGCCGGCTGGATTCGCCGAGAAGCACACGACCGAAACGGCCAAGAGCGACAAGCCGGCAGACTTTCACACCAAGGCGGAGTACGTGAAGCTGATGGACCAGCAGCGGGCCGGCACGCTGGCTGCGCTGGCCAAGCTCAGCGACGCCGACCTGGCGAAGCCCGGGCCGGAAAAGATGCGGCAGTTCGCCCCCACGGTGGGCGTGATGTTCGCCGGGCAAGGCCTGCACTGGATGATGCACGCCGGCCAGTGGGCCGTCGTGCGCCGCAAGCTGGGGCGCAAGCCGCTGTTCTGAGAGCCTATCCAAAAACCGTCCCAGAGAAGGGGACAGGCACATTTTGCTCCGTGGGGTCCGAGAAAACGGCGCAGGATGTCAAGGCTTCGCAAAATGTGCCAGTTCCCGATGGTTTTTGGATAAGCTCGATGACGATCGGTCTGGCGCTGCGGGATCATTCCGGCCGGCTTCGACTCGCTGTGCGGCACCTCGGGGGCCAGCTATGGCGGCTGGACGCCTTCCTGGCGTCGATTGTTCAAGAACCCGGCTCGGCGGGAAGCCCCAGCCGTCGAGACAGGTCGCGTTGTACGGCGCGAAGCGGCACCGTTTCCGGCATCGTCGTATGGTACGACTGCTCGATGTTTTCGATGGCCCGTTGGCGGCGTCCCATTTTCTCGTAGCACACGGCGGCGAACACGAACGAATTGGGCATCCAGGGCCGACGTCGCTTTCCGCGCTCGAACAAATCGACCGCGTGATGCGTCAGTCCTAGGTCGAGATTGGCCCGACCGAGGCCGTCGATCAGGTCGTTGACGCGCGTCTTCGGGTCGAGTGACGCGAAGCACGCAGAGTCCTCGTTCGAAAGCTGACTCGCATAGTACTCGATCTTCGCCTGGAGCGTCTCGCGGTGCCGCTCGACGTCGACCGCCTGGTCTAATGGCGAAACGGTGGTCAGAATCCACCCGAGCGCGTAAGAGACCACGCGATCTTCCGTCAACAGATTGAGCCACTGGTCTCGCTCAGCGTCGGAGGGAATTGCACTTTCGCGCCACGATCCCTGGCAAACTTGTTCGACGAGGGAGCGGCCGAGCGTCGTCGCGACAAGCCAGTCGCCCTCGACGGTAAAATGAACGTGGTCGATGAACAGGTCGTGACCCGGCGCCGTGAACTGCGTGGCGCCGGCAAATTCGGGCGCGAGATCGACGAAGTGGATCGCATGTAACTTGTCGCTTTGGGCAACGTCGGCCGCAATTTCGCGAAACACGCTGGGCGCCCGATAGCGGCAAACATCATAGTCGCATGCCAATTGGTATTCGCGGGCCGCGGCATCGGACCGACCCAGGTGTTCGAGGCATTGGGCCAGGCGGTAATGCAACACGGCGTCTTGGGGCTCGGCAAGTATCGCCTGGTCCAGATTGTCGCGCGCTTCGGCAAAGGAGCCGGCGTCCATCAGCTCGACGGCGCGCGCGTCCGAGAGTGACACGCTTCGGCCCGTGTCCTCGTCGCCGCTGCCGGAATCGTCGGCCAAGGCCGTCTCGCTGGATGGGCGCATCGGGCTCTGGTCGCGCAGATTGCATACGATCCCGCTCAGGATCAGTGGCACGCCGGCACGGGAGCAGGCTGCCGCGATGGCTTCCAGATTGCGGCGGTACTGCTGTTGGGCCGACGCCACCAGAGGGCTGTCGGGTGGCACCTCGACTTCCCTGGGAAGCCGCGTGATCAGCTCCGCCGAGTCGGACTCGGGGGATGCCAACAGCCCCGACAGCACCTGCACGAGACGGTAGTGACGCGCGTGAATCGCCCACCGGCTCAGGGGCGCGTTCGAGGCCACGCCCCCCACTCCGTAGAACTCATTGTGCCCCGCGTACACGACAACGGCATCGGGCGAAACCGCCAGAGCGCGAGTGACCACGTCGACCAGCGGCGTCGTGCTCAGCCCGACAATTCCCGTGTTGAGAACCTCGACGTTCTGGTCCGGAAGCTGTCGCGAGAGAATCAACTCCAGGTGGCGCGAGAACGACAGCTCCGAGGGAAAGGGATATCCCTCAACCGACGACGCGCCCACTACCACCACGCGAAACGTTCCCTTTGGCTTGGGAAGCACGAAGCCCCGAGGTTCCGGACCTAGCAGATCGAGCGAGGCATAGGCGGCGTCGACGCGGGGGTTGAAGTGGTAGACTCCGTTGGGACTGCGCTCGGAGCGGACCACGAGCCGCGTATCGTCGCCGACGTGAAGCCAGCAGAGCGTGGCGTTGGCCAGCAGCACGAACGCGAACGGGAGTAATACGCCCATCGCGCGAAGCAGCCACCGCCGCCACCTCCTCGGAGAATTGGCGCGTCGGCCAAGGAGGGAACCGCTGTCGGCGACGGGCGCTTCTTCCACCTCCGCGCTTGCGTTGCGCGCGGCATTCGATTCGGCGCCGGCCGGCGGGTGTGGATTGGCCGCCAAAGGCGATTGTGTGCCTTTTGTTGTGTCTCGAGCAGTCATTGAGCGTGGGCCTTGCGCCACTGCTGTCAATGCGTCGTCCAAGCCGTACCCTGCCGACCAATGCAATGTCGTGTCGTTCGCGGGACCGCGAATTGCCGGTGCGTCGGGCATAACTCGGATGCCGACGCTCGCACGCCGTCCCGGCCAGAACGGGTCGATTGTTTCAAAACTGGCGATATATGAACGGCCCGACACCGGGACTGGCCAGCAATGCCACCAGACCCAACAGCAGCAGCATCAACATAATGGGCAGCAACCACCATTTCTTCTCGTGGGCGAGAAAGTGTATGGCCTCGGCCAGCAGGCTCGGCCGACGCTCATCGTCATGCTCGCCCGGGCGCTCGGGTTCTTCGCCGCTCGAATTTGACTTGTTCGTGTGAGTCATACGTGCGGGGCGCGAGATTCAAGTGCGGGGATCATTCTCCTGATTGCAGCTTTGCTTGCCACGGACGAGAGTCGTCACGTTGAAACAATGCATTCCCCTGTGAAGCGCGATCGCTGCCGCCCACTCTCTCCATTGTAGCGTACGGCTCTCCCCTACAACAGTCGATGGCGACAGCGACGTGCGGCGGATTGCATCGAGGCGCTTCGTCGGCAGAGGAGGCGGGGACAAAGGAGAAGTGCGCTCCATGCGACCGATGGGAATCCGATCGTTTACTTCGGTGGCTCCGTCGAAGGGCGGGCCGATGGCGAGCCGTCGGTCGCCTTGCCGCCCGGTTGCGCGAGATTGACAAGCGTTTCCAGAATGCCCTCTTGCACGACCTCGCCGCGCTGGTTGACGAGCTGCCGATTCCAGATGATTTGCCCGCGGCGGCGGCCGCTGGGG
Organism: uncultured Pirellulaceae bacterium; assembly: GCA_964415245.1. GTDB lineage: Bacteria > Planctomycetota > Planctomycetia > Pirellulales > Pirellulaceae > CAYQAJ01. The sequence goes on along the minus strand of CAYQAJ010000321.1, from coordinate 947 downwards.
TTCTTCTCGACCACTTCGCATACCACGTGCACCGTGTCGCCGAAGAAAATCGGCTTCAAAAACTTCCAATCGCGAATAGCCACGAAGGCGGCGGTGCGCATCCGTGGGCAGGCAATGCTTAGCCCGGCGACGAGCGAAAGCCCGAGCAATCCGTGCGCGATCGGCTTGCCGAACGCGGTGTTGCGGGCCGTTTCATGATCGACGTGCAACGGGTCGAAGTCGCCGGTGAGGCAGGCGAAGTTGACCACGTCGGTCTCGGTGACGGTGCGGGCAGGGCTGATCCACTGCTGGCCGACCTGAACCTGCTCGAAGAAAAGTGCGTCGGTCATGGGCAACAAGGCCGTGCGAAGGAATCGCCTTCCTCGGAAGTAGCGCCCGTTTCCGGGATCCGATCATGATTGGCGCTGCGCTGTGTCAAGGATCGCCCGCCAGAGTTGCCCGCCGACCGCCACGTCGATCACCGGTACACCATCCTCCGAAACGGTGCCCTCGATCCACGGCAAGCTCCCTTTCGATAGTAGGTTGCCGAACCGACCCGCACGAAAAGCAACGGAGCTTCGCTGCCGTCTGAATCCCGTTGGGCGATCACGGCTTGGATCGACTCGCCCAACCAAATCCGCCCCGAGCGGCGATCCATGCCCGCGGCCTGTCCCACGTTCTTAGATAGATCGTGGTGCTGCTGGTACTCCGACCAGATCTCCTGAGCTCGCTTCGAATCGGTTTCGGTCTAATCGGATACGGACACGTTGATCCTCCCGCAATGAGAAACGGACGGCGGAGACCTCGGCTCTGCGAGCGGCCCCCCGCTCGAATCGGCGATTTGGCACGTACCAGCATTCTTTGCTTTCGCACCGCGAAAACGCCAATTGCATCATAAGTCCAAGCAGCGCACGAAGAAAGAGCTCCAGCTTGACTCCGAGGTCCTGGCGTGGTTTCAAGTCGGGGCG
>CAYQAJ010000320.1:0-5531 GCA_964415245.1 uncultured Pirellulaceae bacterium | reverse complement strand
TGGTACGAATACTCCGGCGGCATCGCCACCGACTGGGGCGCCCATCACATGGACATTGCCCAGTGGGGGTTGAACGTCGAGCACACGGGCCCGCTGACGATCGACGGCAGCGCGACCGAAATGCCCAAGATCAAAGGGGGCTACAACACGCCCAAGCGCCCGGTGATCGACTACACGTACGAAGGGGGCACCCACGTGCAGATCGTCACCGGCGACGAGGGAGTTCTGTTCGAAGGGGAAAAGGGACGCATCTACGTCAACCGTGGCCGCATCACCGGCAAACCCATCGAAGAGCAGGACGCCGACGCCAAGCTCAAGGAATCGATCATGGCCGACGTCGAAAAGCTCTACCACGGCAACGTGGTGGGCAACCACATGCAGAATTTCTTCGAGGCGGTCCGCAGCGGTGGAGCCAAGCCCCCCGTCTCCGATGTGGTCAGCCAACACCGCAGCGTCAGCGCGTGCCACCTGGGTAATCTCTCATGCCGATTGGGTCGCAAGCTCACCTGGGACCCGGCGAAGGAAGAGTTCGTGGGCGACGACGAAGCACAGGGAATGGTCAGCCGCGCGCGACGCAAGGGCTTCGAGCTCGAGGCGTGAAGTTGTCCGTAGTGCGTTGTAAGTTTTCCGTGGTCCGTTGCTGAGCTGACCTCGCCCCGTCGTCATTCCCGCGAAGGCGGAAGTCCAATTCTCCCGGTCTTTAGTCCGTTATTGATTGGCCGTTTCTGGTCGCTACACCGCCGTGCGGCACGGCAGTTGCACTCGCTTCCGTCATCGGGGAAACGTTGGCGAACGCAGTCGGCCCCGGTGATTTCGTGCGGGTAATCCCTGAGAGTGCTGCGTAGATTGCCACATTCCGCTGGCTCATTGCGTCTGCCGCTACGGAGGGGTTGTTGCGTGGTGCCGCAGGGGTAGTCTACGCATTCGCGGCCGTCTGGGGTCGCTCAGCGAAGCGAGCCGACTTTCCTTTGACGATTCGTCGGCTTGGTGATAGGATTGTTCGGTGTTCCCTTCTCGTCGGACTCCCCTCGACGCGTAACACCTTGGCATATCGACCGGCGAGCGCAGGTGCGTAGCTCCTCGCGGACATGCGGTTGTAACTTGATACCCACCTGACTGCACCGTTGCGGCACGTAGCCCAGCGTCGGGTGCAGTGGGGCGTCATGGGAGACGACGCGATGGCGATCGTAACCAGCACCGTTACCGTCAACGCGGCCTTCCTTCAGGAAATCAAGGAAGACAACCGCGAGTTGACCCAGCTTCTCAAGCGGTCCGAGTCCGCGTGTCGGCGCGTCAAGGCGTCTCCGGCGTCGTCCGGTTCCCTGGCGGAGTTGTTGGTGCTGGTGCGCGACCAGCTCGCATTTCACTTCGCCTTGGAAGAGGCGTACGGCTACTTCGAGCATGCCGTCGACGAGGCGCCGCGATTGAGCGAGCGCGCCATGGCGCTGCGATCCGAGCACGAGACGCTCTATCTGGAAATCTGCTCGATCGCGGAGGAAGCGGAATCGATGCGACTCGGGCGGCAGGCGCGCCGCCGCGTCCACAGCGTGGCGCAAGATTTCCTCTTGTTCTACCAGCGGCTGAAAGAGCACGAGACCGACGAAACAGAATTGATCCTGCAGGCCCTCGACGACGACATTGGCGTAGGCGATTAGGGCGACGTGGGGCAGACATTCTTGTCTGCCTGAAGGTGGGGCAGACATTCCTATCTGCCTGAAGGTTGCACGTCGTACGGCAAGCCGGCCTCACGACATTCTACCGGCGGGGAAAGAAAGCGCACACGATGAGCAGCGACGTAATCGGTCGCCCGATGGAGATTCTCCTCGTCGAGGATAGCCTGGTCGACGTGCGCCTGACGATCGGCGCGCTGACCAACGGGCAAATCAAGCACCGTCTGACGATGTGCTTCGACGGCGAGGAGGCGATTGAGTTCCTGCACCGCCGCGGCCGCTTCGCCCGCGCTCCGCGACCCGACCTAGTCCTTTTGGATCTCCTGCTGCCGAAGAAAGACGGCCACGAGGTGCTGGCCGAGATACGGGCCAACGACTCGCTACGATCGATTCCGGTCGTGGTGATGACGGCTTCGACGGATCCGGACGACAAGGAGGCCGCCGAGAAGCTGCAAGTCGAGGCGTACATCGAGAAGCCGATGAATCTCGACAAGTTTCTGTCGGTGGTCAAGGAGCTCAAACGCTTCTGGCTCAACGACGTGCTGCTGCCGACGGCAATCTGACCCGGGGACCACGGCCGTCGTCCGAATCGCGCCTCCATGTGCCCCCCTTACTGCCCGCATCGCCGGCGCGCTCTCCCCTGCGAGCGTCGGAACTGTCCCTCATTGCGCCGGCGTGCTACAACCTAACGGCGGATTGGAAGGCACGATCTTCCCGAACTCTCGCTGGCGCGCATGAGCTATTGGCAAAACAAGGTCGCGGTCGTCACCGGTGCATCGTCGGGGCTTGGCCTGGCGATCGCGCAAGCGCTCGTCGCCCACGGCGCGAAGGTTGCACTTGCCGCCCGCGACGCTGACCGGCTCGATGAAGCTGCGCGGAGCCTGGCGGGTGGAGAGACACTCGGACACGGCGGCGACAACGTGCTCGCCGTTCCCACCGACGTTACTCGCGACGACGACGTGGCCGCGCTGTTCGAGCGCTCGATCAAGGCATTCGGGCGGCTCGACCTCTTGGTCAATAGCGCCGGGCGCTCGACGCGCAGCGAAGCGCTCGCCACCACGCCCCAGCAATTCCAGGAGCTGCTCGAGGCGAACTTCCTGTCGGTCGTGCGCTGCGTGCAACAGGCGGCGCCCCACCTGATTCGCAGCCATGGGCACTTGGTGAACATCGGCTCGCTGGCATCCAAGACCGCGATGCCGGTGTTGGGTGCGTACCCGGCGAGCAAGTTTGCACTGGCCGCCTACTCGCAGCAGCTTCGGTTGTCGCTCGGGCCGCAGGGAGTACACGTGCTGCTGGTATGCCCTGGGCCGATCGCGCGAGAAGACGCCGGTCGTCGCTACGAAGAGCAGGCCGCCGACCTGCCGGCATCGGCGCGCAAGCCTGGCGGCGGTGCCCGACTTCGCCGCATCGACCCGCACTGGCTCGCCGCGCGGATTCTGAAAGCGTGCGAGCGCCGGCGGCCCGAGCTTGTCGTGCCCGCGAAAGCAAAGGTCCTGTTCGCGATCTCGCAGCTCTGGCCGAGCCTGGGCGATTGGATACTGGGGCGGTATTCGTGAGTCGAGGGAAAGCGGAGAGCGGAGAGCGGAAACCTGAACATGAATCCTGGAACTGACGATCGGTCGGAGGTTACCATGCTTATGCCGTAGCGCTCGCTGCGGCGAAGAGGCGGCCAGCCAACGAGGGGGATTCTTGCGATGCCACGTACTCTCCATCTGACCCTACTGGCGACGCTCGTTGCGTCGTCGTTTGCCGCTCGCTTCGGCCGCTGCGACGACAACGAGTCCCGGCCGCCCAATGTCGTCGTCATCTTCAGCGACGACCTGGGCTACGGCGATTTGGGATGCTTCGGGCATCCGACGATCCGCACGCCAAACCTCGATCGCATGGCGGCCGAGGGAATGAAGCTCACCCAGTTCTATTCGGCCGCGCCGGTGTGTACGCCGAGCCGGGCCGCGCTCTTGACGGGCCGCCTTCCGCAACGAAGCGGCATGTGCAGCGGCAGGCGTCGGGTGCTGTTTCCCAATTCCAAGGGGGGCATTCCGGCTGGCGAAATCACGCTGGCCGAGGCGCTCAAGGCCAAGGGCTACGCTACCGCGTGCGTAGGCAAGTGGCACTTGGGGCATCTGCCGCCGTTCCTGCCGACGCGAAACGGCTTCGATTCGTACTTCGGCATCCCCTATTCGAACGACATGGACCGCGTGGCCGACTCTCCCCAGGGTCGCGAGGCATTCTTGCATCCGCGCTTTGAGTATTGGAACGTGCCGCTGATGCGCGACGAGGAGATCATCGAGCGGCCCGCCGATCAGCGAACGATCACCCGCCGCTACACCGAAGAGGCCGTCAAGTTCATCCGCGGGCACAAAGAGGGACCGTTCTTTCTCTACCTGGCCCATTCCATGCCGCACGTGCCGCTGTTTGCCTCCGACGCATTTCTGGGCAAGAGCCGCCGCGGCCTGTTCGGCGACGTGGTGGAGGAAGTCGATTGGTCGGTCGGTCGCGTGCTCGATGTGCTGCGCGACGAAGGGCTGGCCGAGAACACCGTCGTATTCTTCACCAGTGACAACGGACCATGGCTCGTCTTCGGCGATCTGGGCGGATCGGCCGGTCCGCTGCGCGGCGGCAAGGGAAGCACCTGGGAAGGGGGCATGCGCGAACCGACCATCGCCTGGTGGCCGGGCAAGATCGCGCCGGGAACCACCAGTGCGCAGCTCGCCAGCACGATGGATATCTTCGCCACCGCTTGTGGGCTCGCCGGCGCGCCGATTCCCGACGACCGCGTGATGGACAGCTACGACCTGACCCCCGTGCTGTTGGGCCAGGGCGCGAGCAAGCGGGAGCTCTTGTTCTACTATCGGGCGTACCGGCTGATGGCGGTCCGCAAGGGCCCGTGGAAGATGCACTTTTCGACGCAAAGCGGCTACGGCCAGCCCGAGCCCGAGCAGCACGATCCGCCGCTGTTGTTCAACGTCGAGCACGACCCTGGAGAAAGCCGCAACGTGGCGGCCGATCATCCCGATGTGATCACCGAGATGCTCCGCGACGTCGAAGCGCATAAGGCGAAGTTCGAGCCCGCCCCTTCGCAACTGGAATTGTGAGCCGCAAGTCGGAAATCAGAATTCGGAATCAAAACCCGACGCGTTAGCGAGGGCGAAGTTCGGCGCCGGTCTCCCGACCCCGCCGATTCCGCGACCGAAGGTCTCCGACTCAACGCGATACAAATGTGGCTCGGTCGGGAGACCGGGCACAGCGCAGTGGCTCGGTCAGGAGACCGGCCACAATGCACACCACGTGGCTCGGTCGGGAGACCGGCCACAACGCACACCACGTGGCTCGGTCGGGAGACCGGCCACAACTCGGTGAAGTCCGCGGCGCCGGTAGCTTGCCCATTGCGCTCCGATCTGGCAACATACGACCTCCGTGACCCTAACTTGTCGCACCTCTACCACCCACGTGAGACACCCATGACGGCCTTCCCCGAGATTAAACCAATCGCCTACGAAGGGCCCGACTCGAAGAACCCGCTCGCCTTCCGCTGGTACAACCCGGACGAGAAGGTCGAAGGCAAGACGATGAAGGAGCACATGCGCTTCAGCGTCGTCTACTGGCACACGTTTCGCGGCACGGGGAGCGATCCGTTTGGGGCGGGTACGATGATCCGGCCGTGGGACGACGGCAGCGAGTCGGTCGAGAACGCGGTCCGCCGGGCGCGGGTGGCGTTCGAGCTGATCGAAAAGCTCGGCGCCCCGTACTACGCCTTTCACGACCGCGACGTGGCGCCCGAGGGCAAAACGCTCAGCGAGACGAACAAGAACCTCGACGCGGTGGTCAAGGTGCTCAAAGAGGAGCAAGAGCGCAGCGGTG
>CAYQAJ010000319.1:0-5613 GCA_964415245.1 uncultured Pirellulaceae bacterium | reverse complement strand
GCCACGGTTAGCCGCGACGCGCAGCGGAGCGCTGTCCCGGCGTTGCGGATTGCCAAGCGGCAAAGCTCCAAATCGCAAAACTCAAACAACTCTCAACTCCCAACGTTCAACTCTCAAACTGTCGCTCCAATCCCTAACCCCCAATCCCCAACTCCGCTCCTCGGTCCCCAACTCAGATGTTATGGACTGATCTTCGCCGGCTGCTTCTGGCTGCGCTCATCGTTGCGGTAATAATCGCGACGCTCGGAGTTATCGCCGAGCGGCAAACTCCAGTCGCGGGGCAGACAAAGCGAAGTGCCGAAACGGCGCCGCCCTTGCGGTGGGCGGCCGATGCCGAAGGGGGCGCTCCCTACATCTTCAAGGACCCCGACGACCCCAATCGCAACGTCGGCTTCGAGGTCGATCTGGCCGTCGCGCTGGGCGAGGAGCTGCGCCGCGAAATCGAGTTCGTGCAGTACCATTTCGACGAGCTGGTGCCGGGACTCGAACGCGGCGACTACGATTTCGCCATGAACGGCCTGGAGATCACGCCCGACCGAGCCGCGCGGGTCCGCTTCAGCCGGCCGTATTACATTTACAAACAGCAGTTGGTGGTCCGCGCCGACGAGCAGCGATTTGCCACGCTCGACGAGTGCAAAGCGACCGGCGCCGTCGTCGGCACGCTCGGCGAGACGGCGGCCGAGCGGCTGCTCGACAAACTGGAAATCGAAAAGCGCGTGTACGACGGCCAGGTCGAACCGTACCTCGACCTGGAACTAGGCCGCATCGATGCGGTGCTGTTGGATCTGCCCATCGCCGTTTACTACGCGCGGCCCAATCCCAAGCTGAAATACGTCGGCGAACCGACCGACGAGGGCTATTATGCGATCGCCTTTCGTCCCGAAGACGAAGCGCTGGCCTGCCAGGTCGACGATGCGATCGTGCGGCTCGTGGAATCGGGCCGGCTCAAGAGCATCTACCAAAAGTGGCACATCTGGAATGACGATCAGCTTCGCCTGGCCGATGAAGCGCTCCCGGTCGACGTGCTGGGAGCTTCAGGCAGCCGCTGGACGTTCGGGAAGTACTTTCCCATTCTGGCGCAAGCCGCGGTCGTAACGGTCGAAATCTCGGTGATGAGCATGATGCTGGCGATGGCGCTGGCGCTGCCGATCTCGATTTCGCGGCTGTACGGGCCGGCGCCGCTACGGTGGCTGGCCACCGTGTACGTGGAGTTCTTTCGCGGCATTCCGGTGCTGCTCTTGTTGTACTTTCTCTATTACGGGCTGCCGACGGTCGGCGCGGGGCTGGGGGTGTGGTCGCTCAAGCTGTCGCCCATGGCGGCGGCAGTGCTGGGTTTCGGGCTCAACTACGCGGCGTACGAAGCGGAAATCTACCGCGCGGGCATCCTGGCCATTCCCTCGGGGCAGTGGGAGGCGGCCGCTTCGCTCGGCATGAGGCCGACCACGACCTTCCGCCGCATCATCGTGCCGCAGGCGGTGCGAATCGTGTTGCCGCCGGTGACGAACGACTTCGTGGCCCTGTTCAAGGACACGAGCCTGGTGAGCGTCATCGCGGTGGTCGAGCTGACCAAGCAGTACCAGATGCTGGCCAAGTCGAGTCTCAAGTACCTGGAGATCGGCCTGGCTACCGCGGCGCTGTACCTGGTGATGTCGGTGCCGCTGGGATACCTGTCGCGCTACCTCGAGAGGCGGTGGGGGCGCCATGTCTGAGCCGACCGCTACAACCAGCACTGTATCGGAGCCGTGCGCCGTCGAGCTCGACGGCATTCACAAGCGCTTCGGCGAGCGCGTGGTGCTCGACGGCGTGACGCTTGCCGTGCAGCCCGGCGAAACGGTGGCGGTGATCGGCCCCAGCGGCGGCGGCAAATCGACTTTGCTGCGATGCGCCAACGGGCTGTGTCCGTTCGAGCGGGGCGAGGTGCGTGTGGGGCCGCATCGGCTGTCGGCGGGCTTTTCCAGTTCGGCCGCGCGACCGTTGCGGCGAATGCTAGGAATGATCTTTCAGGACTTTCGCCTCTTCCCGCACCTGAACGTGCTGGACAACCTGACCGAAGCGCCCCGGCACGTGCTGGGCACACCCCGCGACAAGGCCCGCACGCACGCCATCGCTTTGTTGGAGCGGGTCGGCCTGGCCGATCGGCTCGACGCCTATCCGCGGCAGCTCTCGGGCGGGCAGCAACAGCGGGTGGCGATCGCGCGGGCCCTGGCAATGTCGCCCCGCGGACTGTTGTGCGACGAGATCACCAGCGCTCTCGACCCCGAGCTCAAGCACGAGGTACTCGACGTGCTGGTCGACCTGAAGCGAGATGGACTCACCCTGATCGTGGTGACGCACGAAATCGGCTTCGCTCGACGCGCCGCCGACCGGGTAGTCGTGCTGGCCGACGGTTCGATTGTCGAGCAGGGCCCGCCCGAGAAAGTGCTCGACGACCCGCAAACTCCGCGCGCGCGGCAGTTCTTGAGCCGCGTGATGCCGTGAGGCGTGGATTCCCGCCTTCACGGGATTGACGACGTCGCCGGTAAGCGCCACATGAACGGGGCGTGGGTTCCCGCCTTCGCGGGAATGACGGCGCCAACGCCAACACCGTGCGACTTCGGCGGCAATCGCGCTTACGGCGACTCCACCGATTCGCCGCCGGCGATCGTGAACAGGGCCGACAGCACCTTCACCTCAATGTTCTTCGAGATGAATCGCGCGCTGCCGTCGCAGAATGCCGTCAGAAAGCCGTCGCCGTGCTCGAAGCCCAGGCCGCGCAAGGGCGCCTTGAGATCGACATCCAGATCGTCGGGCCTGGTCCAAATGACGGCATGATCTTCATCCACCTCCACGATCATCAACGTGTTGGATGTACCGTCCTTCACGTCCTGGAACCCCGTTCCCTCTTTCTTGCTGAACAACGTTCCGTCGGATACAGGCACCAAGTAGGTCGTCTTACCGTTTTCCAGCTTGGCGGTCGGGCACGCAAACACTTTGGGCATCTTCTCGACCAGTTTGATGTTGTGCTCGCTGTCCCACGGTTCGTCGAGGTGGAACTCCTTGTACAGTGCAGCCTCCTCGATGTAGGGAAGCAATTGCACGCGCCAGCTCAACAGCGGCTTGCCATCATCGCTGTAGTTGGCCCTCGCGGGCAAATGCTTGTACGTATCGTAATAGTTGTGCATGGCCAGCGCGAGTTGCTTCAGGTTATTGGTGCAATGAGCACGCTGCGCTGCCTGGCGGGCGCCGGAAAACGGCGTGCTAATCAGCCGTGCGAGCGGATTGGCGCCACCTTCCTCGGCGGCAAGCACAAGCACCAGCCGGTCGCCCTCGACGCGCGGGGTGAGCAACTTGGCCAATTCGTCGTAATCCGGCAGCGCCCGGCGGACGTCGGGCACTTCGCCCAGTTGTTTCACGCCCGATTGGGCCATCTGCTCCAGAGCGCGGGCGGCCTCGGCGTTCTTAGCTTGCACAATCACGGCGGCGGAAAGCTTAGGCGAAGTGTTGAGCGACACAGCGATCCACCGCAGCCCGTCGGCCAGAATGCCGGCCGCGTCGTCGCCGCCCAAGTCATCGGGAAGGGCCGGCATCATCTCGCGAAGCACGCGACGCTGATCTTCGGTGGGGACGATCGCCAGCCGCAACTCGCCGTCTTTCTCTGCCGCGATTGCTTCCGCCAGATCAGGCCGTTTCGTAGGCTCGATCGCCTTAACGCGGTCGAGGATGCCGCGCGAGCCGGCCACCACGGCGCCGTGGACGGTGCCGGTTTCGTCGAAGGGTCCCTGCGGTTTTTTCAAGAGCGCGGCGACCGTCTCGGCGTTACCGTCTTTACTGATCGGCGCCACGACAAACGGCATTTCCCGTGGGTCGATGCTGCGGACCACCAGGAACAACTCGCTGCAACCGGCGTCGCGAAGGGTCCGCACCACGGCGTCGGCGGCGGCTCCGGCTTGATCGAACTGAGCGCGGAACGCTTCGGCCGGGGTAAGGCGGCCGCTTGCGTCGGGCGAGGGAGCCAATGCGTCGCGTGTCACCGCCCGGTTGGCGACATTACGTACCAGACCAAGCACGTCGAGTTTGGCCAGATTGACGTACCCAACCGCCACGACCTGCTCGTCGACGAACGGGGCAATGGTCTCGGCCGGCTCGGCGGCGTGCGCCCGGTTCAGGACTTGGCCTACTGGCCCCACAAGCACCAGGGATACGGTCGACAGAAGAACGATAGACACCCCAGCAAACCGTGTCCGCGTCATGGCCATTCTCCTCGATTGGCAGTTTGTTGTTCGCACCGCGTCATCCCTTCGTCATTCGGGCTTCGTCATTCGTCATTCACGCTAGTCGCTCGATCCCGCCGAGCGCGGGCGAGCTATTCAGCGCCATCCTTCTTGGAGATCTCGATCACGTACTGGTAGCCGCCGTGAAGCGGAGCCACCCCGCGCGGCGGCGGCGCGTCGAGAACGGCCTTCCCGTCCGCCACGCGGTACACGAACGGATCGCCCGTGATCGGGTTGCGAGGCGCGGGGAGCGAGTCGAGCTCTTCGAGCGTGGAGGGCAGCTCGCCAGTCGCGGCATAGTGCGCTCGCAGCGCCTCGATCGTTCGTAAAACCGACAGGTCGCGCTCGACCCGAACCTCGGCCCGCATCGCCGCCAAAGAAGCGGGCATGAGCAGCGCGGTGATGGGAAGCACCTCGCGCGACACCGCGGCGGGAGCCAAATATCCTTCGCGCTGGAGCTTGGCTAGGGTTTGCTCGATCCGCTCATTGGCTTGCCAGTACGGAAGCAACGTCCACTTGAACATTTCGCCGTAGAGGTAGCGATACGTCCGTGCGGCGTCGATCGCCACCACCTGGGCAGACGGCATCTTTTCGACCGCCCCTTCGTCGTAGCCGGCGTCGATCAGCTCTTTCTTGGCTTGCGGATAGCGGGCCAGCACGAGCGCCGTGGCGGCCAGCTCGGCTTGATTGGGGAGAATGTGGGGACCGTTCGATCCCCCCAGGGGTCCCAACGTGTTGAGCTGCGTGATTGCGTCGGCGATCTCGTGTCGCCACTCTGCGGGCGTTCGCTCAGCAGTTTCGGCGTCGGCCAGAAAGGGAAACAGCCGCAACGGCACACTCATTTCATATTGCATGGCCGGACGCAGATCCACTGGCCTCTCGGGAAGCGACGCCAGCGCCCAGTAGAGATTGGGAGAACTGGGGACATTGATCAACTCGCGGACGCCGTCGTTCATCATGCCGACAATGGCGATCCCCACCAGGCCGTTGATGAGGATCGGAGTCTCGGCCACGTCGATTCCAAGCTGGTAGCCCATTCGCAGCGTTTCGATGGCGCCGTCGAAATCGCCCTCCGCGATTTGCAGTTGGGCCTTCAAACGCAAGAGGCGCGAGGCGTTGCGCATCTCCTGCACTTCGGGGAGCAACAGGCCGATCGTTTCGGCCCCCTTCAGCTCGCCCAGCGCCAGGTTCCAATCGCATGACTCGCGGGTGGATGCCTTGCGCAGCTCATTCAGCACGTCCGCGAAGCCCAGAATCTGCGTGCGGACTTCGTCGCGCGGCAACTCGTCCAGCGGCATCTTCAGCCAGCGATCGTATCCGTCGTAGAACTCCTGGCGGGCCTCGGGCGCCATGCTTCCCAGGA
>CAYQAJ010000318.1:0-5613 GCA_964415245.1 uncultured Pirellulaceae bacterium | reverse complement strand
GGGAATCCCGCCTTCGTCTCGCTTTCGACTCTTGACGGAGTCCCTCTCATGGACGCTTACGCTTCGGGTTATGATCGGAATTCCGCGCTCGTTGTCGCATTGCGAGCCCTACAGCGGAGTTGATCGCCTACAATAAACGAACGCCCGCGAAGGACTCGCCACCGACAAACAACAACCGACAACCGACCACCAACCACGAGCTGCCGCCGTCCTCCGCTTTCGGCCTTCCGCTTTCGCCATGAACTACTTCGCCCACGGTTATCGGTTTGTCGACGAGCCGTATTTTCTGGCCGGCACGGCGATGCCCGATTGGTTACGGGTTATCGACCGCAAGGCGAGGGCGCGGTCGAAGTGGGCGGAGCCGCTGATTAGCGATTCCGAGAAGCACGTGGCGGCGCTGGCCCGGGGGATTGTGCAGCACCATCACGACGACCGGTGGTTCCATCAGACGAGGGTCTTCGCCGAGCTGAGCCTCGAACTGACTCTGGCCGTGCGCGATCTCGTGCCGGGCGACTCCGGGATGCGACCCAGCTTTTTGGGGCACGTGCTGGTCGAGCTCTTGTTGGATGCGGAGTTGATCGCCGACCACCCCGGGCGGATCGACGCGTATTACGCGGCGCTCGAATCGCTCGATCGGCGCGTGCTACGCGCGGCGGCGGAGCGGATGACCAACGCGGGCGCCGACAAGCTTCCGGAGCTGCTTGCCATGTTTTGCCGCGAGCGCTTCTTGTGCGACTACGCCGACGATGCCAAACTGCTGATGCGGTTGGAACGAGTGATGCGCCGCGTGGGGCTGCCGCCGGTTCCGCCGGCGCTGTCGGACGTTTTGCCCGCAGCGCGGCGGCGGGTGCGCGAGCGGAAGAGGGAATTGCTCAGCAGCGAGGCGGCTGGCGGATAAGCCCGCAGTCAGGTGCAGCACCGGATGCGTCCAGAGAAGGGGACAGGCACACTTCGCTCGGCACAGCGCGGGATATGGGACCAACTCCAAAGGGCCTCGCAAAGTGAGCCAGTCCCCGACGCGTCGCCCGTGCCTGGCGGTTTGAAGGCTCATCGAGGAGAAACGCCATGAAGTTCGGCATGAATCTGCTGCTGTGGACCGGCAACGTAGACGATTCGATTGTGCCGGTGCTCGAAATGCTCAAAAAGCAAGGCTACGACGGCGTCGAGTTGCCCGTGTTCGACGCCGACGACAAGAAGTACGCCCAGTGGGGCAAGCGGCTCGACGACCTGGGCCTGGCGCGAACGGCCGTCACGATTCGCACCGGCGACGACAACCCCATCAGCCCCGACGCGGAGGTGCGGGCCCGCGGCGTCGAAAACAGCAAACGCACGCTCGACTCCTGCCGCGCGCTGGGGGCGACGCACCTGGTGGGGCCGTTTCACTCGGCTATCGGCGTGTTCAGCGGTACGGGACCCACGACCGACGAGTGGAAGTGGGGGGTCGAGAGCATGCGGCAGGTGGCCGAGCATGCCGGCTCGGTCGACGTGATGCTGGGGCTGGAATACCTGAATCGCTTCGAAACCTATCTCCTCAACTGCGCGGCCGACACGGTGCGGTTCGTGAAGGACGTCGACCACTCGAACTGCCGCATGATGTACGACACGTTCCACGCCAACGTCGAGGAGAAGTCGGCCCGCGAGGCGATTCGCACGGCGGCGCCGTACATGGTGCACGTGCACATCTCCGAAAACGACCGCAGCACGCCGGGGCAAGGGGGCGTGAACTGGTCGGCGAACTTCGACGCGCTGCGCGAAGTGAACTACGACGGCTGGATGATGGTCGAGGCGTTCGGCCTGGCGCTGCCCGAGTTGGCGGCGGCCACCAAGATCTGGCGGCGGATGTTCGAGAGCGAGGAACAGCTTTCCCGCGATTCGCTGACCTTCATGAAGCAGCAGGTGGGTAAGCGGTGGTAGTGCTCCTGGCCGAAGCTGCCGTAGCGGGATTCGCACAGAATTCCGAAGGCGAGGGCCGGGTCGACGCGGCTGAATTCTTGGGAATTCAGCTACGACGCAATGGGCGTGGCGGCGCGCAGCGAGAGCGACCTTGCCGATTACCGCCGGGTCGGCCTATAGTGCCGGAATGAATCAGCGCGACAAGCCGACGCCGCCCAAAGAGCTCGGGCTCGACAGCTTCCAGGCGGTTCCGGACGAGTCGGGCTATTCGCTCGAGGAGCTGAGCCGCGCGTATGCGGCCTTGATGGGGGAAGGCAGCGATCCCTACACTCCCGAGGCCGCCGATTCTTCCGCCGAGCGTGAGGACGATGGTGGGGCGGAGGATCCTCACGCGGAGCGTGAGGGCTACGATCGCGGCTACGATCAGCCGGCCGACGACGAGGTCTGCCCGATCACGCCGCGGAGCATCATCGAGGCGCTGCTCTTCGTCGGGCATCCCGACAATGTGCCGCTCACGTCGAAGCAAGTGGCCGCCACGATGCGCGGCGTGCGGCCCGAGGAAGTCGACGAACTTGTGGCCGAGCTGAACGAGGCTTACGCCAGCGAGGGGGCGCCGTACGCGATTCTCTCGGAAGGGGCCGGCTATCGTCTCGTGCTGCGCAAGGAGTTTGCCCCGCTGCGCGACCGGTTCTACGGGCGGATGCGGGAGGCGCGGCTTTCGCAGGCGGCGATCGACGTGCTCTCGATCGTGGCCTATCACCAGCCGGTCACGCGAGAAGACGTGAATAAGCTCCGCGGCAAACCGAGCAGCAGCGTGCTCACGCAGCTTGTGCGGCGGCAATTGGTGCGGATCGAGCGCGACCGGGACAAACCGCGCAAGCCGCGTTACTGCACCAGCCCGCGGTTCCTGGAGCTATTCGGCCTGAGCGATCTGGCCGAATTGCCCCGCAGTCAGGAACTAGGGTAGCGTACGTTTGCACGTTGAGAGAGGCTGCTCGCCTGAAGCTCGAAGCTCCAAATCACAAATCCCAAATCACAAACAAACCTCAAGCTCCAAATTCCAGAATCTCGATGACCCACGTGTGTTAGCCACGTGTGTTAGCCACGGGGGCGACCACCCTTGACCAAACACCAATTGACGATGATCTGTGTCCGCATTGGAATTTGGGAGTTGAGAGTTAAGCATTGTTTGAGATTTGTGATTTGAGATTTTGAGATTTGGAGCTTGCGCCCGCCGAATCGCACAATAGCCCTGACCGCTCCCACAGCACCCGGAGACCCGCCGCCAGTGCCTCGGAAAATTCTGTTTCGACCGCACGAATACCGCGAGCTGACCTCCGAGGATCAGTCGCTGTTGCAGCTTGCCTATCACAAGGCGATCGAGGCGCTGATGCGGTGCATCACGCCCAAGGGCTTTTCAGCTTGCTCGCTTACCGACAACCAGGTCTACGGCACCGACAAGAACTATCGCAGCGTGTGGGCCCGCGACGGGGCGAAGACCATCATCTGGTCGCTCGACCTGGACGACCCTGACATCCGCCGCTGCCAGGTGCAGACGCTGCGCACGATTCTCGATCACCAGGCGCCCACCGGTATCATCCCGGCACACGTGCTGATCGACGAGGATCGTGCCGAGTACGGCGGCGTGGGGGGCATTACCTCGCTCGACAGCGCCCTGTGGATCATCATTGCCGTGTGGCGCCACGCGCAACAGACCGAGGACTTTACGCTCGTCGAGCAGTATCTCTCCGTCTTGCAGCGGGCTATGGATTGGCTCAGCGCCCACGATTCCAACAACTGCGGCATGCTGGAGGTGCCCGAGGCCGGCGACTGGACCGACCTGTTCGCTCGCAGCTACCACGTGCTGTACGACGAGGTGCTGTGGTATCGGGCGCTCATTTGCTACGCGAACATCCTCGACCGGGTCGGCCAGGAGGACAAGGCGAGCGACTACCGCAGTTGGGCGCAGCACGTGGGGCGGGTCATCCTGCGGAGCTTCTGGCCCTCGACCGCCATGGACCACAGCGAAGCGGGGCGACAATTCAGCGACGTGCAATATGGTCTGGGGGATTCGCGGTACTTGGTGGCGCAGGTTTCCCCCTTCAGCTTCAGTTGGCGGTGCGACGTGTACGCCAACCTGCTCGCTTATCTCACCAACTTGATCGACAAGCAGCGGGCCATGATGACGTTTCGCTTTCTGTGGGGGGTGGGGGTGAACGAGCCGGCCCCGGTGAAGAATCTGTACCCGGTCGTACACGGCGGCGATCCGGAGTGGCGGGAGTACTTCACCGTGAACCTGCTCAACCTGCCCGACCACTACCACAACGGCGGCATCTGGCCGTTCGTCGGAGGGCTATGGGTGCGGTACATCCACAAGCTGGGTCTGCCCGATCTGGCGCGGCGCGAGCTGGTGAAGCTGGCGCGGCTCTGTTCCCTGGGCGTGAGCCAGGACTGGGAATTCAACGAGTGGCACCACGGCCAGACGGGCCGCCCCATGGGCAAGGCGTTTCAAGCGTGGAGCGCAGCCAGCTTCATCAACGCCTGCCACGACCTGCACGTGGACCCCAGCTCGCTCGAGCACGACGAGTAAGAGACCATGTGCGTCCCCGCCTTTTTCGCCCCGGCATTGACGAAGGTGAAAACATGTGGAACATCGTCGCGAAGTGGGGATTTCTTGTCGTGCTCTTCGGCAGTCTGTGTCTGGCGAATGATTGTCGGCAAGGGATGCCGCACGCAAACGCACAGGACCGACATGCTCAGGACCGGCAGGAAGACGACCGACCGCGAGAGCGCTCTGAATTCCGCCTGCCCGAGCGGTGGGAGTATAGTGGGCCGCTGATTGGGCCCGAGGTGCGGGACGTCGAGCCGAGTCGGGCGCAGAAGGATCCTACGGTCGTTTTTCACGATGGCCGGTGGCATGTGTTTATGACTGTGAAGCTGCCGGGGCGGTCGGCCATTGAGTATTGTTCGTTCGAGGATTGGGACGAGGCGAACGCGGCCGAGCGGGTTTTGTTGGACCTCAGCGACAGCAAGTATTTTTGTGCTCCGCAGGTGTTCTATTTTCACCCGCATCGCAAGTGGTATCTCGTTTATCAGGTGGGCGTGCCTGGGGCGGACAAGATGTGGGTGGCGTATTCGACCACCGAGCGGCTGAGCGACCCGGCGTCGTGGACGAAGGCGGAGCCGATGCTCGACGGCGGGGCCGATGATCCGCGCACCGTGGGCGGGCTCGATTACTGGGTGATCTGCGACGACGACCGGGCGTACCTGTTTCTGACCAGTCTCGACGGCCGAATGTGGCGGCTGTGGACCCGGCTGGCCGATTTTCCGCGCGGGTTCGGCCACTGCGAGCTGGCACTGCGGGCGGCCATTTTTGAAGCCAGCCACACGTACAAGCTCCAGGGCCGCGATCAGTACCTGACCATCGTCGAGGAGAATGGCCAGCGGTACTACAAGGCCTATGTTGCCGACCGGCTCGACGGCGAGTGGCGGCCGGTGGCCGACACGTGGGAGCGCCCGTTTGCCGGAGCGGTGAATATCCGCCCGGCAAGCGGCGTCGATCTGTGGACCGACAACGTGAGCCACGGCGAACTGATCCGCGAGGGGTCCGACGAGACGATGACCGTCGACACCGAGAACTTGCGCCTGGTGTTTCAGGGCATGCTGGAGAAGGAGAAGGCCGGCAAGAACTATGGGCAGTACCCGTGGCGGATCGGGATG
>CAYQAJ010000317.1:0-5624 GCA_964415245.1 uncultured Pirellulaceae bacterium | reverse complement strand
GCGACGGAGCCCAGCACCGGCTCCAGCGCCAGCGCCAATCCCTGCGGATCGAGGCTGCCAAATCGCCGACGGTAATCCTCGACGGACACCCGCTCGCCATGCTGCACGCGGACTCGACATTCGACGCGCGCCAGTTCGAGAACCTGCCCGCGAAACTCTTTGCCGCGGAGATTGGGCCACTTGGAAAAGTACTTCTCCAACGGCTGGCGCTGGCCCGTGCGCCACCGCCATTCGAGATCGATCATGATGAGCTCAGGCAATAGCAGCGCCTGGCGTGGGCGATCGTGGCGTGCCAGGAATTCCGCAATCGACGGCTCTTTGCCGCTGCGCCACTGTTGCTCGAACCGATCAGCCTCTTCGTCGAGCCACTGTCGATCGGGGTCGTGTGCGTGAGTAGCCCAGTCGCCTTGCGTGGACATCGGTGGCTCGCATGGGAGGCACATGGCCGCTTGACGCAGGGCCAAGCCCAGTCATGGCGACGACGGCTGGGTCACGGGCCGAGGGAGGTCGGTCCCAACGCGATCAAAAGGCGTCGCACAGGCAGACGTGCTGCGTTTTCGATTCTCGCCACGCCGGTCGATGGTGTCAACTTTCGGCCCCACGAGCCGCCCACTGCCGGGAACCCTACAGCGTGTACTGTAAGCCGACCAGGACGTTCCACCCTTGTCGATCGCGGCCGGCCTGCGCGTTGCGGACGGTGTTTTCCAGCATGAACATGGTGTAGACGTCCATTTGCGTGGAAAGATGGACGATCCATTTCGCGAATCCACGGCGGGTTGTCACATCGTGAATGGGGTCGCCGATCTGCTCGGGATAAAATTCGCCGTAGTTGAGCACGCCCGTCCAACCGGGGGCCTCGTACACGGCGTTTACGTAGTAGCCGAATCCGCTGATGGGTCGATCGTCGGCCAGATTCTGGTCGCGATGATAAATGCTTCGGCCCCAGGTGATGTCGTTGGGATCGAACCCGGGGCGGCGGTATCCGTATTCGTCGTAAATCGCCTCGCCCGAGATGATCAGAGGGCCATGCCGAAACATAAAGTCGACGCCCGCGTGGTTGTTGAACGCCTTCTGCCCTTCCGAGCCGATGCCGTCGTGCCATTTGACCGACGCGCCGACGGCGAAGTTAGCCAGATCGATGCCGACGCGAGCGACGATTCCCTTCGACGAGTTGGTGTCGCGGTCCTCGCTCCCGTTGGTCAAGGCGGCGGTAAACATCCATGGTCCCGGATCATACTGCACGAGAAACCCCGTTTCGCGCCACAGGATCGCCTCGGTGCGGATAAACGGCGCGTCGCTAAGGTCGTTGCGATACAGCGGAAAGTAGGTTCGACCGAAGGGCGTGACCATCTTCCCCATGCCCACCAGCACGTCTCCCCTGCGGCACGTCAGCAGGGCCTGTGAGATTTCCAACGGTTCGATCTCAAAGTTACCGCGGTAGCTTGCCCGCTCCGGCGTGTCGACAAGAATGTTGCGGTCAAACGGCTGATTGATGAACAGCTCTCCCAGCACGCCGAACTCGAACGAGCCGGCTTGCTGCACCAGGTGGGCTGCCAACACGCCCTCGGCGCCGAACGTAGCTTCCTGTCCGGTGAATTCGATCCGCTGGTCATTGTTGTAGTACGAGCGAACCTGCATATCGAGGTTGCACCAGTGCTCCACGGGCCGACAACCGCCGAACCAGTCGTACGGCAAGTTTTCGGCCGTGGGAGGGACCTGGTAATTGAGCGGCGTGTGGATCACGGTCAACGTGTTGTCGAGGTCGGGCCAAGCGACGTCGATTGGTGAATCGGAATCCGGGACGGGTAAGAATGGGTCGCTGGGCGTCGCCGTGTCGTGCTCGTCGCGTGGCCCTAGACTATCCTCGTCGGCCCCGGCTGTTCGAGGCGCGAACCGATAGTGCGGCAAATCGCTGTTTGGGAGTCTGCCGTCGTAAGGAGTGGGAAGAGTCTCGGACAGATCGCGTGCGCCTGGCGAGTACCTGTCCTGTTTCGCCCAGCGCCTCGTATCTTCCTCGTTCGCCGATCGCGTGGGGGCGATGCCGACAACTCGCGCTTCGAGCAGTGGTTGGCTGGCGGTGTCGGTCGGCGCGCCGTGCAACTCAGAAGGCGCCGTGGCAGTCCACGCTCCGCCCACTTGGGCCGCGGCGCGCGGTATGGCCGAAAGCGCGACGATCGACAGCATCGCGGCGATGCCCAGGTGATTCGCGATGGTCAGCCGCATGGGTCGAATGGTCGTGCGCCTTTGGAAGCGGGATGAGCTGCATACGGTGGCCGGCCGTCGCGCGGCGCTGGCGCGGTAAGACGTGAAACGACCGGACGATGGGACAACCGCCGCGGGCTGCGGAGGGCGTGAGGGAGGGTTCAACGCTTTGCGTGCCGCGTTTGCGGGCCGTAGGGGATTTGGCGGATGTCAGGATGGTACGACGTGTATCGACGCTGCCCACCGCAACGGTTGATCGGACGGTGCGGACCCGGCATACGCGGCACAACCCCAACGAGCCACAATTCCCGCGAGATCGGCACGACCGGCAAGGATTGACAGCCGCACGTGCGCAGGCGGCGCGGGAAATGAGTCGAGGAGCGTGCCGGAACTAGAGGATCGCGGCGAGAGACCGGGGGTCGGTCGTCGACGGTTGCATTGGGCTCCGCGGTCCCCGGGCGTCGGGCCTACGGAATCGCCCGACGCGAAACCCTGAATGGCCGAACGACAGAGGGAGCTGGTCCGCCCGCGGTCGACGTCGTCGGCTCAGGGATCCCCCCTTCCCTGGTAACGACTGATTACGACGGCAGTGGGAACTAGGGCCAACCAAGAACGGAACAGGCGAAAGGCACGCGTAACCGACCCCGCCTGCTTCCCGTCGCAGGCATCCCTGGGCGCCGACGACAAAACAGACAAGGAACCGGCGAATCGAAGGCGAGGAACCCGTACAAGTTGTCGAACGAGGGACTCCGCAATCTCCGTTACGCGAGTTCCCCTTTCAGGACGGTGCCGACTTGCCCGGCGTCACGGCTGTCTGCCAGCCACGGCCCCATTCGACGGATCGGTGGCTCGGGGTTCCTCTCCTTTTGGGTCGCTTGGACCGCGAGCGCGAAGGCGATGTCGACGCCAGGCAGCATCAGTCCCTCGGCCTCTGGAAAAGGTACACGCCGAAGCCCAGAGTTTCCCGACCCCACTGAAGGTAGGCTTGCATCCACTGCCGACGCTGAACGAGCCTCGCCTTAGCTCTCTCGTCGTCCGGCCTTCCTTCGGCATTCCGCTGCACAATGCGCTGATAGGTCCACTCGAAATCATCCCACTCGTCTTCGTTGCTGGTCCAGGCAGCCAGCGGAATCAGCCCGAGGTCCGTGCCCGTGGCAACATTGGCGGCGTGCGTCATTTCATCGGGCAGCGAGTCGCCGAGAATCTTGCGGTACTCGGGCGTGGCCGGTCGCTTCAGGTAGCCATCCGCCACGAGCACCAGGCCGCCGGGCGCCACCACGGACATCATCTGTCGGACTGCGTTCCGGTACGCTCCACTGCCGAGGCCAAAGGCGTGCGTGGACCCCATGCACATGGCCATATCGAATGAACCCGGGTCCTCGGCATAGGACTGCGCATCGCCTTCGAAGAAGCGAACCGCTGACTGGGTGACGCGACCATCGGCCCGTCGCACGGCTTCGGCGACGTGGTCCGGGGACTTATCGATGCCAATTCCTTGGATCTGAAATCGCTCGTAGAGCCGAATCAACACCTCGCCGCAGCCGCACCCCACGTCGAGCACTCGTTGGCAGGCGCCAAGCGCCAACGAATCCATGATTTGCGCCATCTTGGCTTCGCTGAGGGGGATGTTCCACAGCAGCTCAAACATGCGCGCTCATTTCGAAACGACGGAATCGAGTAAACGAATGAACGCGTGCGGATCGGAGAAATCGCGGACCGCGGGTGATCCGTCGTCGTCCCAGGTAGAGGCTGCTGAGTTCGTTCTTACGGCGATGAATCCAATTCCCAGTCGTTGGGCAGCAATGGCGTCCCACGATCCGTCACCGACGTACACAATCTCTCTAAACGCTCTGCGCCCGTGATGCTGTTCCGCTCGACGGGTCGCACATTCAATGATCTCTTCACGCGGCATGGCGTCGTCGCACGAAGCAAAAGGAATGCCTTCAATAGGGACGCTCGCATGGCCGAGCTTGAGCTTGGCGGGGGTCGCCCAACCGCCCGTAGCGATGGCGGCGCACCACCTCGGATGATACCGGAGCACGTCGAGAACGGAACATGCCCCCGGCACTTCTGGCAACGTGAATCCGGGTGCTTTCGCTTCTCGGCTCAGCAAGTGAAGGAACTGCTCTCTGACGCGGCTCGTCAACTCGTCGCTCGGCGGTGTGCCGAGATGTTGGCTGGCGATTTCAAAGATGAGGCCAGCATCTGTCTGGTACTGGTAGTCGGCCCAATCGGTGCTGATCCCTGTGATGCCCAGAACATCCGACACGGCCTGGGCAAAGCAGCGATCATCGATTCCGATGGACTGAATCAGGGTTCCATCGACATCGAAAACGACGAGTTGGTCGGGAAGGGAGCCGAGAGCCTCCGCCGATAACGGCATCAGGTCCGGTTCAACGTAACTCGCCTTCGCTTCCGCCGACATGATGCGGTGCCTCGAATAGAAGCGGAGCAGCGCTCGCTTGTCGAAGAGTTGTGGCCAGAGTTGCGCGAATTCGTCAAAGGAACCGGCATGGTCCCCGAGGGCGGCCGCTTCGCTGATCAGCCGCATGAAGGCGACCGTGATGGTCTCGTGATATCCCTGGTCCAGCGCCTCGGGGACGCGGTTCGCCTTGTTGTACGCCTTGACGCCCGATCGCATTCGCTGCGTGGCCGAATCGACATCGAGGCAAGACGCATAGAGATAAGCCACGCGAACATGGGCCCGATGATTCCACTGTTCGAACGGCAGCGTGCAGTTCTCAAATGCGGCGAGGAATTCCTCGTCGGTCATCATGCCTCCACCGATTCTTCCGTGCTCTGCCCGACGACGAGCACTTCATCGTTATTGGCAATTGTCATTTCGCTGACGGGAATGTCCATGGCGGCGATCATTCTGGTGTGCTCGATACTCCCTCCGCCAGGTTCCCTCGCAGCACGGTAACAGCCTGCCCTCCGAGGAGAACACGATCCGCCTGGACTCGAACACGGACAACGCCGCCTCGGTCAGACACTTGCAACCCGGTCATCTCGGTTTTGCCGAGCCGTTTGCCCCAGTAGGGACCGAGGCAGCAGTGGGCTGACCCGGTCACAGGGTCCTCGTCGACTCCCACGCCGGGGGCGAAGAAGCGAGAGACGAAGTCGAACCGCGGGTCGTCGGACGTACTAGTCACGATCAGGCCTCGCATCGCGATCTTGCGCAACCGCGCAAAATCGGGTTGGAGCGAGCGAGCCACCGATTCGGATTCGACGACGACGAACGTGTCGAACTTCGACCGACCGACGAACGAGGGCCTGGCGCCCAATGCGTCGAGAAGTCCGGCCGGTGGCTCGGCTTCGCGCGCCGGCGTTGCGGGAAAGTCGAGCTCGATCAAGTCGCTGCTCCGCGTGCAAGTCAGAACACCGCTTCTGGTTTGGAACCGAATCGGCTCGTGCTCGGGAAC